>QOQK01000015.1 GCA_003331985.1 PS1 clade bacterium | reverse complement strand
ACGCCTCGGCAGAGCACCTGCGCGCTTTGACCCGGCAGAGTTGCAAAGATTGAATGTGAAATTATTGCAAAGTCTGCCTTATGAAAAAGTTGCAGATAAATTGTCATCTCTCGGCATTAATTGTGATGACATGCAAACTGGCACATTTTTTTGGGAGACTGTGAAGGGAAATATCGACAAGCTTGAGGACGCTGTTGCACTTTGGCAGATTATTCAAGGTCCAGTTGAAAGTTTGATTGACCCTGAAGATCGAGATTATCTTGATACGGCAATGAACTGTTTGCCTATTGAGCCATGGGACGAAACAAGCTGGTCCCAATGGACGACTGAACTGAAGCAATCTACGGGTCGGAAGGGTAAAGAACTTTTCATGCCACTTCGTAAAGCTTTGACAGGTCAGGCTCATGGACCTGAAATGCAAAACCTGCTGTTGCTTATCGGCCCGACGCATGTCAAGAATCGTCTCAAGGGATAATTATTGAGACAATGAGTGAAGATAACAGCCTTGAAAGGCTCTACTTATTTGACACAACTCTAAGAGACGGGCAGCAGACTGCTGGCGTGGACTTTTCTGTTGATGATAAAATCACCATTGCCAAGACGCTGGATGACTTAGGGCTGGATTATGTAGAAGGCGGCTATCCAGGTGCCAACCCAACGGATACCAATTTTTTCTCAAAGTCGCATAATTTGTCTCAAGCAAAAATGACTGCTTTTGGTATGACAAAACGTGCCGGACGGTCAGCGGCTAATGATCCTGGGCTTGCTCAAATTCTGGGTGCTGAGGCTCAGGCTGTTTGTCTTGTAGCTAAAAGCTGGGATTATCATGTCGATGTCGCGTTGAATATCAGTCTTGAAGAAAACCTTGAATGCATTTCGGAGAGTGTGAAAGCCATTCTTGAGCATGATAAAGAAGCCATGATTGACTGCGAACATTTTTTTGATGGTTACAAAGCAAATCCTGATTATGCGTTATCCTGCATTGATACAGCGCTTGAGTCAGGCGCGCGTTGGGCTGTGCTGTGTGATACGAATGGTGGAACATTACCGGGCGATGTTTATGACATTATTTCAGCACTTTCGACTCGTTTCCCCGGTGATAGGCTTGGTATCCATGCTCATAATGATACGGAAAACGCTGTTTCCAATTCTCTCGCAGCTATTGATGGCGGGGTTCGTCAGGTGCAAGGCACTTTAAATGGTTTGGGTGAGCGTTGCGGCAATGCGAATATGGTTTCGCTTATTCCAAGTTTGCTTTTGAAGCCAGGTTATGCCGATAAATATAAAACCGGTATTGATATAGCCAACTTGAGTAAACTCAAAAAAACCTCGCTTCTGTTGGATGATATTCTTAATCGAACTCCCAACCGGCATGCACCTTATGTCGGGGATAATGCCTTTGCCCATAAAGGCGGGATTCATGTCTCTGCTGTTATGAAGGACCCCTCTACTTATGAGCATGTTGATCCTGAAATAGTGGGTAATGCGCGTATTATTCTTGTCTCGGACCAGGCGGGGCGAAGTAACATTCTGGCTCGTCTCGAGTCAGCCGGGATATCTGTTGGTGAAGATAATTCTGCAGTAGAGCGTATCCTGTCTGGCATTAAGCACAAAGAACTAGAGGGCTATAGTTTTGACAGTGCCGGTGCCTCTTTTGAATTATTGGCACATGAAATGCTGGGTACCTTACCGACCTATTTTAATGTCCATAATTATGAAGTGAAAGTTGCTTGGGATGAGGCCAATCCCGCGCCTCGCGCAACGGCAGAAGTTAGTTTGAATATTGATGGGCAAAGCGTCACCACCACCGGTGAAGGTAATGGTCCGGTTAATGCATTAGATATGGCTATTCGAGCAGATTTGAGAAGATACGCGCCATATCTCACAGACATGCGCCTCGTTGATTTTAAAGTGCGTATTCTTAATACAGGTACCGGCGCGGTGACCCGCGTGTTGATTGAAAGTGCTGATGGTGAAGGCCATTCATGGAGGACTGTCGGAGTATCAGAAAACATTGTTGCCGCCAGTTTTCAGGCACTTCATGACAGCATTGTCTATAAGCTCATGAAAGAAGGCGTCTCATCAAACCCTTCTGATACTGATTAGCTATCGGTTTCTATAGCCAATATTACATCTTCAACTGTTGTGCAGATTTTTAACAATTCCCGACTACCGGGATAAATAAATCCGGCATCTTCAAATGCATCCATCATAGTGAAAAAGGGATTCCAGAAACCATTTAAATTGAGGATGTAAATCGGTTTGTTTTGTTGCTTTAAAAGATTCATCGTGAACATCTGCATCAATTCATCAAGCGTACCAATTCCGCCCGGTAACACGATAAACGCATCCGAATGTTCTTCCATTTTTTTGATTCTATCGCGAAGGGTTTTTGTTTCGACAACCAGAGATACTTCATCAAAACGTATTTCACGTTTATTTAAAAATTCAGGAATAATACCGGTTACATGTCCACCATCTGCCAGCGCAGCTCGTGCGAGATGCCCCATCAATCCGACTTGACCACCACCATATACGAGATTTATACCGGCTTTGGCTAAAGAACGCCCTAACTCAACTGCAACCTCTTGAAATTCCGGCAAACTGCCGTCTCTCGAACCACAAAAAACACAAACAGACTTGGTCATAAAAAAACCTCAGTTTAGTATAATATCTAGACTTAATGATGATTCTGATAAATCCGTGACGTTAAAGCGTGATATTATAAATTACAGAACAATAAGGAGCTTAACATGCATAATTTTCTATCTCTGATATTGCCAATTCATCCGGAGGGATACAGATTTATACTTATTTTTGCAGCCGCTACGATAGCTCTGTTTTTTGTTTCGACTTTTTTGGGTTGGCTTGGCGTGATTGGCGTAATTTTTTGCGCCTATTTTTTTCGAGATCCACTGAGATATGTTCCCAATCAGGAAGGGTTGGTCATTAGCCCAGCTGATGGTGTTGTGAATATGATAACAGAAGCTGTGCCGCCTCAGGAGCTTGAGCTTGGCGAAACACCAATGACACGGATTTCAATTTTTTTGAATGTGTTTAACTGTCATATTAATCGCGTTCCTCATACGGCAAAAATTAAAAAATCTCTTTATCGTACAGGTAAGTTTTTGAGCGCTGATTTGGAAAAAGCAAGCGACCAAAATGAAAGACAATCTCTTTTGTTAGAACTTCCAGACGGTAAGGAAATGGTTGTCGTTCAAATTGCTGGCCTCGTGGCTCGGAGAATCTTATGCTGGGTGGAGGAGGGTGAAAACCTCAAAACCGGAGAAAGATTTGGTCTGATACGTTTTGGAAGCCGCGTTGATGTTTATCTGCCGGATGGTATAGCGCCAAAAGTTGCTGTCGGTCAGCAAGTTCTCGGTGGTGAAACTATCGTGGCTGATTTAAAGGACTCAGATAATCAAGTACAACGTGTTGCAGACCCAATTTAATTGGCAGTATTAATTCAACTTAAAAAGGACAGCTCTGAAAGGCTGAAATAGTCATTAAGAAATCTAACTCAAATACAAGCCAAAACCCAGATATCAAGCAAGCTAATAAGCAGGAGGTTAAGCAGGGTAATTTCGTTTATTTCAGAACCCTTGTTCCCAGCATTATTACTACGCTTGCACTTTGCGCCGGATTGAACTCTTTCCGTTTTGCGCTTGAGGGGCGCTATGAATTGGCGGTCGAATTTATTTTTATTGCTGCTTTCCTCGATGCGATAGATGGACGTGTCGCTCGTGCGCTCAAGGCTGAAAGTAAAATAGGCGGTCAACTCGACTCTCTTGCAGATTTCTTCAATTTTGGTATCGCACCAATTATAATGATTTATCTTTGGCAACTTAACGAGATAGGCCGATTAGGCTGGTTGGTTGTGATTTTATATGTTGTTTGTGCAGCTTTACGTTTAGCGAAATTCAATGTCCTTCAAGATGCTATTTCATCAGATGAAAGTGAAAAAATGCCGGTTTGGATGCAAAACTTTTTCGTAGGCGTTCCATCTCCCGTTGCAGGCGTTATGGTTCTTTCGCCCCTTTATGTGTCTTTTTTGGGGTTTGACATGTCTTCTTTTTTAATGCCGATTGCCTGTTTGGTTGTCATTATTTCTTTATTGATGGTCAGCAGTGTTCCAACCTTCTCTCTTAAGCATCTCAAATTTAGAGTTCCTCGCGTCTATCTAATTTCTATTATTTTGACATTCGTTCTGATAGCAGGAGCCTTGTCTACTTTCCCGTGGATTATGATGCTTGTTTTATGTGCTACATATTTGATGAGTATACCGATTGCTATGCGTAAATACCGACTAATGGAACGTTCAACGTAAAATTCATTATCCGTTTCGGAGTACGGCATATTGCTGTTTGAATTTTGGAAAAATCTCATTGCGGAGATAGTTCGGTAACATAATCAGAACAGGAATAGTAATCAGCGTCAGGACAGTTGAAAAACCGAGACCAAAAACAATAGAAATCGACATATTCGTCCACCATGCTGAAATCGGATTATTTAATTCTATAGTGCGCGTAAAAATATTAATGCTGGTACCCATTGCCATGGGTAGCAAGCCAATAATGGTCGTCCCCGTGGTAATAAGAATAGGGCGTATCCTTTGTCCTGCGGCGCGTAATACTGCTTCTTTTAAATCCATTCCGGATTTTTCAAGCCGTTGATGTGTATCGATCAAAACAATTGAATTATTCACGACAATGCCGGCAAGAGCGACAATGCCGACACCAGAGAAAACCACAATAAATTGCTCACCCGTCATCATCAGTCCGATCAGCACACCAATACTAGATGACGCCACTGTCGTCAGGGTCAGGATGGCATAGTAAAAACTATTAAACTGCAAAAGTAGAATAATAAACATCAAGGCAAGCCCGCCTAACATAGCATTACCTAAAAAGCCTGCAGCTGCCTCTTCCTCTTCACTGCTTCCCCGGAAACGGAAAAGGTATTCTGGGCCGAAATCTTGTTCATCTAACCAAAGCTGAATTTCTGTCATCGCCTCAGCTATCGGGTACTTTTCGTTTGTAATGGGGTTAATAAGAACATTAGCTTTGACTGTGATTTGCCGATAACCATCCGTCCGGTCAATTTGGATTTTACGTTGATCTGCTGTCCGGTTAACAAAATTACTTATCGGCACACTACCCAATGGGGTATTCACACGTAAGCTATCCATGTTTTTAATGTCCCGATATTCTTCAGGATAGCGGATCCGAATTTCGACTTCATCATCGGCGTCAATTGGTCTGTAAGTGCCAAGTTCTACACCATTAGTTATCATTTGCACCATGGCGCCAACAGTAGAAATATCTGCACCAAAAAGGCCTGCTTTTTCACGATCTACTTTAATTTTCCATTCGATGCCGGGTGATGAGCGGTTATCTTCAACATCTGTTAGCAGTTCATCCAAGCTTTTGAACTTAACATTGGCCTTTTCAGCAATATCAACCAAACCTTCATAATTATTCGATCTAATTTCAAGCTGGATATCTTTTCCTATGGGAGGGCCGTCTTCTTGTTCGCGGACTTCAACAATAATGCCTGGAAAGTCTTTAGTACGATCTTTGATTTTTTGAATGATTTTAGTTGAGCTTTCGCGCACTGTGAAATGCTGAAATTCAATAAAAATAGATCCAATCAGGTCTGTTGGATTCACATTATTACCGGAATCACCATATGCGATATTAGGCCCAAATTGAGTCAGCGCAGCTTGAATGCCTTTGATTTGCATAACTTCTTTTTCAATGGATCGTGTCAATCTCTCAGTGTTATCAAGAGACAAATTACCCCTTGCGCGAACCAGCACGATTGCCTGTCTGGGTTCAATCTCAGCAAAATACAATGTGTCTTTTTCAAAAAATCTATAAGTCATAATTATGGAAGCAAAAATGATCATTAAGGCTACAAAAGTTCGAAGCGGATTGACCATGAGCCGTTCCAAAATCAAAAGATATCTGCCAGTCAAAGTTTTTTCGTCAATGACAAGATTAGGATTATCTGCTGATAAAGCTGCAAGTGTCGGGTCGCCTGACTGTTCAGTCTTACCGTAAAGTCCCCCAAGAGCCGGGAGGAAGAAAAGCGCCATTACTAATGATGAGGTAAGAACAAAAATGAGCGTGCGTGGCAGATAACTCATAAATTCACCAGATACACCCGGCCAAAATAACAGAGGTGTGAAAGCTGCCAATGTTGTGGCAGTTGATGACAATATGGGGAAAAACATTCGTTCAGCCGACCGGGCATAGGCTTCCTTTCGGTCGAGCCCCTCCGCCATTTTTCTGTCGGCATATTCTACAATCACAATAGAGCTATCGACAAGAATGCCGACACAAAGGATGAGGGAAAACATCACCATCATATTAAGTGAATTACCGAAAAGGCTAAGCAGAACAAAACTCATCATAAAGCTTGTTGGGATTGCGATACCAACCATCATTGCGGACCGAAATCCTAGGGCGCCGATAACAATAAGCATTACAAGAACAATCGCATTGACAATTGAGCTTTGTAGGGAATTAATCATATTGAACACATGAGAAGACTGATCAAAGCTAAAATTGACGCTAATATTTTCCGGCCAATTCGCAGTATATTCTTTTGTTCTATCTCTAACCTGTTCTGTCATTTCCAGAACATTAGTGCCTGTTTTACGCTTAACCTTTAAAATTAAAGCCGGATTACCATTATAAAAAGTCCGAGTTTGTTGGTCTTTAAAGGTTCGTCTGATTTCAGCAATATCAGACAGGGTAACAACCGCATCCCCTCTTACCTTAACGGGGAGTTTAAAAACATCTTCAGCGGTTTCGAAGAGACCAGGCACGGAAATGGTAAATCTTCCCAGTCCTGTATCCATTTGCCCCGCGGGGATTACACGGTTGTTATTGGCTATAATCGCATAAAGCTCATTATGCGAAATTTGATAGGCCTCCATGCGTGCAGGATTGATGATTACTTCTAACTGTTCTTCCCTGTCGCCCATAATCTCAGCGCCGAGTACATTGGGTAGATTTTCTAATTCGTTTTTTAGGGTTTTAGCTCGACGGATAAGTTCCCGTTCGCTGACTTGCCCAGATAAGGCAACAAAAAGAGCCGGGAAGGCCGTTACATTTACTTCCTGAATAAGCGGCTCTTCACTATCTTTGGGGAATTTTGGTTTAACCAAATCCACAAGCCGTGTCGTTTCAAGCAAGGCTTCGTCGACATCTACATCGACATCATATTTAACGATAACGGCGCCATAATTTTGTCCGCCAAATCCAAGGATTTCATCAAGCCCTTCTGCAAGCATGAGTTCTTTTTCCAGCGGCCGGACAAGAAGCCTTTCCGCATCTTCGGGTGAGATACCCGGATGGATTACAGATACATAAATATATGGAATTGGAATATCAGGCTCGGCCTCTTTAGGTATATTAATCAAAACTGCCAAGCCGGATAGCAGGATGACGCCCATAAGAAAAACCACGGCTCTTCCGCGCTCAATAGCGGTTAAAACAATATTGAACATTACTGGACTAATGCCTTATCTGAGGGGGCGTTATCCAGTGTGATTTTGGTTTCAGTTACCTTCAGGGGCTGACCATCAACGACAAATTCTTGTCCGACTGTAATAAATTTTTGAGGCCCATTTAAACCCTTAACCCAGACGCCTTCAGGTCCGTCAGATAAAATGGTGATTGGGTGGAATCGCGCAAGATTATTTTCAACTGTCATCACCCCAACATTGCCGGAAGTTTCAAGCGTAATAATGCCATGGGGAAGCAAATAGGCTTCTGTTATACCTGCTTCAACTTCGAGATTGGTACTGACACCGTCTCTTAATCGATAATCGGAATTATCTACTTCAACTTCCATCCGGAATGTACGTGTAACCGGATCTGCTTTTTCAGCCAGATAGCTTATAATACCTTCAACCACTTCACCGGTGGCCAATGTCGCTTTTCCATTTGCACCGGTTTTTAAAGCGCTGACTTGTTTTTCAGAAACTTGATTGACGATTTTGAGAGGGTTTTTATCAATCACGGTGCCGCAAGGCTGTCCTATTGTGATAAAATCGCCTAATTCGACATGTCTGACATCCAAAACACCATCAAATGGTGCGCGTATCATCGTGTACTCTAGCTCAATCTGACGCTGTGCGACGAGAGCTTTTGCCGTGTCAAAGGCGGCTTGTGCTGCAGCGGCGCGGCTCAAGGAAAAATGGCCTTTTTCAACTAGTTTTTCAGCAGCTTTAAAGTCGATTTCTTTTGAGCGCATTAGTGCCTCGGCTTCGGCGAGTTTCGCTTCACGAGCGCCAACGCGGATTTTACAGATTAGTTCGTTCTTTTTGACTTTTTGACCTTCTTTGACTGGCAAGGCATCAATAATGCCTGACGTCTCAGAAGCTATGCTCACGCTTCTTTTCGCCTTTGTGTAACCGCGAACAGATAAAATCTCATTAAATTTTTCAGGATGTATCTCTTTTGAGACAACTTTGACCGATTCAGCATTTTTACTTTTTTCAGAAATACTCGAAGGGACCTCCAAAGCAGGGCCGGATGGAACCAAGAATCCGCTTAATAGCCATACAAATACACCGAAACTTGCAACGACAGACAATTTGACGGTTTCCGGCAATGTTCTCATCATCGGAATTTTATCTATATAAGCAATTATGTAAGCAAAATATTTCATCTCAAACCTTTACGGATGTACTTGGCAAAAGGTTCACTGAATAAATTACATTTTATTTATTTTTAAGCAACTAAAAGGTTTTTTCATTAAATTTTGTTAATTCCTCATATTAGCCTACCTTCGACGGGTTTTAGTGTCTATTATTAAGGTAACGATTAAGTTCGATCCACTCATTTGGCTGATAATTACGGAAAGCTATAGTATGGCTGAAAAAGACGCTCAAAATGGGTATAGCATTACGACTATATCCCCAGATATACCTCCAGACATGCCTCTGGAAGGCGAGTTACAGCCTCAAATGCCTTCTGGTGAAAGTTCTGAAAGTCTCAGGGGTAATTCCGATGAGGCTCAAGATACTGAGAAAACGCAACGAATCCCCCAAAAAGCCAAATCGCCTCACAAGTCTCATAAAAACTCCCATAAAACAAAATCGAGAGAAACATATGCCGCGATTGATCTTGGTACTAATAATTGCCGATTACTGATAGTTGAGCCCCAAGGGAACAGTTTCAAGGTTATCGACTCGTTTTCGCGAATTGTACGTCTGGGTGAGGGGTTGGAAAGTTCAAACAAACTATCTGCCGAAGCCATGCAACGCACGATTGATGCCTTACGTGTTTGTGCAACGAAAATTCGCCGTCACAACGTCCGGAGGGTGCGGTGTGTCGCGACCGAAGCCTGCCGAAAAGCCGAAAACGGCGAAGCCTTTATTAGCCAAATAGAAAAGTCCACTCGTTTACGCTTTGAAATTATTGGCGGGAAAGACGAAGCAGAGCTTGCTGCAATAGGATGTGGCGCTCTTTTCGACAGGCAATTTCCCCACGCAATTGTGTTTGATATTGGTGGGGGCAGTACTGAAATCACATGCTTATCTTTGAAAAAAGGCCGATATGAACTTCAGGACATGATTTCCCTGCCTTTTGGTGTTGTGCGTTTATCCGAAAAATATGATGGCAAAAACATATCACGGGGAGTTTATGCCCAAATTAGAGATGAGGCCGAAGAATTGATACGCGCTTTTGCCGAGAAACAGACATTTTACGACGGCAACCTCAGTGACGTTCAACTTATTGGAACATCAGGAACAGTTACCACTCTTGCGGCTATTCACAAGGGGTTACAGAAATATAACCGTAATGTTGTTGATGGCACTGTGATGAAGCATGACGAGGTTATTGCCGTCATAAAATCATTAATGAATATGTCTCACGAAGAGCGGCAGAATAATAATTGCATTGGCAAGGAAAGAGCTGACTTGGTGCTGTCGGGTTGTGCAGTCTTGGAGGCGATTATCAGGGCTTGGCCTCTGGAAAATCTGAAAATTGCTGATAGAGGAATACGCGAAGGCATTCTGCTCAGGTTAATTAGAAAAACCCGTAGACGTCAAAAAATACGGCGGGTCAGAAAAGCCAGAGGAACTCCATAATGCCTAAATCAGGACGCGACGGACGGCTTCGGACAAAAGTTAAAACTGCAAAAGGGCGCAAAATCTCTTCCACACGCTGGCTTGAGCGTCAACTTAATGACCCCTATGTCGCGCAGGCTCAGAAAGATGGATACCGATCTCGGGCGGCTTACAAACTTATTGAGATTGACGACAAATATAAGCTTCTGAAGCCCGGCCAGTGTGTAGTTGATTTGGGCTGTGCGCCAGGTGGCTGGACGCAAGTTGCTGTAAAGCGAACTAGGGCGGATAAAAATTCCGGTGCTTATGTTATAGGCATTGATATTCAAGATGTGGATATTGTCGCCGGTGCTGAGATTTTAAAAATGGATTTTATGGATGATGCTGCGCCGGATGAGATATGTAATTTAGCAGGCCGTGCACCTGATCTAGTGCTGTCAGATATGGCGGCGGCTGTGACTGGACATAAGAATACAGATCATTTACGCACAATCGCGTTGGCTGAAGCAGCGGCTTATTTTGCAATTGAAAACCTGGCTCCCAATGGTGCTTTTTGCGCTAAGGTTTTTCAGGGCGGGACAGAAGCAGACTTGCTGGCACAATTGAAGAAAAACTTTACGCGTGTCATTCACGTTAAGCCCAAAGCAAGCCGTAAGGAATCATCTGAGCTCTATGTAATTGCACTCGGTTTTAAACCTTCTGCTTAATCAGAATTTCTTTTTTCAAAGGCTTTAAGACCATTGTTTTTATTGATGAAAAAAATTTAATTTAAAAAATCTGATATTTTTTAGACCTTAGCGATGTTTGGTGTTAAGAACACTTGCCAAGTAACAGTGACAATTTAAATATTGTCATAACCGGATATTGGCAATGAGCAAAAACATAGATACTTTTCAAGAAGCCCTCACATTCGACGATGTTTTGCTCCGCCCTGCGGCTTCAAACATCCTGCCTTCTCAGGCTGATACAACCACTCAACTGACAAAAACCATTACGCTGGGTATTCCTTTGCTTTCTGCGGCTATGGATACTGTAACAGAGTCACAACTAGCTATTGCGATGGCTCAAGCTGGCGGGCTTGGTGTTTTGCATCGTAATATGACACCTGTTGAGCAAGCTGCTGAAGTGCGCAAGGTGAAAAAATTCGAATCCGGCATGGTGGTTAATCCAGTCACGATTTCAAAAGATAATAAGCTTTCTGATGCACTCGACTTAATGTCGGAGCATAAAATTTCCGGAATTCCAGTGACTGAAGCGTCGGGCAAGCTTGTCGGTATTGTTACAAACAGAGATGTCCGTTTTGCGCGCGAACCTAACAAGCCTGTCTCTGAGTATATGACAAAAGAAAATCTGGTCATTGTTCGTGAAGCCGTTAGCCATGAAGAGGCAAAGAAATTGCTTCACTTCCATCGCATAGAAAAACTGCTGGTCGTTGATGATGCTTATAAATGTGTCGGCTTGATTACTGTTAAAGATATGGAAAAAGCGCGTCTTCATCCAAATGCGGCGAAAGATCCGCAGGGCAGGTTAAGAGTTGCCGCTGCCAGCACAGTTGGTGATGAGGGTTATGAGCGTGCTGAAACTTTGATTGATGCCGAAACTGATTTGATTGTTGTCGACACGGCGCATGGGCATTCGGTTCGTGTATCCGAGATGGTGACACGGATTAAGAAAAACTATCCTGACGTTCAAGTGCTTGCAGGTAATGTGGCGACAGCAGAAGGTGCACAGTCTCTGATTGATGCTGGTGCCGATGCAATTAAAGTTGGTATTGGGCCAGGGTCTATTTGTACAACTCGTGTCGTTGCTGGTGTCGGTGTACCTCAGTTAACTGCGATTATTGACGCTGTCACTGTTGCTGAGAAAGCTGGTGTCGGGATTATCGCCGATGGTGGTATAAAGTATTCAGGTGATATGGCCAAGGCAATTGCAGCGGGTGCATCCTCAGTTATGATTGGCTCCCTATTGGCAGGTACCACGGAAGCGCCAGGGGAAGTATTCCTTTATCAAGGACGGTCGTATAAATCCTATCGTGGTATGGGTTCTGTCGGCGCCATGGCTCGCGGATCAGCCGATAGATATTTTCAGCAAGATATTGCGGACACGATGAAACTCGTGCCTGAGGGTATTGAAGGTCAAATTCCTTTTAAAGGCGAGGCGGGTGATGTCATTCACCAACTGGTTGGCGGTCTTCGCGCTGCTATGGGATATACTGGCGCCGCAAATATTGAGAGTTTCCAAAAAGACACGAGCTTTGTGAAAATGTCCTCTGCGAGTTTACGTGAAAGTCATGTCCATGATGTTGTTATCACACGTGAAGCTCCGAATTATAAAGGGTCTGGGCAAGGCTGATTTTGGTTTGAGCATTTCTGGAGTGATTGAGGCACGATGAAACGATTTTTAACTTTACCTGTGATGACTTTACTTACCTTGGGTTTACTTTTGGTGTCTCAGCCTCTTATGGCCGCTACTCCCGATATGGAAGTTTTATCCAAAAAGCTTTATCTAGAAGCTGATTTGGCTTTCAAAAATAAAGAACTTGAAAAAGCCAATGACCTTCTAACACAATCATTGCTCGCTAATCCTGCCAACGCAGATGCTTTTTTCTTAAAGGGGCATTTGTCCAACTTAAATGAGGATCCGGCAGAGGGGCTTCGTCTCATTTCAAGAGGCTTGAATATTAATCCCAAGGATTTGACAGCGCTTCTCTGGGCCGGCGAAGCAGCCGTGACCTTGGAAGATTTTGAAGAGGCAGATGTTCATCTTAAACGTCTTGAGAAACTGTGTGGAGATTGCACAGAGCAACAAACACTTTTATCGATGATTAAAGATGCCGACCCGCAAGATAAGGTTGCCTCAGATAAACCCAAACAATCGGAAGAATAAATGGATCGTATTCTGATAATAGATTTTGGCAGTCAGGTAACCCAGCTTATTGCCCGACGCGTCAGAGAAAGTGGCGTCTATTGTGAGATTGTACCGTTTCAGAGTGCCTCAGAAAAGTTTGCGGAAATTGATCCAAAAGCTGTGATTTTATCAGGCGGTCCTGATAGTGTTGCAGACATTGATACACCGCGCGCACCTGATGAGATTTTAAACTCCGGCAAACCAATACTCGGCATTTGCTATGGTCAACAAACTTTATGTGCCCAGTTGGGCGGAAGTGTTGAAACATCTGATGAGCGTGAATTTGGTCGCTCTATGCTGTCTCTCTCCAAGGCAAGCCCTCTTTTTGAGGGGGTCGCAAGTCCGGGTTCGGATATTCAGGTTTGGATGAGCCATGGTGACCGCGTTATGGCACTTCCTGAAAATTTTGAGGTGATTGGGACTTCCGAAAACGCACCTTATGCGGCCATTGCTAATGAAACAGATAAAATTTACGGGGTGCAATTCCACCCTGAAGTGGTGCATACGCCAGATGGCGCGAAAATGCTGCGTAATTTCACACATCATATTGCCGGATGCGATGGGCAATGGTCGATGGCGGCTTTCAAGAAAAAGGCTATTGATCAGGTGCGTGCGCAAGTTGGTGAGGGGCGTGTCATCTGCGGTCTTTCGGGCGGGGTCGATAGCTCCGTTGTTGCGGTATTACTGCATGAGGCAATTGGCGATCAATTGACTTGTGTTTATGTCGATACCGGCATGATGCGTGCTGGTGAGAGCGAGCAGGTGGTTGGCTTGTTCAAAGATCATTATAACATCAAGCTTGTTCATAAAGACGCATCTGGTTTGTTCTTATCAAAGCTTGATGGCGTCTCTGACCCTGAACAAAAGCGGAAGATTATTGGGGCAACATTTATTGATGTATTCGAGGCTGAGGCTGTAGCTGTTGGCGGCGCTGATTTTCTGGCGCAGGGTACGCTTTATCCCGATGTTATCGAAAGTGTGTCTTTCACGGGTGGGCCAAGTGTCACGATTAAAAGCCATCACAATGTTGGTGGCCTACCGGAGCGCATGAATATGAAATTGGTCGAGCCGGTTCGAGAGTTGTTTAAAGATGAAGTGCGTGACTTAGGACGCGAGCTTGGTCTCCCCGATGCGTTTGTCGGGCGGCACCCATTTCCTGGCCCCGGGCTGGCTATTCGTCTTCCCGGCGAGATTACATCTGAGAAATTGGATATTCTCAGAAAAGCGGATGTTGTTTACCTTGATGAGATACGCAAGCAAGGTCTTTATGATGAGATATGGCAGGCATTTGCAGTTCTGTTGCCGGTACGAACCGTTGGCGTTATGGGTGATAGCCGAACTTATGAATATGTATGCGCGCTCCGTGCAGTGACCTCTACTGATGGCATGACAGCAGATTATTACCCTTTTACGCATGAGTTTTTGGGCCGCGTTTCCACGCGCATTATTAATGAGGTTCGCGGCATTAACCGCGTCGTCTATGATGTGACGTCTAAACCACCTGGCACAATTGAGTGGGAGTAAAAATTAAAATTATGAAAAACTACTTATCTAATTATGAAAGATTTTTTTGGATATCACTTATTTTGAGTTCCTTGATATTTACAACAAAGTCATTTTCTGAAGAAGCGAACTTAAAAATAAATATTTCAAATTTAGAAAAACCAGGAGTTTTGTATTTTAGCATATGCCGTGATCAGGCAGGATTTGAGAAAACAGTTAAAGGAGAAGCTAAAGCAAAAACATGCATTAATTCCGCGGAAGAAATTGACCTTAAAAACCCAGAAATTAATTTCATTTTGCACCACGGTGAATATGCCATAACACTCTTTGTTGATTTTAATGGTAATAAAGAAATGGATAAAAACTTTTTAGGAATCCCAAAAGAGCCATATGGATTCTCTAATAATGTAATTGGCAAAATGTCGGCACCACCATTTGATCAAGCTAAATTTTTGGTCGCAGGACCCACTATGCAGAACATTGAGCTTAGGATTGGTATTCCTAAACAAGATTAGAAAATATACTTACGTATTTTTATATAATCACGAGGAAAAAATGCTTTCAATTATAACCCTCTTAATATTGATCTTCTCCATAACTGATGTTTTAGCTGAGGAATATTTTCCCGGTAACACATGGGAGACAAGAACTGCTCAAGAGTTGAGTCTCAGTCATAAACAGATTGATAAACTTTTTAAATTAACTTTTACCGATACAGCAACAATGGGCGCAGTCCTAATTAAAGATGGATATATAATTAAAGAGCAATATGTAGATGGTTTTAACCAAAATTCATATGGCACATCTTGGTCAACAGCCAAAAGTTTCTATGCTGCTTTAATCGGCATTTCAATTGACAGAGACGAAATCGGTAGCTTGGATGACCAAGTTAGTAAGTATGTGAAGGAATTCGGTTCACCAGAAAAGAAAAATATCACTATTAGACAAATTCTAAATATGACTAGTGGTCTTGAATTTCCAAGTCATGAACATGAAAAGATGTTTTTTGAAGATGACCACATGAAATATGCACTTAATGTTGGTGTAGAGAGCCAACCAGGAACAAAATTTGAATACAATAATGTGAATTCAATGTTAATAGGTGAAATTCTAATAAATGTAACTGGAAAAACCGCAAAAACACTTATTAATGAAAGAATATTTAGCAATATAGGTTTAAATAATTACACTGCTTGGGAAGATAGCGTTGGAAACACTCTTACCTATTGTTGCTTAGACATGTCAGCAAGAGATTATTCAAGATTTGGATTGCTGTTTTCAAGGGACGGCAATTGGAACGGAAAAAAAATTATTTCTAAAGAGTATGTTGATGAAACGTTAAAACAATATTGGGGAAGTACACCGAGCATGGGCTGGATGCACAGTGACACAAGGGGCTATAGCTTACAATGGTGGATTTCAAAATATGATGAACAAGCGAAAATTTTTAATACAAGTGGAAAGTTTGGTCAGTTTATTTTCATAGACAAAGAGAGAGATATTATATTTACACGTCTAACCAAATATTATCCAACAAATGGAGAAGTTCAAAACTTTGGTACTTTAAGATTTTTAAAATTCATAGGAAGTGTTGACGCTGCAGTTAGTGTCGCCAGGTTTTTAAATAATATTGGTTTGATTGAGTTTGCAGGCGGGGATATTCAAACTCCCATTACTCTTGAGGAGGGAGAGTCGAAAGAATTTTACGAAAATTATGTTGAGATAGTAGATACCCTAGCTTCTCTTGAAGCAGAATAGGCTTGGATTGAGTTTAGTAAGCTTATGATTGGGAAGTAACCTCGCAACCGGAGTCGAGACCCAGTACATGCGTCATGCGTCCAAGACCCATCCACATGGCAACGCAATAGGTTAGGTCTGTCAATTCTGCTTCAGAGAATTCAGTACGCATTTCATTCCAGAAGGCATCATCTGCGGAGAGCTTCTGGGGATCAGTTCCCATCATCTTCGCATATTGAATCGCTAATTCTTCTTGTCGGGATAGCCCTTTAAAATCGTTATCCAGCAAGGCAAGATAAAATTCTTCATCAGGTGCTTCACCATTCGTATCGACACCATTCTCAATACCAAATTGGCTAACATCTCTAGCTGCGCGCCAATTCATGCATATCTTGCAGCCATTTATTACTGCAGTTACGATGCGGGCCGCCTCAAAAGTTCTTAATGGCAGTTTGCTGTTTGAGTATACGGCTTTGGCAAATGCGCCACCCGCTTTGGCAATTTCAGGTATATACACAGCACCCGGATCTATTTCGGTAGCTGTCGCTGTATCTGGCAAAGAAATTCTCATGTGTACCTCCACACTATGTGTATATTCTAATCAATAATTAATTTTTAGCCAAGTTTTTCTTGTTTGAATTTTTGTGAAGCCCTGTTTTGGCTTGCCAAGATTTAGTTTTTTGGGTGAGTATAGGCGACAGTATTGTGGGATATTGTAGGGTGATAACATGTCAGATAGTGCAGAAACAAACAGGTTTACGGTTCAACCGTTTGAAGAAGTTAAAAACTTTGATGTTTCAGCGGATGTGCTTGTTTGTGGCTTTGGGGGCGCGGGTGGAAGTGCGGCACTTGAAGCGGCTATAGCAGGGGCTGAGGTGGTGTTATTTGAGCGTGCCAGTGGTTCTGGTGGATCTACCGGCATGTCGAGCTGTGAGATGTATCTTGGCGGTTCAGGTGGTACGGCCCTACAAAAAGAACTGGGGTATGAGGATAGTACTGAAAACATGATTGCGTATCTTGAGACAGCACTTGAAGAACGTGGTGACCCAGAAAAAATCAGAACTTATGTAGAAGGCGCAGCAGACCATTATGATTGGGCTGTAAGTCTCGGAGTGACCTATAAACCTGCCGTGATGATGGAGCGAGATGTCGTGCCGTTAACTGACGAGTCATTGCTTTTTACAGGTAATGAGCGCACCGAAATATTTAAGCGTAAAGCTGATGCTGTTCCGCGCGGACATGTACCGTCTCATGAAGGTGATTTTGGTGGGCGTATTTTTATGGATGCCCTGACAGCTGCAGTCGAAAAAGCAGGAGTTGATATTCATTATGACAGCCGCGTCATCAGATTGCTGGTTAAAGCTGATGGGCGTGTTGCTGGAGTTGTCGCACGAGAGGATAATAAAGAGGTTTTTTATGAGGCGCGTCGCGGCGTCGTTCTCGCGTCAGGCGGGTTTATCATGAATAAAGAAATGACAGCGAAATATATTCCCGAAATTCATAGCTGGGCGACGCCCTATGGTAATCCGTTTGATATGGGCGACGGTATTCGCCTTGGAATGGCTGCAGGCGGTTCGGTAATAAATATGGATCAAGCATTTTTGTCATTTCCACTTTACCCGCCGGCTAAGCTGACTAATGGTATCATGGTTAATTTACAAGGTGACCGATTTGTTAATGAGGATGGTTATCTTGCGCGGCTTGGACATTATTCAAGCTTGCAGGATGAACAGCGCGTTTATCTTCTCGTAGATCAGGATGATTATGATCACCCGATGTATATTGAGCGCCTTGATGTTATCGCAGTTGGTGACACGATTGAGGAAATTGAGCGCGAGTCGGGTCTTTTTCCTGAGGGTGCGTTGCAGGAGACAGTTGCCTTTTACAATAAATTTGCTGAGAAATCCCAGGATCCAAAATTTCATAAATCACCGGAATGGATAAAACCTCTCAAAGCTAAACCATTTGCCTTGCTTGATTTATCATTTGAAAATCAGACTGCCGTTATTATGCCGGGTACAACAGGACCTTTGACTTTCTCATTAGGCGGGTTGGATACAATGCCAAGCGGCGAGGTTATTAGCGTTTCGGGCTCAGTTATCTCCGGGCTTTATGCTGCAGGGCGTGTAACAGCAGGGTTGCCACGTACTTCTAAAGGGTATGCAAGTGGCATGTCGGTGGGTGATGCAACATTATTTGGGCGGCTTGCAGGTAAAAGTGCAGCAGCTAATGCAGATTTTGGTGGTCGCTAGCGCGGGCTTTGCCGAGGGCCGGGCTTAAACAGCTTCAACAGTTTGTAGGATGGGTCCTCAATCCCTGGACAGCCTATATACACACCGTCAATCATGGGGTGATCAAGCGCTACATCAGAGGGATCGCTTACATAGACCCAGTCAGCGTCAATGCTTCGGCTGGAAAACTTCCAGGTCCCTTCGCGCTTTTCATAAATATCAAAGTACCGCCCGCCGATTAAGACATCATGCCCATTTGGGTCACCTTCTGGCTGAACTTTATGAAAGGCTATAATATATGTCTCGCCTTCAGCATAGTCAGGGTTTTCAGGATCAAAAAAGATATTATGGGTCGTCACATTATGATGAAGAATTGCCATGGCTTTTTGAATGTCAGGAAGCATATCGATGAATTCCATCGCCGGACCTTTGAAGAAATTGCCGTGATCATCATAAGCATCCTCATGGTATAAAGACCGCATAAGCACATGGTCATGTCTGTCCGCTGCACGGCAATATATTTGTACAAGCTCTCTGATGGCTTCTTTATCCAGAAGCTTTTTAAGTTCGTTTTGCATATCTGATGGAATTTCCGTCATAAAGGCCTCCCCGTTTGGATATAACTCTATTAATCGTGTTCATAAACTACAACATGAAACCGTAATAAAAACATGCGCTGGTATTTGCTCAAATCGTTTTTTTGGGGTAATTTCCGCAAAATATCGCGGTTATCATTGCTTAGACCGCTTGGCGAAGGAGACGGATATGTCCGTTCAAAAGGTTCAACAACGCTTTACGGTTCCCAGTCTCACTTCACGAAAGGCTGCCGGGGGAGACCCAATTGTTTGTCTGACATCCTATCATGCTCACACGGCCCGCTTGATTGATCCCTATGTTGATGTCCTGCTGGTAGGCGATAGCCTTGGTATGGTGATGTATGGCATGGAAAGCACGCTAGGCGTTACACTGGATATGATGATTGCACATGGTGCAGCAGTTGTACGCGGCTCAGAGCGTGCATTGGTTGTGGTAGATATGCCTTTTGGAACTTATGAAGAAAGCCCTGAAGTGGCCTTTAGAAATGCTGCTCGCATTATTAAGGAAACCGGATGTCAGGCAGTTAAGCTTGAGGGTGGGCAATCCATGGCGGCTACTATTGCCTATATGCATGAACGCGGTATACCCGTTATGGCTCATATCGGGCTGACACCTCAAAGTGTTAATGTGATGGGTGGGTTTAAAACTCAGGGTCGAACTCATGAGGAATGGGCAGCCTTGGAAGCGGACGCTGCGGCGGTTGCTCAAGCAGGGGCTTTTAGTGTTGTTTTGGAAGGCATGGCTGCGCCCTTGGCTGATAAAATTACTGCTGAATTGACTATTCCGACTATTGGAATTGGGGCGTCCTCTCAATGCGATGGTCAAATATTGGTGACTGAAGATATGCTGGGTCTGTCACCTGAAGTTCCCCGTTTCGTGAAAGAATTTGCGACGCTGGGAGCCCAAATTGCCGGTGCGGCGGAAGCCTATGCGCGTGAAGTGCGTTCAAGAACTTTCCCGTCAGAACAACATACTTATGGTATGAAGAAAAAAGTTGATTAATCTAACGTCCTTACGACAACACAATCTCTGGAGTGACCTGTGAGTGAATTATTTGATGAAATTGAAGCTGAACTACGCAGTGACCGTCTAAAAGCTTTTTGGGATAGATATGGATCTGCCATTATTATTGTGTTGGTGGCGATAGTTGTTCTTGTTGCGGGGACAAATATCTATGGTTCTTACAGTACCTCTCAAAACATTAAAGCTTCAGAGAGATACGAGGCGCTTATCGAGCAAGTCGGCGATGCAAACCAAGAGACCAGTATTCAGCTATTTTCAGATTTTATTCTAGCTGAGGATAATGGGTATGGAAAAATCTCAGCCTTTCACAAAGCGCGCCTCCTGCATCAATCCGGGGATACGGATTCCGCAGTTAAAGCCTATGATAATTTATCCGATGACGGATCGTTGCCTTCTGCATTGAATGCGCTTGCGGAACTAAGTGCTGCGTCTTTATTGGTAGGCTCAATTCCTGCATCAGAGCTTGATGAACGTCTGCAGAGCCTATTGAGGCCTGATAATGCCTATCGTCATTCGGCGCGTGAGATGGCCGGGCTGGCTTATTTTCTATCAGAGGAATATCTGACAGCGCGTGAGATATATGATATGGCACTGAGCGATAATGAGCTGCCTGAATCCCTCAGGGCACGTATCATAATTATGCGTGGCCTTGTTGTTGATGAATTGCTGAATAATAAATCGTGAAAGTAACTCTATGCACCTTCTGAAAACAAACCCGTTAAGACTTCTTATCGTGGGCATGCTCACAACATTTATGTTGAGTGCCTGTTCGAATGATAGCCGAGACGAAGCCGAGAAAAAACTTAAAGGCGATCGTATTTCCGTGCTCAGTTATGAACGCAGTCTCCGGGCTGATCCCCGTTTGTCAGGTGTTCCAATAGTGTTGCCTCAACCTTATGAAAATGATGGTTGGCATCAGCCTGGCGGCTTTGCTGATAATGTTGCTCATCATTTAATGATTAATGATGAGACACGGAAAAAATTCTCAATCTCATTTGTTAAGGGCAGTACACGTGATTTGAAAATGACTGCTATGCCTATCATTGCTGAGGGTATGATTTTCGGTCTTGGTGCGGATATGCGTCTGACGGCTGCAAATGCTCATACTGGTAAAAAAATATGGACACTTAAAGTCTATCAAAAGGGTGCTGAAGTTGAGGATGGTTTTGGCGGTGGTATCTCCTACTGGGGTGGGCAGGTTTTTGTAGCCACTGGCTTTGGTGAGCTGCTTGCTGTTGATGCTAAAACCGGCCGGGTAAACTGGCGGGAGACAAGCGCAATACCATTCAAAACATCTCCAACAGTTGATGACAGTAAAGTATTCGTAGTTAGCCATGATAATCAGCTTCAGGTCTTTTCGACTGATGATGGGCGCCGTATTTGGACACATCTCGCAATTGTTGAACCTGCAACTATACTTTCTTCACCAAGCCCCGCCGTCTCCGGGGATAGCGTGGTGACGGGGTTTAGTTCTGGTGAAGTTGTTTCTCTGCGTGTGACCAATGGCACAGTTAACTGGGAAGATATGCTTTCCCGTGCGGGACAGTTAACACCTTTATCAGATTTGACCCCGATTGTTGGGCGTCCCGTCATAGATCGTGACAGAGTTTTCGCCGCTAGTCATGGCGGACGCATGGTTTCAATAGATTTACGCACCGGCGAGCGGGTTTGGATGGCTGAAATTAAATCCGTTGAGACTCCTTGGGTTGCTGGGGATAATTTGTTTCTTGTGACGACGGATGCCAAAGTTATTTGCTTGTCCAGAGGGCAGGGAAGAATTCGCTGGATTACGCAATTACAAGATTATGAAGATGACGAAAAGGATGACCCTGTATCTTGGTCCGGGCCTGTGCTTGCTGGCGATAGGTTGCTTTTAGCATCCTCTCTTGGTGATTTAGCTTCTATTTCTCCCTATACGGGTGAAATTATTAGTCTCACAGATGTAGGGGATTCAGTTTCGATTTCGCCAATAGTTGCCAATAAAACAGTATATGTTTTGACCGATGAAGGTAGGCTAATTGCTTACCGCTAACAGGTCGCTTTTTTAAGTCAGGGAAGAAACTGATGAGCTTTACGCTGGCTATAGTCGGGCGTCCGAATGTCGGTAAATCAACGCTTTTTAATCGTCTGACGGGCAAGAAACTTGCTCTTGTGGATGATCGCCCCGGTGTGACACGTGACAGGCGTGAGGGGGACGCGCGTTTGGGAGAGTTGCGCTTTACGGTGATTGACACGGCGGGTCTTGAAGATGCAAAGACGGGAACTCTTGAGGCGCGTATGCGTCAGCAAACCGAAATTGCCATAACGCAAGCGGATATGGTGCTGATGCTCGTAGATGCCCGAACAGGGCTTCTGCCTGAAGACAGATATTTCGCAGATCTTATTCGTAAAGCCCCGCATGAGGTCGTGCTGGCGGCAAATAAGTATGAAGGTGATAAAGCTGAGGCGGGTTTTCTGGAAGCTTATGAGCTTGGCTTTGGTGAACCGATTGGTTTGTCTGCTGAGCACGGTCATGGCATTGGCGACCTTTATGACCGCGTGAAAGAAGCTATGGGGGCGGAAGCATTTATTTTTGAGGAAGAGGAAGACGATGAAGCTTTTGATCCTGACACCCCCTTTGAGGTTGATCCAGATGTCCCATTGCGGGTTGCTATCTTAGGTCGACCGAATGCAGGGAAATCTACATTAATCAATTATATGCTGGGTGAAGAGCGAATGTTGACAGGCCCTGAAGCCGGGATCACGCGCGACGCGATTGGCATTGACTGGCAATGGCAAGATGGCGAACAGAAAAGACCAATAAAATTATGGGACACAGCGGGTATTCGCAGAAAATCGCGTGTATCTGAAAAGCTTGAAAAACTTTCAGTCGCTGACGCACTTAGGGCTGTCAAGTTTGCTGAAATTGTTGTTTTGCTAATTGATGCTGATACCCCATTTGACAAGCAGGATGTACAACTAGCTGATCTGGTTGAACGTGAGGGGCGTGCCATGGTCATTGCCATAAACAAATGGGATCTCAAGTTAGATAGAAATCAAATTAGAGAAATTATTCGTGACAAGCTGGAATTCGCTTTGCCTCGTCTGAGAGGTATTCCTGTTATCACGATGTCGGCTCAAACCGGAAAAGGCGTTGAGAAGCTCATGCCGGCTGTTATTCGACAGCACGAAATCTGGAATGAGCGAGTTCCAACAGCTCGTTTAAACAAATGGCTGGCAGATGCCATTACTCGACACGCGCCCCCGGCTGATAAAGGGCGCCCTGTGCGCTTGCGATATGTTACCCAAGCGAAGGCAAGACCTCCGACATTTGCTGCTTTTTCTAGTCGCGGCCATGCCGTTCCTGAGAGTTATATTCGGTATCTCATCAATTCTTTGCGTGAAGCATTTGATTTGGAGGGGGTGCCAATCCGGTTCTTTATTCGTAAGGGCAAGAATCCCTATGAAGATAAATAATAACTAACAGCTCTCTTTACGTTTCTTGATTAATCTCTTAGCAAGTGCGTCAAAATTTCACTTTCCTCAGTTATGAAGCTGACTAAATTTTAATTAGCGTTATAAAGCCATTTAGTTTTAAGGTAATGTTATGATGATGAGCCAAAAAAAGTTTAATCAAATATTCTCTTTTCAAGGTATGAGAGTACGCCGCCTATCAATGTCAGTTTTTTGTGTTTTGCTTCCTATATTTTTAGCAGCATGCGCATCCGCCCCGCCTTTTAAGGAAAGAGCTGAAGGACTGATTGGGCTTGGTGAAAAAGAGCTTCTTGCTTGTTCAGGATTGCCTAATGCAAGCTTTACAATGCAGGATGGTGTCCAAATTCTGGTTTATTCGATTAGAAGGTCAGAAATAAAAGATTATGGATTTGGTTCATATTGGGGACATTGGGGAAGTTGTAGCCCACTTTCCGGACGTTTGACAAACCGATGTGGCCCGTTTGGCATTGCAGGTGACCTTGAGATTAGGGAGCGGAACTGTCAGGTCGGGTATTGGATTAAAGACGGTAAAGTCACCAACATTATGGGTGAAAACACCGCCGGTGGCCTTGGACTGTGTGGTCAGCTTCTTAATCGCTGTTTAAAGCCTATTGAAGAAGCAAATGAAAAATCATCTAGTCCTCAAGTTAACGACAAAGCTGACAAACCGAGCTACTAGGCAAGTTCACCACTTAGATATAATTTCGCCAGTTTCCTGATAATCAGGCGCGCATAGAGATACAATTTGTGGGGCAACATCTTCGGCAGTCGGTAAAGTAGATGGATTTTCCCCTGGCATAGCCTGAGCGCGCATGGCTGTTCTGACCGGACCTGGTGAATAGAGGTTTATCTTTAAAGATGTATTTTTTTGTTCATTAGCCCAGCTTTTCACCAATGCATCCAATGCTGCTTTTGATGTGCTATAAGCTCCCCAAAATGGCTTGGTTGAATAGGCTGCACCGGAGGTTAAAAATACAGCACGGCCGGCATCGGAAGCGAGCAAAAGGGTTTCTAGCGCTCTAATTAGTCGTGCATTAGAGGTTACATTAATGGCTAATGTCTTTTCAAACTCGCTAGGTGTCATGTGAGCGACAGGTGAGATTGGCCCGAGAATACCAGCATTTCCGACGAAAATATCTAATTTACCCCAGCGCTCAGCAATTACCCCACCAAGGCGATCAATGGCGTCATAATCAGTCAAATCCATAGGGACGCCCGTAGCCTCTCCATCGGCAGTGACAATCTCGTCATAGACATCTTCCAGCCCCCCCTGCGTTCTGGCTAGCAAAAGGACATGTATATTCTGTTCTGCGAGGGCAAGTGCTACAGCTCTCCCGATACCACGACTAGCACCTGTCACCAGCGCGACACGCTGGCTGTCCTTGGTAGATAAGCTCATTAACCTTGTTCCTGAAGCAGTGAGAGCTGACGGAAATCTTCGTCTCCTTCACGATCGGTCAGGGCAGTCGGGTAATCACCTGTAAAGCAATGATCGGTGAATTGTGGTAGGTCATTATTCCTACCTTCTTCATAACCCATAGCGCGGTACATGCCGTCGATGCTCAGAAAAGCAAGGCTATCTGCCCCGATATATTCTTTCATTTCTTCCATTGAATGTGTCGCGGCGAGTAGCTGGTCTTGGGTTGGTGTATCAATACCATAGAAATCCGGGTGCGTAATCGGCGGACAAGCAATCCGCATATGTACTTCCGTTGCACCGGCTTCGCGCATCATCTGAACAATCTTTACAGATGTTGTGCCTCGGACAATACTGTCATCAATCAGAACAACTCGCTTGCCGGTTACATGCGCTTTATTGGGGTTATGCTTACGCTTCACACCGAGTTGTCGTCCTAGCTGAGTAGGTTCGATAAACGTTCTTCCGACATAGTGATTTCTGATAATGCCCATTTCAAATGGAATATTTGCATGTTCGGCAAAACCGATGGCTGCCGGCACGCCACTATCTGGCACAGGTGTCACGACATCTGCTTCGACATAGCTTTCTTTGGCAAGCGTCGCGCCAAAACTCTTACGACAATTATAAACACTCTTGCCTAATAGAATGCTGTCAGGTCTTGAGAAATAAATATATTCAAAAATACAGGGGCGAGGCTTCATTTGCGGGAACGGTTTGATGCTCTCAATACCGTTTTCATTAATGACGACAATCTCTCCATTCTCTACATCACGAACAAACTGAGCGCCGATAATATCCAAAGCGCAAGTTTCTGATGCAAGTACAGGAGAGCCGTCTAGGTCACCTAACACCAATGGTCGAATACCAAGCGGATCACGCGCGCCAATCATTTTCTTGTTGGTCAAGACAACAAGACTATAAGCACCCTGAATTTGGAAAAGCGCATCGATAAGTCTGTCAATTGTTCGCCCACGCTTACTGCGGGCGACAAGTTGTAAAATTGTTTCAGTATCGGAGGTGGATTGGAAAATCGCTCCTTGCTGAACCAGTTCATTTCTGAGTGTTAATGCATTTGTAAGATTGCCATTATGTGCACAGGCAAAACCACCGCCCGCAAGGTCGGCAAAAAGTGGCTGAACATTTCGCAAAGCTGTTTCGCCTGTAGTGGAATACCGGACATGACCGATAGCTGATGTGCCTTCCAGTCGGTCGATCACACTGGCTTTGGTGAAATTGTCACTTACGAGGCCCAAACGTCTCTCGGATTGAAATCTCTCACCATCAAAAGAAACAATTCCAGCGGCTTCTTGACCTCTGTGCTGAAGGGCGTGGAGACCAAGAGCCGTCAATGCGGCTGCGTCAGGATGATTATAAACCCCGAATATACCGCATTCTTCGTGCAGTTTATCACCATGAAGAGATTGAATGAGGGATGTCATTTCACTATCGGTCAATGCATCAAATCCTTTGCAGTTTACTCAACTTACTCAATTCACTCAGTGGTTTCTTCGATGAGGGCATCAAGTAAGTCACGTGTTGTATCATTATAACCTGCGCTGTCATCTTTGTCAGATAATTTGCCGGAAATATCACCTTTTATATCTGTCGGTAATTTGGGAAGATTATCGTCTATGGCATTCTTAAGCGTGTCCGTTTTTATTAAATCATCAATATCAGGGACCCTGTCGGATAAATTATCAAATGGGATGACGCGTACCAAAATGGCTGTTGCAGATTTTAGAACAGGTGCAGACCTTGCCTCACGCACCCATTCCGGGTGATCATCAGGCGGTAACAGCAGTAAAAGAATGAGATAGGCAAAAGATACAATCACAATCCCACGGGTTATGCCAAATGCCAGCCCAAGGAAACGATCAAGCATTCCAATCGGACTCTTTTTTAATCTATCGGTAAATGCCTTTGAGGCGAGACCAAACCCAATGAGAATGGCAATAAAAACCACAACTAAAATGACGCCATCAGCAATCCAATCCGGAGAAATAAATTCTCTGACCATGTCTCGTAATAATGGCAAAGCAAACAAGGCGCTGTAAAAGGCAGCAATCCAGCCGATAATAGATAGCACTTCGCGGGTTAAACCGCGTATCAGGGCAATCACTCCTGAAAGCGTGAGAACCGCGATAACGATGTAATCAAGTGCTGCTAATTCAGTCATAATTTTTGTTTAGCATGACTCGGCTGCGGGGGTGATATTCATCTGTTTTAACAAGTCTGCAAGTTTTTCGAGATTGTTAACTTCGAGTGGCGGTTTTTCAATATTGGCTGGTAAAGCAGTATTGGCGGTATGAAACCCAAGCTTGGCAGCTTCTTTAAGTCTTAGCCCAGTCTGGCTAACAGGGCGAATAGCGCCCGATAGGCTGATTTCGCCAAAGGTTACGCTATTAGGAGCCAAGGGTTGATTGCAAATGGACGAAATTAAAGCTGCAGCAACAGCTAAATCCGCGGCGGGTTCGTTGATTTTAAGTCCGCCGGCAATGTTCAAGAATACATCTCGCCCAGCAAAGCTGAGCCCGCATCGTGCTTCGAGTACAGCTAGAACCATGGATAACCTGTTTGAATCCCACCCGACAACGGCTCTGCGGGGCGTGGCTAGAGATGAGGGA
>QOQK01000014.1 GCA_003331985.1 PS1 clade bacterium | reverse complement strand
CACCAAGTGAGGTGCTTGTGTTGTTGATTGCGTCTAGCCCTTTTGTGTTGAAAATCCATAGGCGTCCGCTTCGATGTTGTATGCGAACCGGACAGTCCGGGCCGTTTTTGTCTAGCCAGTCGCGGTCAATAATATTGTTCTCTTCATTGCCTTTGAAAGGATAATAGCCAACACCGCGCACCCATTTTTGCGGACGCTGGGCGGCGGCTTTGTGAAGCGCGGCGGCAAGCTCTTGTTCGGATGATATGTCAGGTGGACCACAACTGAGTGAATGTAACGATGCGGCAGTCGCGTTTATGTGAATGTGATGGTCGTGAAGTCCGGGTAGAAGTGCGCCGCCATTGGCATGAATGACTTTCTCTCCTTCTTCTGCAACCAACTCAACAGCAATATCTAAAATCCGGTCGCCCCGAATTCGAACATCATGAACACTGTTTTCCAAATCAACTTTTTTAAAGAGCATCCAGCTTCCTTAAAACTTCTTCATTATGATGCCCGGGTAACGGCGCAGTCTTTATGGGTTCCCTGATAGAATACAGATTTTCGTTCGACATGTTTATAATATCAGTCCAATCAGAGGTACGACGGATTAAGTCACTTTTATTAAAGTCTCTTAAAAATGGGTCTTGTGACAAAGCAAAGCCGAGAACTTTATAAAGAGCGAGGTCGATTATGCCACCGCCGTTCATCCAGCAAGACCATGCAGCCAGTGCGCCGTGCAACCCTCCCAGCGGGTCTGCAATCGCGTCACCAACAAATAGTGGTTGCCCATGTATGATTTCCATTAACGCCGATAATCCGGCGGCGACACCGATGTCATCACCAAAGCCGATTATGTTTTCTGTTGCTGTCCCACGACCATAAGCCGTTAAAGACAGCCAGACTTTGCCGGGTTTCTCCGCAACCATCTTCTCGGCGTGAATACCAAGCTGTCGGAGTGCGCGAGGGCGAGAGGCCTCAATCACAATATCTGCACACTCAATAAGTTGCAGAAGTTGTTGTCGCCCATTCTGAGTTGTGAAATCGCAGGTGAATGATTTTTTGCCACCATTCATTAGGTCATAAAATTCTCTTTCACCCGCAGGGTCGTCTTCATTTCGGCGAGCGCCATCCAAACGGTTGCTCGACTCAACTTTGATAACTTCTGCGCCCAACGAAGCCAGCAGACTGCCTGTCAATGGGCCTGCCCATAATGATGAGAGATCAACCACAAGGGGTGGTGGCGTGGTTGCAGGGCGCTGTGAGGTTGTGGAGCGTGAAACCTCAACCCAATTATCAAATGAGTTGTAATCCGGAAGAGTAACAGGTGCGATTGCGAGACCTAGGTCTCGACCACGGGGAATAAGGTCTTCAATGCAGAATTCCTTTAATATATTTTCCAACATTTGTTTTTCGATGGGTGCAGAGACTTTCCCATTGGTAAGTGCCGGAAGCAGGTCAGTGTCTTCATCTCGCGCTAGATTGATAGCCAAATATCCGTCTAGGGCTTTAAATAAATGACAACTTCCACCGGCTGATACCGGCTGTCCTGTTTGGGTGTTAAATAACGCCATACGTTCCCCGAGTAGAATCGCGCCACTTTCGGGTAGATTGTTTTTTAACGTGTGGTTGCCTGCGATGCCTTTCAGGGCGAGAAGCGCCCCATCCGCATAATCTGCGAGAGCTACCGGAATTATTTTGTTTTTACTTGGAAGAAAGCCTTGCACACCCGAACGCGCATTATTAATAGCCGGATGTATATCAGGGAAGGTTGCGTCAGATAGGGGAGGCAGGTTTAAACCCGCCAGCAGAGTATGGGCGTAATTAACGGCGTGAGTGTTATCGTTATGTTGAAAAGACATCCCTTAAAACTCGGCGTAGAAGTTTGCCGGTTTCATTATAGGGCAACTCTTCCATGAATTTGACTTTTGTCGGCACGCGGCTGGAACGGAGTTGATTTTTAACATGAGATTTTATGGCCTCAATTTCTGGTGGGGTCGTCATGTCAGCCGGTACAATTACCACGCCAACCGCTTCGCCCCATTCATCATCCGCGACAGCTACTGCGGCAACATCTTTGATATCTGACATTTCTATCAAAACATCTTCAATCTCGCCGGGGGAAATATTTTCGCCGCCTCTAACAATAACATCATCTGCACGCCCGTCTAAAAAGAGGTAGCCGGCATCATCTAAATAGCCTCTGTCGCGAGTTGGGAACCAGCCATTCTCATCCAACAAAGAACCACTGCCGTGATATTCACCGCTGACTTGTTCGCCGCGAACAAATACATATCCGGCATCCCCAGCACCGCAGGGTGCATTATAGTCGTCTCGGATTTCTACCTCAACAGCCGGCAGAGGTCTACCAACTGAAGACAAGCGCGCCCGCACTGCTGGATCCTCAGACTGGAAGGCATCGCGGTGGTCATCTGGGTCGAGCAGACAAATGGTCGAGCTGGTTTCAGTTAGTCCATAAGCATTCGTGAAATTTACATGCGGCATTAACGTCATAGCTTGCTCAATAACAGAGTGAGGCATCTTTCCGCCACCATAAGCAATGGCTTGCATGGCAGGTAGATCAAGAGTTTCATTGTTACTGGCCGTATATTCGATAATGCGCTGAAGCATTGTCGGGACAAGAAAAGCTTGTGAGACATTTTCTTGTTTTGCTAATTTTAGCCATGCTTCAGGTGAGAAATTTGGTAACTGCACCATGCGGCGACCCGCATAAACTGAGCTAAGTATCGCTGAGATGCCGGCAATATGATAAGGTGGGACACTGACCAAAGTGCTTTGGGACTCCTCAGCGCTCATAAATTCAATCGTGCCGAGAATATATGCCATCAGATTGTCATGTCGCAAAATAGCAGATTTAGGGTCGCCGGTTGTTCCGCTCGTGAAAAGTTCAATAGCAATGTTGCCTTCTTCATCGGGGGCAAAACCATCCCAAGATGTATCGGGTGAGAAAACCTGTACAGGGGAAATTTTGGTAATGCCTTCCACCTCAGGTGCATCATCACTAATTAACAATGCAGGTGAAACTCTTTTCAATAAAGACGTAATTTGGTCTTCAGCTAGACGATAATTTATTGGCACATAAGGGATGCCCCGCAAAGCTGCTGCAAACATGGCAACCGGAGCCGCTGTCCCTGTCTCGGCCAAGTAAGCGAGTTTCTGGGTACCCTCAAGCTTGTCAGCAAGCGAATTCACTGCATACGAAAGGTCTTGATATGTCAGTCTTTGACATCCGCAAATAACGGCTTCCCTGTCCGGCATGCTGTCTGCGGCCATCTGAAGGATGAGGTGAATATTCATTTAATTGTCCGGTTTAATAAGATTAATCTGATGAGGGGAGACGTTTAGCTTGTTTAATTTCGAGAGCGATCCCATTCACCGAGATGTTTCCTTTCCCGCCTCGCGTACAAAGAAATTCCATGGTTTCGGCTTCATTAACATAGCGTTTGCCGACGAGACTACCTTCACCCGCATCATCTGACATTAAAGATTTTTCAGCAGCTTCGTCAGTTTGCATGGGCAAGCCGCCACATGTCACATCAAGATCATCTGCAGGTACGCGCAGAACCATGATTTGTGTATCACAGACTGCGCTGAAAAGTTTTGTGCCTGCTTTAATTTGCATCATTTTTTTCCTATTTACCTAAGATTGCCCCGGCAACACCTGAAGCAATAAAGGCTGTTTCGACATTATCTACTTGATTTGCTGCTGTACCACGAATCTGGCGAACGGCTTCCGTAATATTATTCATGCCATGAATGTAACCTTCACCAATTAGACCCCCGTTAGGACTGAGAGGTGTTTTGCCGTCAAGTTCCATATTACCATCAGCAATATAATCCTTCGCTTCGCCTAGCCCACAGTATCCAAATCCTTCCAATTGCCGCAAAACTTGTGGTGTAAAGTTATCATAAATCATAGCAATGTCCGTATCTTTTGGAGCTATGCCTGCGTCAGCAATTAATTTCTCAGTGACCCTTTCGCTAAAAGCTAAGCGAGTAACATCCCCTTCATAAAAGTCTGAAATTATTTCATGGTTGAACAAAAAAGAATATTGTGCAGACAACAAGCGGGCAGGAGTTTGTTTTAAATCTTTAGCTTTGTCCATTCGCGTAACAATAATGGCAACTCCACCATCCGACTCCTGACAGCAATCCAGCAGGCGAAGCCAAGGCTTCACAATCCATCGGCTGTTTTGGTGATCATCCAATGTAATCGGCTGTTTGTAGAACCAGGCATTAGGGTTGGTGGCAGCATGTTTTCGCATTAAGACTGCAAGATTACCTAGATCCTCGGATGTTACACCATACTGATCTAAATACATCCCGCAGGATAATGCCTCCCATGTTGCCGGAGTTTGAGCGCCAAATGGAAAACACCATTCTATAAAAGTTGATCCATTAGCGTCAGGACTAATCGAAACAGTTGGCTGACCGAAGCGATATTGTGACCTTTCATTCATGGCGCGCCATATAACGACTACATCACAGACGCCGGACTCAACTGCGTTTTTAGCATGATAGAGTGTCGCAGCGTTGGCAGCCCCACCTTGGGGCAGACGTACTGTATAGTTTAGCTCCTTGCACCCGACAGAACGAAGAAGGTCAACTTCATCAGAGTTATCGATGGTGTAGGTAATGCATCCGTCAATTTCTTCAGGATTAATGCCGGCGTCTTTGCAGGCGGCAATGACAGCTTCGGCGGCGAGCTGTTGTTCTGAACGACCTGAATCTTTTGAAAATTCGGTCTGACCAATTCCTACAATAGCTGCTTGGTTGTTGGTTTTTGACATGCGGGTCTTCCTTTAATGTGACTTTTTAAAACAGGTAAGGTTGAATACCTGTGCTTATTCTGAAACGGGTTTAAAGACGGGGACTTTTTTACCACCTGATGTATCGGCGAAAGCTACCTGAACCCGGATGCCAGGTTGCATATCTTCTTCAGCTACCCCTTCAATATTTGAAACAAAGCGCAATCCTTCATCCAGTTCGATTAGGGCGGCGATGGGTGGTTCTTCAAAGCCAAAAGCTTGCGGTCTGACCGCAACGCACCAGCTAACGACTGTCCCTAGACCGGATAGCTGCTGAACTTCTTTTTCAGTACTATGACATTTGGGGCACATAGGGCGTGGTGGATGCCATAAGGTATCGCAAGCCTCTCCCTCTTGGGCACAATTGAATTTCTGAGCAACAAACTCGCCACGCTCACATGCTTCCCAAAAGAAGGCTGTGTCAATTCTAAGTATCGGATCAGGGCGCATTATATTCTCCTATTATATTTTCACTTATATTTTCCATGGACTTTCGAGTTCTGATTGTCCTTCACGAGGTGGATCACACAGAACAGCTGTCTCATTGACCATAACGTCAATTTCTTCCTCGGAATAACCAAGTTCCTGCAACAGGGACTCTGAATTATCACCAACGATGAGAGGGCTACTCGGAATACGTGCCGGCGTATCAGAGAGGTCATAAGTCAGACCAATCTGCTCAAGCTTGCCAACAAAACGATCATTATATTCAGCTGTCCAGCCACGCTTTTTGAAGTCTGGATTGTCGAAAAAGTCGAGAGAGTATTTTCTATCTGACAATTCAGCGGGAACACCGCTATCAGCAAGAATTTTTAACCATTCATCTGATGATTTACCTGCAAACACTTCTTCAGCTGTCGCTGCATCGGCACCTGCACCAATTATTCCATCAAGAGCGGATTTATGTGCGTCATTGATTGCAGTGACCATAATCCATTCATCTGTGGTTTTATAAATGCGGTGGTAAACACTAAAGCCCGTCTGGTTTAAATCCAGAAGGGGTCTGTCAATCGCACTACCATCTGGTTTAGCAACTGCATAGCTGGTGTTCAAAAGAGCTGCATTAATAATCGAGGTATCTACAAACTGACCTTTGCCGGTTTTTTTGCGCTCATAAAGCGCCTGGCAAATAGCGATAGCCGACAAGAAACCATTACCGGTATCGCCGAGCGAGGTAAGTGACCATAGTGGATGCCCCCCGGCATGAACGGCACCATCTGAATACTGAATGCCAGACAAGCAAGCACCGGTCTGATCATTACCTGGGAGACCCATACGAGGGCCTTTTTCAAAACCGCGGGTATGGCAATAAATCAGCTCAGGAAACTCTTTTTTAAGTGTATCGTAATCCAGTCCAAGTCTTTCAACAGCGGCATAGCGCATATTATGTTGCACCACATCACAGCTGGCGATGAGTTTTTTCAGAACTTCCATCCCTTTTGGATGTTTCAGCATCAGGGCAATGGAGCGTTTGCCCCGATTTGCCATATAGGCAATATGTGTGCGATGCCAGAAGCTATCCCAAAGCGTATTAATTTTAATAACTTCAGCGCCCATATCCGCCAGCAACTGACAACCAAACGGTCCTGCAATTGCCAGACCTAGGTCAAGCACTCGGATACCTTTTAGCGGTGGGTCGCCATTGACTATATTTTTCTCTATGACCTGAGGTGAGGCTAGGGTAGCGGCGTAATCTTTCACTGCATCCGTATCACTGCCTGTAGCACGCGTGGGGCCTTTAACTTTTCCGGGGCTGTTTTCTAAGCGGTAGGTAATGCCAACTTGGTTGATCGGCCCAAGTTCAGGGTCGTCAACAGTTGTCACACAGCCGTCATCAATCAAAAGCGGGTCAGTCAACGAGTCTTCAATTGAACGACATTCTTGCATGGTCACACCAGCAGTTGCTGCCGCTTCCACCCATTCATCACAGGGGAATTTGCTCATCGCATCGGCAAGGATTGGATGATAATGCGACATAACAAGAAGTTCTTCTGGTCCGATACCAAAGCGGTCAGGATCATTTTGAACTGTCAAATCAGGATTGGCGTCCAGCTTGTCTCCTTTGGAGGACTCTAGAATAAAGCGTGGGTTTGGTACCCAATTATGAATCCAGCGACCGTCAGAAGTTTTGAAATGTCCTTTAGGGCTTTTGCTACACATAATCCAAGTGTTAAAGCCTTCCGCATCTGGTTCGTCCATACGTTGCCAGACACCACTCATACATGCCATGGCACCCTGCAAGAGTGATGTTTTAACTTGCTGACCATTGCCTGTTTGCTCACGAGCGAACAGAGCTGCTGAAATACCAGTCGTTGCGGAGAAAAACGCCCCGAGACTTGGCCAAGGTGAAGATACATGTAACGGTCCTTCACGATTAGGCCCTTGCACCCAGTCATTGTCGATTTCCAAATCCTCAAAAACATCCGGCATACCTTTAATGTGATACACACTGCCTTCAGGCCATCCGCGTTGCTCATATTGCAGACCTACACGGGCGGCAACGAGGCCGTCATAACCTGGTTTGTCTTTGTCTTCTGTGTCGTCACCATAGCCGGTGATTGAGCAGTAAATTAATTTAGGATTGGTGGCGGCAAGGGTTGCATAATCAATTTTAAGGCGTGTGGTGACGCCAGGTCTAAAGCTTTCAATAACAACATCGGCATCTGCAGCCAGCTTGTAAAATAAATCTAGGTCAGCATCATCTTTGAGATTTAAAACCGCATTTTTTTTACCACGATGCCAGACTTTATAACCAAGCAAGCCTTCAAACGGGTCACCTTCAGGACGTTCAATACGTGTAACATCCGCACCATGGTCACACAATAACATGCCCGTCATCGGACCTGCGACCCCCCAACTTAAATCAAGAACTTTAAGACCCTCTAGAACTCCCGACATTGCTTTTCCCCTCCGGAATCATAAATTATATTTTTATGGTTTCGCCTACTTTGTGATCCTTAGACAAGTCTTGCTTGAAAATTGCAATCGGAGTAGGTATGAGACCAATAATTATTTTCGAACATGTTTCTGAAAATACCTACTATGACAAACCAGTCAATACAAACTTCGTGCGATTTATTGTTGATAGGCAAAAATGATTAATATTCACGTTACAGACGCCGATGGCGCAAAAAAAGAACTCACGGCGACACCCGGTTCTCAATTGATGAACACTATTCGTGATGCAGGCATTGTTGAAGGTACTTGCGGTGGCATGGCCTCATGCGGAACTTGCCATGTTTACATTGATGACGATTGGAATGCGCGCACCGGTGAAAGAACTGAAGATGAAGGCTATATGCTTGAATCTCTTGAAGAACTTGTTGAGATTAAATCTACCTCAAGACTATGTTGCCAGATTATTCTGAGCGAAGATCATGATGGATTATCTCTCACTGTAGGCCCGCAAATTTAATCTGCCTGACATTTGATGGTTTAATGAACAATGCTAAATGATGCCATAATACTGAAAACCAAAGTCACTCTGCTGGATGGTTTTGAGACAGATTTTACAGCTTCACTGTTTCTTCCTGATACGCCTGCGAAATCCTTATTTTTCTGTCAGCCGGGGGGTGGCAATACGAAGGATTATTTCAATCTCGGTCAGGCAGAAGATTTTGATTATTCATTCGCGTCGCGCATGTGCGGTTTTGGTCACGCTGTAATGCTTATGGATCACGCAGGTGTTGGTGAAAACAAATTTGATGACTCACATCCTTTTTTCACACCGCGTCAGTCAGTCAGTTTTACGGCTCAAGCGTTGAAAGAATTTTTTGTTCATCCGGAGATTGCAGATGTGAAAAAAATCGGTACAGGCCATTCCATGGGCGGCATGATGATTACCCTGATTAATTCACTTATGCCTTTTGATGGCATCTGTTTGATTGGTTCAAATGCAGGTGGGCTGGACTGGGGCTTGCAAGAAGAAGATATGAAATATATCGAGCAGCCTGAAAAACTTGAAAAAGAAATGGAAACTCATGTGTTACGTATGTTCAAGTCGCCCTTCATTAATTATGAAAGCGGTGGGCCGAGTTTAGAGTCCATTACTTTTGGTGCAGAGAATATAGGTGCGCATGATTTGTTGATGAAAGTGCAGTCGACGCTTTATTCTGCCGGTGGTTATATGTCCATGATACGAGGCAGCTTCCGGCCTGAGGTCAACAAAATCACTATGCCCTTATTTATGGCTGCGGGAGAGCATGACTTAGGAGCTCCACCTGATGAGGCGCCGAAAGATTATATTAACGCCGCATCAATTAAATTTATGGAGTTGCCCGGCGCAGGACATAATTCATTTGCTTTCTCAGCAATTGAGAGTCTGTGTAACGCTATTGATGAGTGGGTGGGCGAGGTTCTATAAATCTAGCTAACTTGCAGTTTTACATTTTGACGTTTGATTGCCCCCAATAGGCACACATTTCAATAACTTTACCGTCCGCATCAAATTTAAACGTATCAATCACATCAACTTGAATCGCACCATTTGGGGACTCGGTGGTTACGCTAAAGGCAAATGCGGCAGCATTGGCAGTAGCCCGAACCGGCCCGTTAAGCGCAAGTTGTGCGCCGAGTTGGGTGGACATTTTATAGAATTCTCTTATCTCTGATTTGCCGTTTTTAATCGGTGTGCCAATTGGATCTTCAACAGTTGCTGTCTCGGCATAGAGATTGGCGACCCCCTCATAATCACCATTGTTAAAATGTTTGACGTAGTTCTCTACCGCAGCCACCATGATATCATCGGCGAGGCCATCCCCTCCGCTTCCAAGAATATCACTGACTGCTTCGTTCATATCTTCAGGCATTTGTCCCTCCGTATATATTTGATAAAGCGTCCCCGCTCGTTACTTATTATATAAAGTCTCTGCGCGTACCTTCAAGGCATGAGCTGTGTCGTCAAAAGCTATTTTGACCCATGGCCCTGCGAAGCGCATCACATGTATACCGTTATCGCCAAGAAACGCATCCGTGGAATAATAGCTGCATTTTTCTGGGCCAAGACTTTCAATAATCTGGTCGCGTCGCGCCGGGTAAGGCCATTCGTCAGAATAAGGCAATTCCCACGAAATCATTTTCTCCGGTTCAAAGGCACAGATAAATTCACAATTATCAAACACCTCGTCAGGGGTGATGTAGCTCTTCAGCTTCATATTGACCGGGGCGCCCATTTCCAATGTGGAGTCACATTCAATGCAGAACGGATTCCACTCACCATATTTAGGCATATCAATCAGGATGTCCCATACCAGAGAGGCGGGCGCATCAATCTCAACCTTTATGGATGTTACAAGGGCGTCGGGGTTAAAGTCTATGTTTGGGTTTTCTGCAGTGCTCATATCTGTCCTCCATGCATCCACATAACAAATGAATTAGAGGGCATTTGTCAATCTTGTTTGCTGGCTTGTTTGACGTCTTGTTAGTCGGCTCAATTAACTCTTTTAATTTCTCGCTGCGGCCAATTGCTTTCTTGCTACTTTGGCAAACAGTCCATGTATCAGCCCGGGTGTAAATCTTTTCATAGCATCCATAATGACGGCGTCTTTACCAACCAAGACTTTCATCTTTTTCTTCTGAACGGCACGAAGAATTTTTTCTGCAGCCAAGTCAGGCGCCATGCCGATTTTGGCAACCATCTCCATATTTTTCTGTGCCGCCGCCAAATCATCTGAGTCCTTGAGGGTGGCTTGCATCATATCTGTTTTAATTGCCCCGGGGTGAACCGAAGTTACACCAATTCCAGCGGCGCCCCATTCGGCCCACAGAGACTCGGTTAGTCCTTTAACAGCAGCCTTGGTCGCGCAATAAGAGGATTGCGCTGGCAAACCAAGCATTCCTGTCATGCTGGACATATTGACGACATGTGCGTCATTAGATTTTTCAAGAAAAGGTTTGAAAAATTTACACCCATAAAGCACGCCCCAGAAATTCAAATTCACAATTCGTTCCCAGTCTTCAATACTGTGTGTATCAAAACTTTTTTGCAGCGTGATGCCTGCATTATTAATCAATAAATCGAGACGGCCATGTTCTGCGACTATTTCATCCGGCAAAGCTGCCATTCGTTTTTTGTCTGTGACGTCGGCAATATGTGTGGATAGTTTGACGTTCGACCCAGTCAGCGTTGACAGTGTTTTCTCAAGCATATCAGGGTTATAATCAACCAGTGCCAGATGGCATCCACGACGGGCAAGTGCCTTTGCCAGCGCACCGCCTATGCCGCCACCCGCGCCAGTTATGACTGCAACCTTATTATTAAAATCTTTCATGACACTCTCTATCCGTTTCTCATAATTTTTAGACAAAACTTGATTTCAATTTCCAGCTGGTATTGTTTATAACCCAACGTAGAAATTTCAAATGAGATTCGTAATCAAAATTATAAAGAATCCTAATTTGATAAGTGGGGGGATGTTTAAATGAATGACATAATTATGATGGTTTTTCGTTTTGGCGTTGCAAGCTTTTACTGTGCTATCTTTTTGGTCGCTAACGTAACCACTGCATCAGCAAAAGCAAAACTAGAGAGTGCAGCAGAAGAACGTCCAAACATTATCATCATATTAGCAGATGATTTGGGTTGGGCAGATGTTGGTTATCACGGCAGTGATATTGAAACCCCGCATATTGACCGACTTGCCAAAGAAGGCGTGAAGCTTAACCGCTTTTATGCCACGCCGTTTTGTTCGCCCACACGCGCCGCGCTCATGACTGGCCGTGACCCCCTGAAACTTGGTGTTGCTTATTCAGTTCTCATGCCATGGGAAAATGGTGGCGTATCTCTTGATGAACACTTCATGCCGCAAAGTTTTCAGGAAGCCGGTTATAACACGGCGATGGTCGGCAAGTGGCATCTCGGTCATACGATTGAACAGCACACACCTAACGCCCGTGGCTTTGACCACTTCTATGGTCATATGCATACACAGGTCAGCTATTTTGATCATCAGATTGCCAATGGGCATGACTTCCAAGAAAATGGTAAGCCTGTAGACCATAATGGCGAATATGCGACGGATGTTCATGGTGAACAGGCCGCCCGTTTCATCACTGATCTAAGAGATAAAACAAAGCCTTTCATGCTTTATATCCCATTCCTTGCGCCGCATTCCCCTATGGAAGCGCCCGAGGAGCTAAAGGATAAATACCCCTTCCGTTTGGACTTGCCGGGCAGTACCCGTAAAACTTATGCCGCAATGGTCGACTCGATGGATCAGGCGATTGGCAAAGTTCTGACTGCGCTGGATGAAGAGGGCGTCGCGGATAACACGATTGTTCTTTTCTTCAGTGATAATGGTGGTTTTGAAAATTACGGTTCGGATAATGGCCCCTATCGCGGTGGCAAGCTTGAAGTTTATGAAGGTGGTATTCGTGTAACGGCGGTTATGCGCTGGCCAGAAAAACTTGCAGCCGGTAGTGAGGTTGACGAGATTGTTTCGGTGATGGATATGCTGCCAACACTGACCCATGCAGCAGGTGTCGAGAATGGCACAGAGAAAGAAATCGACGGCGTTAATCGTTGGTCAACGATTACAGGCGAAAAAGTTTCAAAGCGAGAGGGCGCGCTTTATTTTGCCTCCAATATTCCAGTCTATAACAAGTTCCAGCTTGGCGTGATTGATGGCAAGTGGAAGCTGGTTCAAAATATAGATCATAAGATGACCTCGACTGAATTTGATAATCAGCTCTTTGATCTCGATGCCGATCCCTATGAGAAAAATGACCTCACCGATGATTATCCGGCGGTTGTGAAACAGTTGAACAAGAAAATCAACAAGTGGCGCAGTATGCACCCGATTGGAGGCAGTTATGTCAAAATCAACCCGCATCCTGGGTGGCGTGCTCCAAAAGACTATGCCGATGTTATTATTCCGGCAGAAAAAATTGAGGAAGCACCCCATGAAGGTTTCGGGACGCTAGAGTCAATCGTACTTCAGCGTCGTTATGGCGAAAAAGGACGCATCAAATACGAGTAGGGCAAAACATACTGTCAAATATAAGCGGTGCGGCGATTTATTTTGTTTGTAACCAGATGGCAGAACTGACTGCACGCTCCTGAATCAAAGCCGGTTCAGGAGCAGTAACACCCATGAAATTTGCATCATAAGTTGTGTAACGTGGTGTCGGGATTTCAATTACACGTGCGTAATAAAGAGGGTTTTGCGTGGGGTCATATTCTGGGTCCTGCCAAATTGCAGAAAGTGTTTCCGCGCCGATAGAATTTTCATAGCTTGCGTTATCAATATTAACGGTATTGCCAACCGGTGGTAGCTTGCCGTCCTTTGATTGAGACAAGCGATTATCTGAGGCGGCAATATTAAATATTTTTTCATGACTTTTGCCGTTGCTGTCCACCCACAATTTGATGATCTGTAATCTGTCGAGATTGGCGCCAATCGGGTCTTTGTCTGCATGAACGAGGAGTTTGGGGGAAGTATTCTCTTGACTGCCTTCCAAGATGCTCCCCATTGGCACAGCTTGGGCATAGGCGGTTTCCAGCCAATTGCCATCCAGAGAGTCTAGGTCAATATCCCATCCAGCAAATAGCCGAAGTGACATGCGAGGCCCTGATGTGGCAAATGTTTCGCGCCGTGCCATGGCATCAAATATAGAGTCTCTTGTGTTTTCCTGCGCCCAGACAGCGACCAGTCCAGCGGCGCCATAAGCACTTACATCTTGAGGGAGGCCTACAAAAGAAACTCCGAGGCGTTGCGCAGGTGTGCCATCAATCAAAGGTAGCTTGCCGTGAAAATTATCCTCCTCAACTGAAGATGAGGAGTTATGGCTGTCACTACTTGCAATCACGCCAAACATATAGGGGTTAAATTCATTCTGATGCGCCATGTTCAATCCGGTTTGAAGCGCATCTCGTGCATAGCTTCCTTTGGGTTCACTAAAGCGCTGGTCAAAAGTAAGCATCTGGTCGAGGATTTCAAATCCGGCAAACTCATCATTTGGCGAGAGGTCGGGGTGCGTTTCTGATGAACCTTTTACCTGAAAAATTTCCACCAATGGTTCATTGCGATTTCTCAGATCGGCATATTCGGCGCTCATAGGTTTGCCCTCAAAGGTGAGGGACTCGAACATTTTACCGTCACTTACATTTGAGTTATGAGGTATCGCCAGCATCTCCATGCCTTGCGTGCGTTGGTCATCCAGTGCGCGCCATAAGTCCTCCGGGTTTTCGGACACGGCTGATGAGACTGGGTATTCCGGAACATGTGTGGATTTATAAATTACATTTCTATGCAGGTTTTCTTCATTCGGCATTGAAGTCCATTCATAGCCTACGAATGTTGTAAATCTAGCGGGGTCATTATGCATCTCAGCGGCTTCAATTGTTGCTGCCCATGCGCTCATAGAGGCGTCATTGACGTCTACTGTACCAAAATATTTGTCCCGCGCTTCAATCGAACCCATTGTGCTGGTCAGGCGATTGACGAAGTTGTAGGTGTATTGCAACGCACTGCCTTTTTTTAAGCCATTGATAATTTGTTCATCTGGCGCGTCACTCAATATGCCAGCCATATTGCGGGGTCCATTTAAATATTTTGCATGGTCCGTAACGGCACCAAAATCTAGCGGGCGTCCGGCGCGAATAGGGTAGCCGAAGGCATGCTTAATCGTGCCGCCACGCATAAATATATAGGCATCATTAGGCAGGGAGCGTGTGCCCATTGTGTAAGCGTCATAGGAATAAGATGTGTGGACATGCAAGTCGCCCCATAATAAATGACGCGTTGGGTTAAAGGATAGTTTTTCTTTTTCCGGGATGTTGGCGTCAACTGTTCCCTCTTCAACCATCTCCCATATTGGGTCGTTGAAGCGAGTTGAGGCATCGTAAATAATAATACCCAGTGCTACCACTGCCAATGAAGCCGACAGAATAATAAAAACCTTCTTTATCAGTTTCATAGCAAAAACCCTCCGGTAGGTCTGTAAATCTAATGTGACTTATTCAGCGAGCCACTCCGCCTTTATGCTGTCTTCTGCGAGACTGCCATCTACGATGGCTCGTGGTTCGGAACGTGAATAGCAAATCTTCCAACCTGTCTCTGTTTTACGGTAGCGGTCATGATAGAAACTTGACAGTAGACGGAAAGATTTATCCCTTGGATCGTAAGTTGCGAAGCCAAGATTCCAAAATCCAGTCGCCGTATCACCGTCAATATTGATCACGCCATTATGTGCCTGATGCACATCTGTTATTGGCGTGGTGGCGGCCATCTGAGTGAAAATATCAATAAGACCATCAAGCCCGAATTTTCCGATAGGCGGATAATCCAACTCGGCATCTTCGGTGAAGCAAGCTTTAATCGTTTCTACATCTTTGCTGTCACATGCATTTAGATATATGTATTTGAGTTTACGAATGGCGCTTTCAGCTTCTAGTGCTGCAAGTCGTGTTTCTAATGTTTCAGTCATAAATCTATTACCTCGCAGGTCGGAACGGGGTGTTCATTAGCGCCTGTCCAGCGTAACAACATTGTGCCTCTTGTGTGGCCAGCCGTATCAAGCCAGTTACCAATGCCGGGGTCGCGTTCACCGACAATAATCGTTACCCCGCCATCATCGTCAAGTTTTGCCGAGGCGTTATTAACGTGAATGTCGTGGTATCGATAATCAAGAGACTCCATCCAGATGTTGTTAAGCTGAAAATTCCAGCCCTCGCATTCCGGGATTGATGTTTTGATTTTTAATGCCTTACCGGATGGAATGTCCCAGTAGCCATGGAGATAATAAATCATCGCATCGCCACCGGCCTTGAAAAACATTGTCTGGTCAACTGTATCAAGCGTGTTGAGATTGTTGCTCCTGAATGTTTCAGCCCAGTCGATAAAGAGTTTTGCCGTCCCCTGCACAAAGGCCGTGCTTCTCGTTAGTGCAGCAGCGATGTTTTGTGTTTCAGCCAGGGGTGGGGTTACCGGCCCGTCTATGGTTTCAATTCGAACGTTTGCAGGTTCTTCTGATTTACGGTCCAGGAAAGTCTGCCGCACGAGCAACATTGAACTATCTTCGGCAAGAGGCAGCCAGTTCCCTTCTTGTTTGTCTTTACTGACAATCACTTCAAAACTGCCATCTGCTTCAACGTGCATATCGCGCACATCAAGCTCTCCGGTAGATGCCATCGTACCGTCAACGGCATAGCGATTGGCTTTGCTGCCAAAGCTGAAAACAGGTGCACTGCCACGGTTGCCATAAACACGGTATCTATGTTGACCGCTAATGGTTGCGTTCAAATAAATATTGTCAGGATTATCTGCACCGATTTTAGCTGTCTCATGGGAGGCTTGATAAAAATAGGGAAATGCCGGATCGGCATTTTCAAGATTCATTTCAAGGCTAATACGTAACAAGCGGGAGAGATATCTCAACCCCTCTGCCTGCTCCACAGGCGAAGCCTCCCAATTCAGAACATCCGTACCGGCTTGTTCCAGTTGATGGCAAAAGCCCTTCCAGACATCTGCAGGTGATTGATTTGCCATTGATTATGGCGCCATATATTGACCGCCATTGACATCCAGAGTACCTCCGGAAACAACGCGCGCATAATCTGAGATAAAATAGAGAACCGCTAAAGCGCAATCTTCTTCCGGTGGAATAATGCCGAGAGGGATACGCTGAGTGATTTCACCGACAACGGCATCTCTCTCAAAACCGGCTTCAACTTGACGGTCGATATAATCATAGACCGGCTTACCACCAATCCACCCCATGCGGGTTGCATTTACGCGAATACCGAACTGACCAAAATCTTTTGCCATGTGGCGCGTCATTGCGAGCATTGCGCCCTTACTTGCAGCATAGGCTGCTTCACCGGGAAACGGATTGACAGTTGCCATTGTCGAAACATTTACGATTGCACCGCCGCCTTGTTCCTTCATTGAAGGAAGGCAAGCTTGCGCCATACGCAATGCGCCAAGACAGTTGACTTCATATAGGTCTGACCAGCTCGAAGTATCCGCGACATCAGTGGTGGCCCACTCCCCATGGAGATAGGCAGAGTTCACTAACCCGTCTATTCTCCCAAAAGCCTCAACGACTTTATTGGCAAGGTTCTGGCATTGGTCTTCTTGGGAGATGTCCGTTGATAAGGCGACAACTTCTCCGCCACTATCTTTGATTTCTGCGGCTACAGAGTCTAAAAATTCTTGATTACGTGCGCCCATGCCAACTTTGGCACCCTCGCGTGCTGCCAGCTTCGCCATGGATTGTCCCATGCCCGGGCCGACCCCATTAATGATTACAACTTTATCTTTTAAAAGCATGATCCCTCCAACTAAACTTTTTTTCGATTGAAATTTTAATGAAATTCAACTTGCGACAAAATTTTATGAAGTTACTCTTGCACAAGATTTTTAGTTTATCAATTTGTTAAAGAACAGCGAAAGCTCAGGAGCTTTCATTAAGTTAAGGGGGGGGATATGCAGGAAATGTTTTCACAAGGAGCGGTTTTAATTTTTGGTGCGACCGGAGGAATTGGTCAACATGTTGCTATGGAATTCGCAAAAGCAGGTGCTGACTTGGCTCTTATTTGGCGATCAAAAGAAGACGTTGCTAAGGGCATTGCTGAACAAGCTGAAGCCTTAGGGCGCAAAGTTTCACTTCATCATTGTGATGTAACCGAGGATGGCGCTGCCGCGAAAGCGCTCGCCGAAGCGGCTGAAACGCATGGTCGTGTCCACACACTTTTATGGGGGGCGGGACCACTTGTTGATCAGGTAAAGATTGCAGATGTTACAACTGAGCAATGGAAGCGAGCAATTAATACTGAGGTCAATGGTTTCTTTGCTGCCGCTCAGGCAAGTATTTTGCATATGCGCGAAAATGGGGGCGGGTCGCTGGTGCATCTCGGTTCTGCGGGTGACTGGAAGTTTCCTGATGAAGACGTTTTGTCTGTTTCACCGAAGGCAGCAAATGAGTCGCTCATTCAAGGTATTGCGCGTGAAGAGGGGCGCAATCAAATTCGTGCAAATAGTGTTCTGGTTGGCGTTATCGAAGCAGGCATGTTTCTCGAACTGACCAAGAAAGGACATTTTGACGAAACATGGGTCACTGAAGTTCATAAGAATCTGGCTCTAAAAAGATGGGGTCAGCCTGAAGAGATTGGTCATGCTGCGGTGTTTCTTGCATCCAATCGTGCAGCTTATGTAACTGGTCAGCAGATTTCTGTATCCGGAGGTTACGGTATATGAGCATGCCCGAAAGAGGTGTGCTTCTTAATGCCGCCCGACAAACTGCCGGTCTGGATAATTTTGGTGATACATGGTTTTTCGATCATATGGATAAATTCATCGCGTCAATTAACAACGATGCGCGACTGAATGAAGAAGGTCTCGGTGGCGCGCAAGGCATGGTTATTAATGCCATGGTTAATCGTTTGCGCCATGTTGAATTGGTCAAGCAAAATCCAGAGATAAAAGAACTGCCCGTAGATGTAAGTGCAATCGTTGTTGGTCTGCCGCGAACAGGTAGCACCATGATGCATCGCATGTTGTCTTCAGCCAAAGGCATGACAGGTGTTAAATGGTATGAGACACAAAACTATGCCCCTTTCCCGGGAGAGACACAGGGTGACTCGAGCCAACGTCGTGAAGCGGCGAAAGGCATACTGGCCTACATGGTTGAGAAAATTCCGGAGATTATGTCCATCCACCCGATGAGCATCGATCAGCCGGACGAGGAAGTAATTATTCTCGGTCAGCTTTTTTCAAGCAGTATGCTGGAGGCATCATACTATGTGCCGAGTTATGCCGCTTGGCTGGGAACGCAAGATAGTGAGCAGGCATACAAAGATTTGAGAGAAATTTATCAGGCTTTTATGTGGCAGGATCCATCGCGTCAGGGCAAAAAGTGGGTGCTTAAGACTCCGGGTCATTTGATGGCGCTGGATACGGCGATGAAGGTTTTTCAAGATGCTAAAATTGTTATGACCCACCGCGATCCAGTTTCAACAGTGCCGTCTTATTGTAGTATGGAATCTACACTCTATCGCATGGGGTCAGAGGATATTACTCATGTCATGGTTGGAGAATATTGGTTTGAAAGATTAAGCCAATGGACGGATTCTTTTATGTCGGTACGTTCTAAGTCACCGGAGGAAAGATTCGTGGATGTTAAATATACTGAATTGTTGAAAGATCCTGTCGTGCAAGGACAACTTGTTTTAGAGGCAGCAGGTATAGATGTTACGCCCGATGTCATTGAAGATATGGGGGAGTGGATTGAAGCTAATAAAAGAGAAGACCGCGCGCCACACAAATATGACATTTCAGATTTCGGTCTTTCAGAAGACATGATTAAAGAAAAATTTGCGGTATATCGCCAAAATTATCTGGGAGAAGGCTAACTCAAAATAGCGAATGCTTATTATTATCTGATCGGGGGGTATTATGATCAGCCATCAAGAACTATCAGACAGAATGGAAATTCAGAACATTCTCGCACTTTATTGTGAAGCAATTGATAATAGAGATTGGGAGGCTTTGGATAATTTTTTTACTGAAGATGCCATCATAGATTACACAGCAACGGGTGGTTTAAAATGTACTTTGCCGGAAGCTAAAGAATATCTGGACAGAGCGTTGCAACAATTTAACGGCGGTCAGCACATGATTGGTGTGCCACTTATCAATTTTAATGGTGATGAAGCCAAGACCCGTACAATCTTATTCAATCCAATGATTGTTGAGCGAGAAAATCAGCCCCATGTCTTTTTTGTGGGTGCTTGGTATGTCGATGAATTTGTTCGCACCAATACAGGTTGGCGTATTCGCCATCGTAATGAAGAATGTAGTTACTTTTATAATCTTCCCTCTGATTTTGAAGCACAAGAATAATAGAAAAACTCATGACACTTAAAAAAACAATTTTAATAATTCTCGGCGGTCTTGTTCTGCTTATTGTCGGCATTGCCATCACAATAATGATGCTCATGCCGCCCGGTAAAACTCCGATGCCCGGCAAACAATGGCCGGCACTGTCTTTAGCTCCTGATTTGCCCGAGGCTCTTCGCGGTTCGGATGTCGGTATGCGCCTTGCCCCGAAAAACCCTGAACTCGCTAATGGAGTTTATCCATTACCTCATGGTGATTCAGCACAGCAGGATGCTACTGTCATAAATGGCCCAATTGATATTTCGCGAAGGTTAAAACCAGAAGAAATTGTCTATAAGTTTTTAGGGCCAGGCCCTGTGGGTGCTTACACATCCGGGATCTATCCAGATGGAAGAAGAGTACTTTGGGTAAATGGGGTTAGTGGTCTTTATAAGTTGGATAGTGAAACCTATGAAATTCTTGCACATCTACCAAGTAATAAATCTGATAAATATAATCAAGCCTGGGCAGAAAAAATTACAGCAAGTTTAGATAAGAACAATAGTATCTGGAATCTCCCTACTGCAATGAAAGCTGTTGGTACCCTCATGGATTTGTCTGGCGTTTATTGCGTAGTAGGGAAAAACGGTTGGATATATGTAGCCAACAAAGATGGTTCTCTACAGGCATATGGGGATAAGTTCGATGGTGACGCGGACTCTGAAATTGTTGAGAAAGCAATATTTAGAATTCCTGAAATTGCCTCTGGGCCAACAGTTGGAATGAACATGACTTATGACGGTTGGATTGTTTACCCAACCGAAAATGGATATCTAGTAGCAATTTCATCTGATTTAAAAAAGTATCATATTATTCAGCTAAATTTTGCAGATAAAGAAAATACCGGGTCTCTCGGCGTGGGATACGGATGGGTTAGAAATTCTATCGCCGTAGATGATGATGGTGGTATCTATGTAGTTTCTCGTAAACATGTTCATAAGGTCGTTTGGACAGGAAATGGCTTTTCCAAAGATGACAAAGACGGAGCATGGGTGGCTGAGTACCGTAACAGTAAAGGTGGAGGATCAGGAGCTACACCAGCTCTTATGGGTTTTGGAGATGAAGACCAGCTTATAGCTCTGACTGATGGAGATAATCTCATGAATGTTACGCTGATGTGGCGTGATGAGATTCCAGAAGATTGGGAACAATTAAATGGTGCCCCCTCAAGAAGAATTGCCGGACTTGCGCCAGTAACTATGGGTTCGCTAAATTTGGAAAAGATACAGTCAGAACAAACAGTTATAGTCGCTGGCTATGGAGTACTAGTTGTCAATAATCAGCCTAGGAATGTTCCAAACTTTATGCCTAAAGATGGAGGAGTAAATGGTCTTTTTATTGGGCCTCTTGGAAGTAATCCAGATATTCAACCATATGGCGTACAAAAGTTTCAGTGGGATCCTGAAACTAGAAAAATTTACTCTGCGTGGGTTAATGTCGATGCAAGCTCTCCAAATGGTGTTCCTTGGGTAAGTCTTGGTTCCAGACAAGTATATTTTATTGGCGCCAGAAATAATGAGTGGACACTTGAAGCACTAAATTGGGACACAGGCGATGAGACATTCCATTATATTATTGGTGGGCAAAAGTTTAATAATCAATTCTCTGGTCCAACAATTGACGAGAAAGGTCGTATTTTTTATGGCACAATGTGGGGAAGGGCCTTGCTAAATCCCGAAGTTGGTGGAAAGTAGTTCCAGTTTTAAAAAATTAAATAAATCAATGCTATGATTACTATTGTGGCAAAAGAATATAACCCATTAAGACTGATGTATTGACAGTATTGGCTTCATGACGATTGGATATGATGTTTTTGTATTAAGAGAGACCGCATCCTATGGCATGTCTTAGGGCATGAACTTCTAAGAAGTAAAATCTCTGTAAACTTTACTCCCTCGGATCTATGCCCAAGGTGTTTGTACCTTATTAAGGGTGTTGCATAAATACCATAATCTTGAAACGGGTTTATTCTTCCAAACTTTTAAGTTGTTTTTTTTCGAATGGTATTCTTTTATTGAATTAATAGTATTAAATACATGCCGAGACTCAATATTTGGGTTCACATAAAATCTTTATCTCTAGGGTGGGAATTAATATGTCAAATAAATTATATCTGTCATCACTTGCGGTGGCATTGATAACTTCTGGAATTTCTTATTCCAGTCCGGTTAAGGCGCAGGATAGCCGAGCGATAGATAATATCGTCGTTACTGCTCAAAAACGTGAGGAGTCGCTTCAGGAAGTTCCTGTTTCTATTTCTGCATTTGATGCTGAAGCTCTTGATAATAGGGATATTGGTGGATTTGCTGATTTGTCTCAGTTTACTCCTGGTCTGGTAACTTACCCTGCTGCGGCTAACTCTAATGGTTTCAGAATTTTTATGCGTGGTATTGGTACAGGTGATCCACAGCACGGTCTTGACAGTAAGGTCGCTATGTATGTTGATGGCATGTACATGGGTAAAATTATCGGTATTGCCTTCGACTCCCCTGATCTAGAGAGAGCAGAGGTTCTTAAAGGTCCTCAAGGTTCACTTTATGGCCGTAATGCTGTAGCTGGTGCAATAAATTTAATTTCAGCTAAACCGAACCCCGATGAATATTTTGGTAAAATTGAAGCTGGTTTCGGTTCGTTTGGTCAAAGAGAGCTTCAGGGATATGTTAATATTCCTCTAGATGACTCTTCAGCTATTAGGCTTTCTGCATATCACTCAGAGCATGATGGTTGGGTGGAAAATAAAGGCCTTGGTGAAAATTTTGCCGCTAGCGATAAAGTTGGTTACAGATTTTCTTATCTTAACGAAGTTAATGATAAGTTAACAATTAACTTTACTGCCGATTATGGTGAAATGGAAAATACACCACTTTACTATCAATCAGTTCCAGATGGAACTTATCAAGCAGCCGAACCCTCACTCTTTGGTTTTGCAGGTGTTGTTACCCCCCGTTTTGGCAGACAAGATACTGCAAACTCACTGCAAAATATTGGCAGAGGGACAATGGAAAATATGGGGGTTGCCCTTACAGCCGAGTATGATATTGCCGACAACCACAAAGTTAAGGTTAGTGCTGGGTTTAGATCCCAAGATGGTGAGAGGGCTGTTTCATTGAACCCTGATGTTGGTCAAATTGCAGCACTTTCGGTTGGTTCTGGACCATATTTAGGCGATACAGTGCCTGGCGTAAGTTTAGGATTGAACGCCATTTCTGGCGGTTACGTGCAAAATATTGTTGCGCTCGCCGCTGGAGCTAGTCCAAACGGTTTTGTTCCCTTTAGAGCTGACTTCCTTCCGGCACTTGCCGCACCAATGACAGATTTCTATAATAGTGTAAGTACTGGCCCAGATGATCATGAGCAGACACAGTTTGAAGTTACATTTACAGGCGACGTTATGGATGGAAAGCTTGAGTATACTGCTGGTCTTTATTATTTAAACGAGGATACTGCAACTAATAGGGATCTTGATGGTGGTTATCATAATCCTACTGATGCATCAGCATTTGCTGATTTAGGTACGGCTCTTGGTTTCTGTAATCCTGCTGTCTATGCTGCTGCTCCAAATCCACAGCTTGCATTTGTACAAGGTTGTACAAAAGCTTTTGGTGATGCTCGTAGAGGCTCAGGTTTACCCCTAGTTGTAGAAACTGACGCTATAGCGGCTTATTCCCAATTTACCTATCATGTACAGGATAATTTGAGGATTACTGCGGGAATTAGAATATCAGACGAGGAAAAAGACGTTGTCCAGCAGCCACTTTCTCCTCTTCTGGGTGATAACGTTAACTTATTGGGGGTAGCTATTCCTCAAAATGTAGCATCAAACTCATTTGATAGCACAGACCCTACAATTATGATCGAATATGATTTCAATGATGACACTATGTTATATGTTTCAAGAACTGAGTCATTCCGTGCGGGCGGCTTTAACGAAACAGCATCCTCTCTTCCTGATCCTGCGTTAGGTTATGGAGAGGACTTAGTATTTGCACCTGAGGAAATCGAAGCATTTGAAATAGGTATAAAAAGTACATTTAATGATGGACGTACTCGTTTAAATGTCGCTGCATTTCAATATGATCTCGAAAATGAGCAATTTAATGTTCCTAAAGAACCCTCAGTAGCTACCAACCGCGCAATTGTAAATACCAGTTCTGAGATGGAAGGCTTTGAATTCGATTTTGTTCAGCTTGTAGGTGATAGTTTCACTTTATCTGGGAATGCTGCTTATACTGATGTTACTGCATCGCCTACTGTTAATCCATTCCTCTGCCAGTTACCAGGACGAGCAGTTCAATGTGGATTGGCACCTGCTGGAACACCAAATGTTGTTGATTTAAGAGAACTACCTCTAGGTATGCCAGAATGGCAATACACCCTAGCTCTAGACTATAATACTCAAATTAGTGATAGGCTTGAAATGTATGCGCATCTTAATTTTAACCATAAAGATTTGCATTATTCATCTCAAGATGAAGCAAATGATGCTCATGATCTTATTAATGCAAACGTTAGACTTAACTATGAACTCTCTAACGGTAACTCTGCCTTCTTAAAAGTCTGGGGTAAAAATATTACTGACGAAGAATATCGTATTGATGGTATTGGCTTCAGAGCATTGGCTTATGATGTTTTTGTATTCGGTGAACCTGCCTCTTATGGTGTTTCAGTTGGCATGAACTTTTAATTAAAAGCCTGCATTAAGTTTAAAACGGCGGGTTCTTTACCCGCCGTTTTTTTATTATTTTTTTCGAATGTCGTTCGATTAAAATTGTAATCGCAGGAAAGTTGAATTATTATTTAAATATCCAGTTTGTATGAACTGCGTTTTTCTTGATAATTACTCTTTAGGAGGTCCCCATGAGTGGAGAGAATCGTAAACTTTTTTCAGTAGACTCTCATGTCTATATTCCCCCAGAAGCCATACGTAAACATGTGGCGAGCACCAAATTGGATGCTTTTGATGAAGCTGTGAAAGCTTATGAAAAATATGACGAAGACATGAAGCAAGGAGAAACCCTTGCTATGGAAGACTTCGTTGATCTTGAGGCTGCAAGCCACCCAGGTTACCGTGAGGGTCCGGCTAGACTTGAGGCCATGGATAGAGACGGTGTTGCCCATGAGGTTATGTATAATGACCCGCTTGACGACATGCGTTTTTATAACAACCTTGACACTGTCCAGGATAACCTTGAGGCGTTTAACCGTGCTCTTTTTGAATTTGCATCTGTTGATCCAAACCGTATCCTAATTACCTATCATCTACCGATTACGGATATTGATTTTGCGATTGAAGAGCTTCACCGTGTTGTTCAACTCGGTGCGCGCTCTGTGCAATTACCAAATTCTCCATCAGTTCTTGGTTTGCCTGACTACCATGACGAGCGTTATGACAGATTGTTTGCTGCCATTGCTGAGTCTGGTGTTGTGATTGCTCACCATTTGACAGTGACAAAGCACCTATGGGGTACTTTCCGTCGTGACCCAACCCCACAAAAAGGTATCTTCACTGGCCTGCCGCCATCATTGATGATGGAGCCGATGATGTGGTACTTCCTTACAGGTATTCTGGAGCGTCATCCAGGTTTGAAAATTGTTTGGGTCGAGCCGGGGCTATTCTGGATTCCAGGTTTCCTTAGATTCCTCGATCGTCGTATGCACCAGCATTATGATTTCCCGGGTGTTAAGGAATTACCGAGCACTTACTGGAAGCGTCAAATGGCTGTTACTTTTGTTGATGAGCCGGAAGCCATAGATAATCGATATGAGCTGGGTGTTGAAAATCTTCTCTGGTCAACTGACTTCCCGCATCCGTGCTGTAACTGGCCGAATGCGCAAGCTAAAGTTGCCGAGATGTTCAAGGATATGCCTGACGAGGAAACCGATAAAATTACATGGGGCAATGGTGCTCGCATGTATGGTTTTGCTTGATTTATACCTGATCGATTTACTGACGAGGTCATCTATGATGTACGCTGTCGATAAGGAATTGAACTTTTCGACAGGGTCTTGATGAGGCTGATAGTTAATGAGCGCTGAACAAAATAAACAAATAGTCATCGATTTTTTTGATCAGATGTCCAACGGCAATGTTAAGGGTTTTATGGACTTTTATCATGAGGAGGGTGCCGTATGGACATCTGGAAATACTCTTATGTCAGGCACTCAAAAGAAAGCTGCTATCCTTGAGTTTGCAGGAGAAATTTATAAGTCATTTCCTCAGGGTATTAAATTTAAGATGACCAGCATGACTGCTGAAGATGACAGGGTTGCTGTTGAAGCTGAAAGTGATGGGCTACATGTTTCAGGATTAAGGTATCAAAATTTGTATCATTTTCTGTTTATCTTCAAGGAAGGGAAAGTCCTACTTCTTAAGGAATACATGGATACTGAGAAAGTTACTGATGTCTTATGTGGTGGGCATAGGCCACCTAATGAAATTTCTTAGATAAATTAAATTACATTAAGGTTGATTATGAAAACATTAATAATCGGTGGCACTGGTTTAATAGGTGCTGAGACAGCTAGGCTTATGAATTCTCATGGTCATGAAGTGACTCTTATGTCTAGAAATAGTCCCGCTAATCCAGCGCTTTCTCAGTATAAACACATTGCTCATGACTATATCCATGACGATATTTCAACTGATGTGTTAGATAAATTTGATTGGTTGGTGTTTTCTGCTGCGGCGGACATAAGAATGCTTCCAGAAGGACAGGATGAAGAAACCTTTTTTATGCACGCAAATACTAATCGTGTGCCATATTTTTTTGAAAAAGCTGCTCAATCAAAAATTAAAAAAGCTGTTTACATAGGAACTTGGTATCCAGTAGTTGCCCCCGATAAAATTCAAACAAGCAGTTATGTTCGTTCCCGTTTTGAGGCAGATAGGTTGTTAAGGCAATATTCTAGCCCAGAGTTTGAAATTGTTTGCTTGGACGCGCCATACGTTATCGGACAATTCCCTGGAATTGAAACCCCTCATTTAGAGGGTTTAACTATGTATGCAGCAGGTAAGTTAGAGGGTGTTCCATTAATTGCTCCAGCTGGGGGTGTGAACCATATAAGCAGTCTTTCAGTTGCTGAGGCTGTTTATGGTGGATTTTTAAATGGTGAGCCGGGTAAAGCCTATCTAATTGGTGACGAGAACTTGAGTTGGAAAGAATATTTTGAATTATTCTGTGAGGCTGTGGGAAACTCTCAAGATTTAGTTATTACCGAAGATGCGCATCCAATGATGCCAGATATAATTTTATACGCTGGAAGAAATGCAACAGTTAGCTATGAACCTGAAAATGGAGACCTTAATTATGGGCGTAATCGAATTAAAGAAACAATTCAGAATATCGTTTCCAGTTATATGAATTAAAGAATTGAAGGAGTTAAAATCATGACCAAAATTAATTTCGTAGTATCAGATGGAAGTGTATCTGAATTTGATGCACAAAATGGTGACACGGTCATGGAAGTTGCAACCCGAAACGGTGTCTCGGGCATTGAAGCAGATTGTGGCGGATCGTGTTCTTGTGCGACTTGTCATGTTTATGTTGATGAAGCTTTCCGCGATCTCGTTGGGCCTCCAAATGTCAATGAGGAACAGATGCTTGAATTTGCTGATGATGTGCGTCCAGAGTCACGTCTGTCATGTCAGATTAAAGTTACAGATGAATTGAACGGGTTAAAAGTCACACCAGCCTAAAGGGTTTTTATGGCGTCGAATTTGGCGCATTTATTATTGGAGTAAGTCATGACCGTGTATCCTGAAGAAGAAGTCAGAGCCGCTGCTGAAAGATTAATCGAGCACCATTCCAAAGCCTCAGAGGTGACGGATTGGACCTTTTATGTCGATGAGACTTATACCGAGGATGCCGTATACTTATGTGAGTATGCTGGCGTGAGGCCTGTGACAGCTGTTGGACGCAAGCAGATAAAAGAAACCCATTATGGTGAAGATATGGGTGGATTTGAAGACTGGACCTTTCCTTATGACGGCTATGCTGTGAACGGTAATCGTATCATCACTCATTGGTGGAATCGTGGTCCCGG
>QOQK01000013.1 GCA_003331985.1 PS1 clade bacterium | reverse complement strand
CTTCAACCCTTGTGTGGCAACCAACTGCATGAGAGAGATAACAGGCACATCCACAACCTTCTCTGCCGCAATCGCGTCAGCAGATGCCGTCATGCCATCCTGCACCATTCTTGTCTCACCAAGATTATCGCCGTGTAAGGTCAGGGACAGCGTGCCTTCATGATCGGCAATGCCTGCCTCAACCGCCGTGATGTTATAGGCCGGGTTCAGCGCGGCGTTAAACGCCAGCCGCCGATAAATATAGGGATGCGGTTCAACCGCCACAATGCGCGTCTCAGAATGCGCGGCAAAGGCCTCCCCCACAGAAATACTATACAGACCAACATTGGCCCCAATATCTAGAAACACTGCCCCCGGCGCGGCCAGCGCCTTCAGCGCGTCACGCTCTGCAGGGTCAAAAAGCTGAGTGGCAAATAACACCCGCTTCTCTGACACATTATTATGCGGGTAAATCCTTAGGCGCGCGCCAAAAATGGTGACATCGGCACACTCACCCATCATCAGCAAACCAATACGGCGCAACAAGTAAGTCAGTCGTTTGCCAAACCAACTCAGCCCAAGATTTTGTGTGAGTGATATCAGCCCCGCCGTGACAGCAGAAGGCTTGCGTGACCCAAAGTCACTTGTGTCATCAACAGGGATTTGTGAAGGAGCAGACAACTCACTTCGTACAGACACACTGTCAGATACAGCCATATAAGCGACCCTTTTTTACGCAACAAATTACTCTGTGAAACTATGACAAGTGTTCTGCCAGATGCAAGGCGTTATATGAGTCATTAATATTTACAGACGAATTTTAAGAGTCTTGTGACTTATCCAGCACAGGATGTGCGTGGTTTAAAGGCTTGTTATGCCCTGTCCCCAAAGAAGCATTCGCCGTCTCAATTGCCCTGCGCACATAAACCAGCCCGCGCTCAATTGCCGCCGCCAGTGCCAGCCCTTGCCCCAGACCCGCCGCAATTGATGAGGCTAGCGTACAGCCCGTCCCATGCGTGTTCTTGGTGTCGATGCGGGGGTTTTCAAACACTGTAAAACCCGACTGTTCGGCAAGTAAATCCGTAACAACCGCGTCATTGCCGTGACCGCCTTTAATCAGCGCAGCCCGGGCGCCATCAGTCATCAATCTATCGGCGGCATGTTTCATATCATCCAGTGTCTCGACACCACGATTTGTTAGAATTTCTGCTTCGGGCATGTTTGGCGTCACCAAGGCAGCACGCGGCAACATAAGGCTTTGCATGGCACTTACCGCTTGCTCGGTTAACAACCGATCACCGGAGCTTGCCACCATCACAGGGTCAATCACCGCAGGGTTGGAGAAATCATCCAGCAAAGGCGCCACCGCCTCTATTACTTCCGTGCGCGCCAGCATGCCCGTCTTCACTGCATCGGCGCCAAGATCGGAAAGTACCGCCATCATCTGCGCCGCCACAAATGGGGGGGGCACATTCATAATATCCTTAACGCCGTGTGTATTCTGAACAGTCAGCGCTGTTACTGCCGTCATCGCAAAACCGCCCAAGGCGGTCACTGTTTTGATATCTGCCTGCAAACCTGCACCGCCACCGGAGTCGGAACCGGCAACAATCAGAACTCTTCCACTCGTATAGGCGTTCGGGTTGGAGGCAGTCGGGGAATTATCGCCGACGCTCACGCAGCGACTTCCTCAATCGTGGTGACAATCTCACCGACAAGTTGGCGGATAAGCGCCTCGTCATCACCTTCACCCATCACGCGGATGACTGGCTCAGTACCGGATGGACGCACGAGCAAACGCCCATGATTACCCAGCTTTGCCTCAGCATCGCGAATAGCCGCCTGAACACGATCATGCTCTAAAGGGGCACCGGAGTTAAAACGCACATTTTCAAGCAATTGGGGCAGAGGCTCAAACATATTACCAATCTCGCTCATTGGGTGACCTGTTTGCTGCATCACAGCCAGAACTTGGAGGGCTGCAATCAGGCCATCACCTGTTGTTGAATAATCGCTCATAATCATGTGACCGGATTGTTCACCGCCAAGATTGAAACCCAGTGCCCGCATGCGCTCAACGACATAACGGTCGCCAACATTGGTCCGTATGAGATCCAAATCCTGGCTTTGTAGATAACGCTCCAATCCGAGATTGGACATAACAGTTGCCACCAACCCGGGCGCAGAGAGGCGATCTTGGCGTTTCCAATCTGTCGCAATAAGGCCCATTATCTGATCACCATCAACTATTTTGCCTTTTTCGTCGCAAATAATGACGCGGTCCGCATCCCCGTCGAGCGAAATACCGATATCAGCTTTCTCCTGCAATACAGTTTCCCGCAAAAGGGCAGTATCGGTAGAACCGCACCCCTTATTGATATTCATGCCATCCGGGTCGACACCAATCGTGATGATATCTGCACCCAATTCCCAAAGCGCTGTTGGCGCAACTTTATAGGCCGCGCCATGCGCACAATCGACAACGATTTTCACGCCGCCAAGATTTCCTCGCCTTGGGAATGTCCTTTTTGCAAATTCTATATAGCGCGCCTGTGCGTCATCTATTCTCTTAGCACGCCCTAGCCCATCGGGAGGCGCAACATGTTCTCCGACACCATCATCCATGAAGCCTTCTATTTCAGCTTCAATTTCATCGGATAGCTTATACCCATCCGGCCCAAACAGCTTAATGCCGTTATCTTCAAACTTATTATGCGAGGCAGAAATCATAACCCCAATGTCAGCGCGCAAACTTCTCGTCAGGAAAGCAACAGCCGGTGTTGGGATAGGGCCAAACAAAAACACATCCATACCCATCGAGGTAAAGCCAGCAACCAATGCAGGTTCAATCATATAACCCGAAAGACGTGTATCTTTACCAATCACAACTCTATGTCGATAGGAGCCGCGTCGGAAAACCCGCCCGGTGGCCATACCCAACCTGAGCGCCATTTCACCGGTCATATTGCCTTTATTCACCGTGCCACGAATACCATCCGTGCCAAAATATTTGCGGACCATTGCCTGACCTTAATTTAGTAAACGAATCAATTGTTTATTAGTGCCAAACTGTTGCGACGATTTCAAGTCACTCTAAATTTCAGTTTTTTACAAAATCTGATACATACGCCTTTATTTTTAGAGCATCTCTAAGTTGAGAGGGGTCATGCGTGCGAATATAGTCCACCCCTTTCGATGCCGCCCAAAGTTCAGCGGCCAGCGTCACCGGCGCACTTTCTTCCACCGAACGCCCACTCAGCGCACGCAAGAAGCTTTTGCGGGAAACCGAAACCAGCACGGGTAAGCCAAATAAAGTTTTCAACTCATCAATACGCGCCAGCATTGTGAGCGATGGTTCTGGCTTATCACCTAGAAAGAAACCCATGCCAGGATCAATGACTATTCGGGTTTGATTAATTCCGGCTTGCACCAACTCAGCCAGTCGCATGTCAAAAAAGCGGCAAATATGTTCAAAAATGTCCCCCTCAGGCGGAGAGGTTCTTGTGGCGGCACCAGCAGATTGTATGGCATGCATAACAACAAGACGACAATCTGACGCCGCAAGGTCTGGATAAAGGGACGGGTCTGCAAACCCATGAATATCATTCATCCAGTCAACATTGTTTTGTAACGCCCATCTCTGGGTTTGTGTTTGATAAGTGTCAATGCTGAGGGGTATATCATGTGCCTGTAAAGCAGGCACAATGTTGGTAAGGCGTTCAATTTCAGTTTGAGCGGAAACAGGCGTACTGTCCGGGTGGCTAGAAGCCGGACCGATATCAATTATATCTGCGCCCCCCGCATGCAAAGCCAGAGCTTGCTCAAAAGCTTTATCTGGGTCGAGATACACTCCACCATCCGAAAAACTGTCCGTTGTGATGTTTAAAATCCCAAATAGGCCGGGAAGATTAGACATCGCAAATCAGGTGCTTTGCGGCTTGGCATCACCGACGTTTTTGGACTTACCCACTGAAGGAACTGCTGAAAGAGCACCGGGGCCTGAATCGGCATCCGTTGGCTCAGGTCTATGAGGTGGATCACCCTTTAGCAAAGCTTCAATTTCATCACCGCTCAATGTCTCATATTCGAGAAGGCCATTCGCGATGGTGTGTAAATCGTCGAGATTGTCACGAATAATGCTTTCAGCTTTCTGATAGCCTTCATCAACAAACTTACGGGTTTCTGAATCAATTTTGCTCTGGGTTTCGTCAGACGTATTTTGTGTCCGCGTAACGGAATGGCCCAAGAAAACTTCCTGCTCATTATCCCCATAGGCCAGAGGGCCTAACTCATCACTCATACCAAATTGAGTAACCATAGCTTTCGCCATATTGGTAGCCATTTGAATATCGGATGATGCACCGGATGTCACTTTCTCGTGTCCGAAAATCACCTCTTCAGCAATACGACCACCCATAGCGACAGCCAAATCAGCTTTCAACTTGGCACGAGTCACTGAAAGTTGATCACGCTCAGGCAGACGCATAACCATACCAAGGGCACGCCCTCTAGGAATGATTGTGGCTTTATGAATAGGATCAGACGCTTCAAGGTTAAGTGCAACAAGTGCATGACCACCTTCATGATATGCTGTCAGTTTTCTTTCTTCATCGGACATCACCATAGAGCGCCGCTCAGCACCCATCATAACTTTGTCCTTGGCATCTTCAAATTCTGCCATAGAAACAGTGCGCTTATTACGTCGCGCCGCCAGCAAAGCCGCTTCATTAACCAAATTAGCGAGATCGGCGCCTGAAAAACCCGGGGTTCCACGGGCTATAGTGCGGGCATCCACATCGGCAGCCAATGGCACTTTTTTCATATGAACTTGGAGAATGCGCTCACGGCCGATAATATCCGGGTTCGGCACAACCACTTGACGGTCAAAACGACCCGGACGCAATAAAGCAGGGTCAAGCACATCGGGGCGGTTTGTGGCAGCAATCAGGATAATGCCCTCATTGGCTTCGAAGCCATCCATCTCAACCAGTAACTGGTTCAAGGTTTGCTCCCGTTCGTCATTTCCGCCGCCAAGACCTGCACCTCTGTGGCGCCCGACTGCATCAATCTCATCAATAAATATAATACAAGGCGCATTTGATTTAGCTTGTTCAAACATGTCCCGTACGCGGCTTGCGCCGACACCGACGAACATTTCAACAAAGTCAGACCCAGAAATGGAGAAGAACGGGACACTAGCTTCACCTGCAATAGCACGCGCCAACAATGTTTTACCTGTTCCGGGGGGGCCAACCAATAACGCACCTTTGGGGATACGTCCCCCGAGCTTTTGGAATTTGCCCGGATCTTTCAAAAATTCTACGATTTCTTGAAGATCATCTTTGGCTTCATCAATACCGGCAACGTCTTCAAAAGTAACACGACCATGCGTTTCATTAAGAAGTTTCGCCTTGGATTTACCAAAGCCCATAGCCTTCCCGCCGCCGGATTGCATTTGGCGCATGAAAAACACCCAGACGCCAATCAACAACAACATCGGGAACCATGACAACAAAATACCCCAGATAGTCGGTGAATTGCTTGTGTCGGGCTTGGCAGTGATACTCACACCACGTTCGGTAAGCCGATTAACCAGTGTCGGATCATTAGGTGGCGCATAGGAACTGAATCGCCGCCCATCGGCAAGCCTACCAGTTATTGAGTCACCAGAAATCACAACTTCTTCAACATTGCCGGATTCAACTTCAGCAACAAATTGAGAGAAATTAATTTCACGCGCGTCTGTGCTTGTTGGACTTTCCTGAAAAAAGTTAAACAGGGATACTAACAGCAGCCCCACAACAACCCAGACAATAAGATTTCTCGTATTATTCAAAGGATCACCCTTTATAGTTATCGGTTACAGATATGTATAAGATAGGAATATCAACATCAAAATGCCAGTGCTTGAGATATTTTATTTTCACCTGCGGCATTTAGAGCCTAAACACATCCTGAAATTCAATATCTGCATGCTCCAAAACCCCTCTTACTGCCAAAAGACTGCTTTTTTTGCGATAAGTTAGCCAAACTGAAGGCAAAGCATGCAAAGCGGCGGCAGGCAAATTTTTTGGTACATCGTTCCCCAATTTACGAATTGCCTTTAACCCCTCACTGCCAAGCGGTTTAATTTGAAGCATTCCCTTCAGTACTGATGATTTAGCGACACGAATAGAAATGCCATTATCCCAGACACAAACCCCTCCGGGTTTAATGATAACTGGCTCTGGCAAACCGCTAATTTCTCGGAAAATCAACAATCCCTCACTCCTGAAACGCAAAACAAAACCATTAATAGTCTTGCCACCTTCTTTCGGGGGGCGTGGTTTCAGAAAAACTTCATCCAAAATACGTTGGACCGACTCTGCACGAGGCGGATACCCTCCATAAGGCGTAAGCAGCCTATTAATTGTACGGCGTAAAATATCTTCCGGCTGGTCGCGCAGTGACGCATAGGTAAGATAGGCGATACCATATTCATCAAGCCGCACAGCTGCCTGCATGAAATTTTCAGTCACTTGCTCAAGAGCTTGGCGTGCCTGTAACAATCGTCCCGCGGTATCTGCCAGTCTTGCGGCAGTCATCCCCTCTTCGGAAAGTAAGTCCATTTTGTTTCTGATACGTACACGAGCAAATCTCCGGTTAGAATTGCTAGGGTCTGAAATCGGCTCAAGTCCAGCTTTAGCTGTAGTTTGGTGGAGACATTCACGTGGAACATCCAGAAACGGGCGGAGCAAGGCCACACCCTCATAGTTTCTGATACTCTGCATTCCAGATAAACCATCAAGCCCGGAACCGCGCGCTAAACGCAATAAAAATGTCTCGGCCTGATCTTCAAGGTGATGCGCTGTCACCAAATAAGTCACTTTATTTTTGACACACCATTCAGACATCAAGCCGTAACGAATATTTCGGGCCGCTGACTGGATATCATTTTCAGGAACTGCACCTTTATGAGTCAAAATTTTGCATGGCAATCCCATAGCTTTTGCTAGCTTTGACACATAGCGGGTTTCCTGCACAGCAGCAGGTCGAAGTCCGTGATTTACAGTCAGAACAGAGAAATCCCAATGATTATTTTTCTCTCTAACTACCGCCGCCAGCGCCATTAAAGATAAAGAGTCAGCCCCACCTGAAACGGCAAGCGCAAAATGAGCGGATTGATTTCTGGAGATTTTCGACAGCTTGGCAAGTTTTTTAACAAATGCCACACCGCTTAAAGGGGGCATTGGTTTATGGGAGCTCACAGGCGCCATAACCGTAACCTTAGCCTGAACATTCTGCCCGCTGGCTTTCAATTTCTGCACGACGCACGATGGCTTGTGGCGCATCCGGGAAACGCGCAGAAAGTTCAGCAAAAGCATCACACCCGGTCTTCTTTTCACCCATGACAACAAGTGTCATACCGAGCTTTAAAAGGCTATCCGGGGCTTTAATACTGTCACCATAATTTGTATATCCAGCAAGGAATGCGGCAGTAGCATTTTTATAATCCCTCTGCACATAAAAGGTTTCCCCTAACCAGTACTGTGCGTTTCCAGCAAGGCGGTCGCGCGGATAAAGATCAAGAAAATTCTGCAACTCACCCTGTGCTTCTTGATAAGCACCCATTTGCAGTTTTTTCAAAGCCAAGTCGTAAATTTCTTTCGGCGAACCGGACGTTGCGTCACTTCCAACCTGACCGGATGCCTGATTACGTGCATTCCCTGAGGATCTGCTCGCCTGTGGTGTAATCAGGGGCGTGTCGGGAACCGTCTCGCCAATCAAGGTGACGGTTTCTGCTTTGGCAAGCAATTCGACAGACTCTGGTTTACTCACCGGCATGGTTCCGAGAACCTGAGGTTCTGATGATCTGTTTTGCTGAGCTTTAGACCCGGCACCGGCAGCGGCAAGCTCTAACTGCTGAAAACGAAACTCGGAGTCTGCCGAGACCTGCTCAAAACGCTCACTGAATCTCGTAAGGCGAAAGGAGACATCATCCAGCTTGCCGTTAAGCGACCGCATGACCTCTTCAATTTGGGTCAGCCTGACGCGTAAGTCTGCAATCGCCGAACCACCTGCAGCACTTTCACGTGAGGACATGTTGTCCCCTTGAAATGCGCCCCCCGGAAGAGAGGCAAGTGCTGAAAGACGATTTTCTATGCTTTCCAGCCGTCCCAAAAGCTCCTGACCAGATCCACCTTCAACACCTGTCCCCCCACTACTCAGGCCGGGACCCATTGGCATCATTTCCAGACGTCTATTTAAAAGCTGTAAGGATTCATCAATGGTAGCAATACGTTGTTCTAAAGTCGGCGTTGAGGCCGTCGAATTAACTGTGTCAGACAAATCCGAGAATTGAACCGTATCCTGCGCGTCACCTGACGAATTACTGGATTGGGCGTGAAGAGGAAGTATGGATGCACCATAAACCATCACCATTAGAGAAAGCTGGAACAGCCTGTAAATAGGGCTGAACATTCTTTTTCGGGTCATAAATTTATCACGCATAATCAACCTCCGTTGCAGCCAATATATACAGAAAAAAGGCTAATATAAGGCATAAAAAAGGGCACCCGAAAGTGCCCTTTGAAACTTTTAATAAATTCGTTATTTACTGAATTACAGAAACCGAACGACGGTTTTTGGACCAGCAAGCATCTTCTGCACACAGAGATACTGGGCGTTCTTTACCCCATGAAACAGTTTCAAGACGAGACCCGTCAACTCCGAGGCTAATCATATAGTCTTTAACGGCATTTGCACGACGCGCACCAAGAGCAATATTATACTCTCTAGTTCCTCGTTCATCTGCATGCCCCTCAATGGTGAGAGATTTACTGTTTGTTTTAAGCCAATCTGCTTGACGCATGATTGTTGAACGGGCTTCTGAAGAAAGAGCTGCAGAGTCGGTAGAAAAGAAAACTCTATCACCAACATTTCTGACAAGTTCTTTAACTGCGCTTTCATCACTTGAACCGCCGTAGCTTCCACTGACAGTTCCGCTTGCAGCACAGGCAGCGAGAAGGATGCTTGCCCCAAGGGCAACAACTATATTAGAAGATCTAAATAACTTTCTCATAACATGCTCCTAAATCAGCCTAAAAAGAGAAAAAATTTTATGCGGACAATTTCTGCCCACTAACAGGATTACTCTTAATCAAAAAAACAAGCATTTTCAACGCATAAAATCCTTTTTTTAATCAATGTTGTTATTTCTTCACCTTATAAGCGGTGACCAGGCAGGATCAGAGGCAAAACCTGGGGTTTTCAAGGGGCGTTCATTGTAACCCGTGACATCCACTGTCCATAGACCCGGCCCAGCTTTTTCACCTTTTTGCTCGCGAAAGAAAGTAAGAACCCGCCCATTAGGAGACCAAGCTGGTCCCTCATTATGGTACCCCTCGGTCAAAATTCTTTCACCTGAGCCATCAGGTTTCATCACCCCGATAAGGAATCTCCCTTTTATTTGCTTTGTAAAAGCTATCAGGTCGCCACGCGGAGACCAAACAGGTGTGGCATAGCGGCCTTCACCATAGCTTATGCGTTGCACATTTTTGCCATCCGCATCCATGACATAAAGTTGCTGACGCCCTGCCCTGTCACTTTCAAAAACAATACGCTCGCCATCCGGTGCATAACAGGGTGCGGTATCAATCGCCAACGTGTTGGTCAGTCGGCGGGTGACGCGTGTTCTCAAATCTAGGGTATAGATATTTGAATTACCGCTACGCTCCAAACTCATAATAATTTTTTGACCATCCGGCGAAAAACGCGGCGCGAAAGTCATGCCGGGGAAATCTCCAACAATTTCTTGCTGACCGGTCTCAATATTAAGAAGAAACACTCTTGGCTGGCGGTTAGCGTAGCTAAGATAGGTAATCTCTTGCGCCGTCGGGCTAAAGCGCGGGGTTAGCGCCAAGGACTGACCTGTTGTGATTAGTCGAGGATTGTGGCCATCCTGATCCATAATAGCGAGGCGTTTTACGCGTCTATTTTTTGGTCCGGTTTCATCCACATAAACAATGCGGCTGTCAAAATATCCAGTCTCGCCCGTCAATCGTTCATAAATGGCATCAGCCACCAAGTGGCCAACCCAGCGCCAGTTAGATGGTGTGGAGATGAGTTGAAGCCCCATCATTTGCTGCTCAGCAACGACATCCCATAAGCGGAATTCGATGCTAATTCTACCGTCTTCCAGATTGGAAACTTTCCCAATAACCAAAGCTTGCGTATTGATAATACGCCAGTCCCCAAACCTCGGACGCGCATTAACCCGTAAATCCTTCTCGATGAAACCTGCAGGGTTTATTGACTGAAACAAGCCTGAACGGTTGAGATCGGATTTAACGACATTGGCAATATCAGCCCCAATCATGCTGGGCTGGTCGTCCTGTCCCTGAAATGGGTTAATCGCGATGGGGAGTGGATCCACATTACCTTGCGTAATATCAATACGCAGTAGATCCTGAGCAAAGCTGATAGAAATCTGGGCCATCAACACCACCAGAACCACAAACATTTTTCGCATTATGATTTTAATCATTTCTTTGTTCCTTTATTTGCTCTCTATCCATTTAACATCTTACTCGGGTCAAAATTAAGCTCCATTTCACGCCAGCTTTCATATTTTTCAGGCGGCATTTTATATGGCTGGCATCTTTCTATCGCGCGTAACACGCTTTCAGCAGCACTCAGAAAAAAACTATCTGTCAGTTGAGCGCGGTTAATAACTTTTTTTGCTATCGGACGACCTGAAGTATCTAGTTGAACGCGCACACGCACCACAAGACTTTCGGCATTTTTGGCGCCCGCGGGTACGGACCAACAGGCACGGATTTGAGCTCTGAAAGCATCTATTTCGCTTAAGCTCATTCTTTCACCCGGCGGTAAATCTGCTACCGGCTTAGGCGGTGTCGGCTCTGGAAGGTCAGGTGTTTTGTCCAATAGCGCTTGTACGGCAGCGGTATCCAGTAAAGGCTTGCGTTCAGGTTTCGCGGGTCGGGGACGCGCTAGCGGCACAACATCACCAACCAGATTAACTGGCTCAGGCATTGAGTCAGCTTCTTTTGGTTTTGGGGTTGATGCCGGTTTTGGGCCCAGTAACGGCATTGCGTCAGTATTGTCAGCCGGTGGGGGGGGCGCAGTTTCTTGTCTGATATTTGCCGGTGGTTTTTCTATTTCTTCAGCTTGGTCAGTTTTTATCTCTGGCTTAGGATCTTGACTGGTCATCCGCGTAAATTCATCAATGGTTATGACGTCAATCGGCAAAGCATAATCCGGAAGGCTTATTTTTTCGGGGGTCGGCAAAACAATAAAGGCCGATAAAACAACCAGAACATGCAAAACAGTCGAGAGGACAATCTCTCTGTTTAGAGAGGACGACCGAATGTAATCAACTCGGTTTTGCCGCACCATTTATTTTTTGCCCTGCCCAGATTTTAAATCCGTGACCAATGCTACTTTTGAAAAGCCGGCTGCATTAATGCGCGCTACTACATCTGCAACATCGCCATAAGCGACATCCTTATCGCCGCGCACATAAATCCGCTCTTCATAGCCTGTATCTGAAATAGCGCGAAGTTTAGCCACAAGATTAGATGCTTCGATAGCGGTGTCTTGTAGAAAAATACTGCCGTCTGCCTTCACGGTTATCGCCAATGGTTCGCTATCACCGGTCAGAGGCTTTGCACCTGTTTTGGGGAGATTAACCGGTACACCAACTGTCAGAAGCGGTGCAGCGACCATAAACACAATCAGCAAAACAAGCATTACATCCACCATAGGCGTGACATTAATTTCACTCATAGGCGCCTGATGCCTTCGCGAATGGCGCGAAGAGCGGGTTCGTGAAGCACCATTTTGCTGTGAATTAATGTTAATAGCCATTATGTATCCTATATGCCCGGCTGGGGATTAACCTGATTGCCGATCCAGAAAAATGGAAAACTCGTCCGCAAAATAATCCAGACGCGCTACATAGCGGTTAATATCGGAAGTGAATTTGTTATAGGCAATGACTGCTGGAATAGCTGCAAGCAATCCGAGACCTGTTGCAAATAGCGCTTCCGCAATACCCGGAGCAACGACGGCCAGATTAGTATCTTGGGTCAGTGCAATCGCCTGAAAGCTGTTCATTATACCCCACACAGTACCAAACAAGCCAATAAATGGTGCAATAGCGCCAACTGTTGCCAGAAACAGCAAGCGGTTGGAGAGAACCCCGACCTCCTGTGCAACGGCACCATTTAGCGTTCGGTCAACACGATTAATCAGTTCCGGAGTAATTTTTTTCTCTTTACCATCAGATGAAGTTCTGACCCATTCTCTCATACCGGCCAGAAAAACCCGCGCCATAGGGTGGTCAGCACGTTCATTGATACTCTTATAGAGACTGGATAGGTTTTCTCCGGACCAGAAAAGTTTCTCAAAATCAGTCGCCTTGCGGGACAAGCGTCGCAGTGTCATTGTTTTTTCAATGATGATTGCCCAACTTTGTATAGATGCCATGACAAGGCCAATCATGACAATTTTTACGACCCAGTCCGCACGCAAAAACAAAGAATAAAGACCGAAATCCGTGTGAGCCAAATCTGGATTGGAAAGTGTCGCAGCTTGTTCCACCAGTGTTGGATCGCTCACAACATCAAGCAATTCATTCATCCGTTTCAATCTCCTGCATTATGTCATGCTGTTTTGCAGGATAAATGTGACCAAACTAGGGCTTATCTATAAAATTCAGGAAATGCTCTTCCTGCGTCAAATGCGGTTCGAGGAGACTTGAAACATCCCTAGGCATTCTTACCGGGCGACCTGCTGCCGTGATACAAGCAACATGAACATCCGCCCGCCACAAAACTCTATGTTCAAGCATAATGGCCTGCTTAATATGTAAGCGCGCGCCTTTAATGAAAATATATGCCGAAACAACCTCCAGCCTGTCATCAATTTTAGCTGGTGCAAGAAAATCAATATTCATATTTACAACTGTAAATGCCAGCGGGTCGGGCCTACTGAAGAGGTCAGAATGATGAATACCGCATGAATGAAGAAATTCTGACCGGCCACGTTCAGCAAAACGCAAATAATTGGCATGATAAACCACGCCGGAGAAGTCCGTATCCTCGTAATAGACCCTCACCGGCAGTCTATGAATACCGTTTTGAATGCTATTTTGAAGCAGGTCGTTCATATCATTTATTATTCTCTATTATCTTGCCCGGGATTAAATAAATCTTCCGAAGTAGGGTCTGCGGAGCCATTTTTAGTTTCCGGCGGCGTGAGCCCCAAATGCGTGAAAGCCACGGGCATTAGCATCCGACCGCGTGGCGTTCGATTCAAGAATCCGAGTTGTATCAGGAAAGGCTCAACGATATCCTCCAGCGCATCGCGGGGTTCACCGAGCGCGGCAGCAATCGTATCAATCCCCACAGGCCCACCTAGAAACTTCTCAGCGACAGTGAGAAGATAGCGATGATCCAGCGCATCGAGACCCCGACTATCCACCTCTAGTTTCACCAGAGCTTCATCGGCAATTTGAGCAGTAATTTCTCCGGCATTCGCAACAGTTGCAAAATCCCGAACGCGACGCAAAAGCCTTCCGGCGACCCTCGGCGTTCCTCGCGAGCGTCGCGCCACTTCGCGCGCACCCTCATCATTAATTGCCAGCCCCATCAATTTCGCATTGCGCCGGACAATATGCTCAAGTTCGTCCAATTCATAAAAACCAAGGTAAATTTGAATGCCAAATCTGTCGCGCAAGGGGGTCGTCAGTAAACCTGCCCGCGTCGTCGCCCCTACAAGCGTAAAAGGCGGCAGATCAATTTTTACTGACCGTGCGGCCGGACCTTCCCCAATCATTAAGTCCAACTCAAAATCTTCCATCGCCGGATAAAGAACTTCTTCCACAGCTGGGCTTAAGCGGTGAATTTCGTCAATGAACAAAACATCATTACTTTCAAGATTTGTCAGCAGGGCCGCTAGATCACCTGCTTTTGTAATTACTGGCCCCGACGTTGCCCGAAAGCCAACCCCCAGTTCGCGCGAAACGATTTGAGCCAAAGTTGTCTTGCCAAGCCCAGGCGGCCCAGCAAATAAAACATGATCCATCGCATCACCACGAGACTTAGCCGCCTGAATAAACACTGAAAGATTATCCCGCCCCTTATGTTGACCGACAAAATCTGAAAGTCGCTGCGGGCGCATGGCTGAGTCTTGATCATCACGTTGCGCGGGAGCAGAGATTTCTCTTTCCTCATCTCTCTCAACCATTTTCAGCAAGCTCCTTCAGGGCGCTTTTAATCAGGGCTTCGGTGCTCAATGTTTCGGCCCCATCCTCTGATTGGTTCAACTGACCCATAACCGTCATGACTACAACATGCGCCTGACTTCGCGCATATCCCAAATTGGTTAGAGCCGACAACGCATCACTCACAGTCGTATTCATATCCGGTTGATTCATATCACCGGCATCATCACTTGCGCCTCCTGCTGACGCCCCATGTCCTGCAACAACAAAAGAAGCTTCAGGTACTTTATCTTTAAGTTCTTGTACAATCCGCTGGGCGACTTTCGGTCCGACGCCCGGCGCACGGGACACCATGGTCTTGTCTTGTGCCATGACGGCTTGTGATAACTCACTGACCGATAAAACACTCTGAATAGCGAGCGCGACTTTCGCCCCAACCCCCTGCACACCGAGCAAGAGTTTGAACCAACTTCTTTCTTCTTCCGACAAAAATCCAAAAAGTCTGAACTGATCTTCACGCACATAGGTTTCAATCGCCAGTGTCACTAACTCACCTTGACCGGGGAGGCTGGAGAGCATGCGCCCCGACCCTTCAACAAGATAGCAGACACCATTCACATCAATCAGCACCCAGCCATCGCCAACACCATCCACGAGACCTTTAAGACGCCCAATCATGATTTCACCTTCAGCCGTGCTTGAGGAGCCATCCCATTAGTTTGCCCATCATTTAGCCGGCCTTCAAGGTCACCCGCATGTGCATGGGTAATGGCAACGGCAAGCGCATCAGCCGCATGTTCGCTATCCGGCTTGGCTTGTGGCAGAAGCGTTTTGACCATCGCATTAATTTGATGCTTATCAGCATGACCTGCCCCAGTAATACTTCGCTTTACAAAATTAGGTGCATATTCAAAAACTTTCATACCCTTTCGCGCAGGAACGAGCAGACAGACTGCGCGCGCCTGGCCCAGCTTTAAGGTCGCCACACCATCTTTATTGACGAAGCTATTTTCTACAGCAGCCTGTTCGGGTTGATGAGTCTCAAAAACCTCTTCCAACCCACGCATAAGTTGCACCAATCTGTCGGCAAGATCATCCTTAGCGTTGGAGCTAATCGTGCCATTTGCAACATGAATGAGTTTACCGCGGGATACATCAATCACACCCCAGCCCAGATTTCTGAGCCCTGGATCCAGTCCTATCAAGCGGCGCGATTGGGTCATCAAATTTCTTTCAGGCTCATAGTGCCAAAAATCACTGCGTTAGGCAGAGAGTTTTTCCAAAATATCATCTGCAATATCAAAATTCGCATAGACATTTTGCACATCATCCAAATCGTCCAACGCTTCCATCATGCGCAAGACTTTTTCAGCAGTTTCTTCATCCACTGAAATTTCATTTTGGGGCTTCCAAACTATTTGAGCTGATGGTGGAGGGCCAAGTGCTCCCTCCAGCGCGGCCGCCACATTATGCAACTCTTCCATCGCGCATAAAATTTCATGTGCGTCTTCACTGCTTTCAACATCTTCTGCACCGGCTTCAATCGCAGCATCAAAAACAGCATCGGCATCAGCAACTTCACCCGGATATTCAACAGCTCCACGCCGGTCAAACATAAAAGAGACCGAACCTGTTTCACCAAGATTACCGCCGGATTTGGTGAAAACGGTTCGAACATCACCCGCAGTACGATTCCTGTTATCGGTCAGTGTTTCCACAATGACGCCAATTCCGCCGGGACCAAAGCCTTCATAACGGACTTCCTCATAATTTTCACCACCGGCATCAGCGCTCTTTTTAATGGCCCGCTCAATATTATCTTTAGGCATGTTCTGCGCACGTGCGGCAGTTATTGCTGTTCTCAGACGCGGATTTGAGTCCGGGTCAGGCATGCCCATTTTTGCGGCAATTGTAATTTCTTTGGATAGCCGCGAGAAAACCTTGGCTCGTTTTTTATCCTGCGCACCTTTACGATGCTGAATATTTTTAAATTTCGAATGACCTGCCATTTATGTGTTCCGGTTTTTTTACAATTCAAACTGCCGAACATGCCTCGCTCGACGGGTGTCTTTGGGAATCATACCCATGATTCGCCTATTCTACCCGTTGTTCACGACCTGCTAAAGGATAAAAAGAAGACCAATTTTAGACAGCTTGCTCTAGTCTGCCACCATAACGGAATGGCTTCGCTGAAACGGCAAGCCCGTCAGGCCCCGTTTCCACCATAAGACCACAGAGTGTTACTGCGCCCATAGCCGGCTTAAAAGGCCCACCCCGCATTTTGGTCATAAAACGGCGCATTGGCTCTTCTTTTTCCATGCCAATCACGCTGTCATAATCGCCGCACATACCGGCATCTGTCTGATAAGCGGTCCCATTCTCAAATATCTGAACATCCGCAGTAGGGACATGGGTGTGCGTCCCTACGACAAGGCTGGCTCTCCCATCACAAAAATGCCCCATCGCCATTTTTTCAGAACTTGCCTCGCCATGAATTTCAACAATCACAGCATCGGTGGCTTCCCCAAGTGGACAAGCAGCAAGCTCTCTTTCAACAGCAGCAAACGGGTCTTCCAGCGTTTCCATAAACAACTGGCCCTGTACTGTGATGATAAGCACCTGCTCACCCTTTTCAGTTGTAAACAAACCGGCGCCTTTGCCGGGTGTGTTAGCGGGAAAATTCGCAGGTCGCAAAAGACGCTGTTCTCTATCAATATGAGTGAGGGTTTCTCGCTGATCCCAAGCGTGATTACCCAATGTGATAACATCTGCACCGGCATCAAAAAGGCTATTCGCAATGGTTTCGGTGATCCCAAACCCACCGGCTGCATTTTCGCCATTTACGACAACAAAGTCGATATCCATATCGCGACGTAAGGCCGGTAATTCGTCAATCACCGCTTCGCGGGCAGCCCGCCCCACAATATCACCTAGAAATAAAATTTTCATCACACCGCCTCAAAATGGTGAACACCGGAAGGTGTTAAAGTAAAGTCCAGTTTTTCATCATGCTTTTCATGGGGAACTATATCAAATAATTGCGAGTCAAATCCGATTCCCACAACCAGAACATTTCCTTGTGTCCTAAGTACTTTTAACGCGCGGTCATAATACCCCCCACCGCGACCAAGACGGTTACCAAACCTGTCAAATGCCAGTAAGGGGGCAATCACCAAATCCGGCGACACAACTAAAGCTTCTGCCCCAGGCTCTTGCATATCAAACTTGCCGGTTACCAAAGCATCACCTGGCTGCCAAACCTTGAAAGATAAAGACACATCTTTTTCGATACATGGAAGTGCCGTCTGCCAACCTTGCTCATTCAAAAAGGTCAATATCGGCAATGGGTCAATTTCTGAGGCATCAGCCATATAAGCAGAACAAATAAGTTTTCTATTTTCGGATTTTAGTGCGACAGGTAAAGTCTCAGCGACAAATCCACGAAACACATCGAGAAGTTTAAACTTGATGTCATCTGTTTCTAATTTTTTCGCTTCCAGCCGTTTTTGGACGGCGAGAAGGCGGATGTCTTTTTTTTGTTTTTGTATATCGTTTGCCGTCGGTGAGGCGTGATTGATAGATGTCATTGAGCTATAGGGACGCGTGCATTGCACGTTTCATCTTTCTAAATATCGGGTTGAACTAAAAATCTAAGATAACCCATAGTCGGAGTTGTCTCTGACAACGAGCCTGATCCCCGGAGACCTACATAAGTAGGTGGGCACCATGTGCAAAAGACCACGGTCTAGCGCAGGGACAGTTCCCTTAAGGATCGTAAGGTCCCGAGCGTTATCGACCCGCCATTCAGGACAACTCCTGAGGTGAACATAGAACGAAGACCAGCCCCATTCAAGGCGGCAATTATTTTGCAATTTTTAAAACTTTAAAAATTAGAGTATTTATTTTTCAAGATGTTCGGAGAGCGAATGAATTTTTTCTGTCGCACTTACCAAAGAGGTTGCAATGAGCTTTTCAAATTCTTTAACCTGTTTCTCAAGCTCTAAGCGTGTTTTACCGGCGGCTTCAACATCCTGACGAACACCCTCTATCTGGTCATTAAGTTGGTTAAGCTCATCACACAAGGTTAGCCCAACGAGAACCAACAGATGCGAATCCCCGGCACCACTAACATGCTTCTTAACTTCACCCAGTCTTGCTGCGAGATCTTCAGCTAATCGGCTGACCCGCTGCTCATCGCCATCCGAACATGCAATAGCAAAAGGTCTACTATTTATGGAAATTGTCAATTCAGCCATGCTCACCTACACCGTTCATAAGTTGATCCAGCTGCTTCATGGCAGCATCTATCTGCTGTTCGGCTTTGCCTTGGGCACTAGCACCAGCAGAAATTTGTTTTTTAAGTGATGAAATTTCACTCCGCATATAGGCGGCTTCAATATTCAGCGCATCCAGTTCAGATTTAACTTTCACTGCCTCAGCCATCCGGTCAGGCAAGCGGTCTTCCAAAGCTTGCAGCGCCTCATTAAAATTTTTCAATGCTGTTTGGATGTCCTGCATTATCTTTGATTCTCCATTGCACAAGCATAAGATGTTGATGGGAATTCGGTCAACCATCAAGCTTTTCGCAAATTTAGTATAATCTAAATATTATCACAAAATCAGTCAGTTATTTGAGCTATTCGGTAATACAGTTACGCATATTAAATCTTACATTGACTCCTTGTCGGTCGGTCGCCATTGTAGCGACGTCGTGACGAGTGCATGTGAATTAGAATGATTTATCACATATGTCATTTAATTCATGACGATATAATAAAGGCACTTATAACCATCCGCGCACCTTAAAGGTTCGCATTTAACAATACGAGATGCTAAAAGTTTGCGTAGAAACAGAACTTAGATTCCTGGCCCATGAGCGACAATCCAAAAATCAGACATAATATGATGGCAAATGCCATAAGAGCCCTCTCCATGGATGCGGTGCAAGCCGCCAATTCAGGACACCCCGGGCTACCTATGGGGGCGGCTGATATTGCCACCGTGCTATTCACCAAATTTCTCAAAATTGACCCGAGGCAACCTGATTGGGCCGATAGAGACAGATTCGTTCTCTCTGCAGGTCATGGCTCAATGCTGCTTTATGCGCTTCACTATCTGATGGGCTTTGAGGACATGACGCTGGAAGAAATTAAAAACTTTCGCCAGCTAGGATCACGCACAGCCGGTCACCCGGAATATGGGCACGCTGCAGGTATTGAAACCACTACTGGCCCATTGGGTCAGGGTCTCGCAACATCTGTCGGTATGGCGCTTGCGGAACGAATGCTTAACAGCCGTTTCGGTGATGATCTGGTTAACCACTATACTTATGTTCTGGCTTCTGACGGCGACCTTATGGAAGGTATCAGCCATGAAGCCATCAGTCTTGCTGGACATTTAAAACTCTCAAAGCTGATTGTATTGTATGATGATAATGATATCTCAATTGACGGGCCGCTTGACCTTGCCGAATCCGGCGATGCGCTCAAGCGTTTTGAAGCTGCCGGTTGGTTTGCCGAACGCATTGACGGCCACGACCCGGATGCCATTGAAGCCGCTATTTTTGCGGCACAAACTCGTGACAAACCTACGCTGATTGCCTGTAAAACCACTATTGGATATGGCGCCCCCAACAAGCAGGGCACATCTGGCGTTCACGGCGCACCTCTTGGTGATGAAGAAATTGGCCTTACACGCGAAGCACTTGGCTGGACGTCGGAACCTTTTGACATACCCTCTGATATTCTTGATAGCTGGCGCATGGCTGGCTTGAAACATGTATCAGAAAGAAAAGCATGGCAGGAACGCCTCAACGCCCAAGACAGTGAAATAAGTAACCGTTTCACCCGTGTTATGTCCGGCGATCTCCCGACGCGTTTGGAAAAAGCAATTCAAGAGTATAAGCAAAGTCTTGCTGAAAATCCTGCCAAACTCGCGACTAGAAAATCATCTGAGGATGCGTTGAAAGCAATTGTCCCATATGTTCCTGAAATGATTGGTGGCTCCGCAGATCTGACAGGGTCTAACAACACACGCACCCCTGAACAAGAAGCTGTCAGTGCCGATAATTACGGCGGAAGCTTTATTCATTATGGCATAAGAGAATTCGGTATGGCCGCCGCAATGAACGGCATGGCTTTGCATGGTGGGTTCATTCCCTATTCCGGTACCTTCCTTGTATTTTCGGATTATTCCCGACCTGCATTAAGGCTTGCCGCTCTCATGGAACAGCGTGTTATCCATGTTTTAACGCATGACTCTATTGGTCTTGGCGAAGACGGGCCGACACACCAACCTGTTGAACATCTCGCGGCCTTACGTGCCATTCCTAATCTGCTGACCTTACGTCCCGCAGATGCGACTGAAACGTTAGAATGCTGGCAAATTGCTCTGGAACAATCCCAAACGCCTTCAGCAATGGCTCTAACTCGTCAAGGTCTACCAGCATTAAGGCTTGAATATACAGAGAAGAACCTCTCTTCCAAAGGGGCTTATGAACTAGCCTCCGCAGATGGCGATGCTCAAGTCACACTTTTGGCGACAGGTTCAGAAGTCCATCTTGCCATGGAAGCCAAACAACAACTGGAGGCCGAAAATATTGGAACCCGCGTCATTTCCATGCCGTGTTTTGAACTTTTCGACCAACAAGAGCCCAGCTACAGAGACGATGTATTAGGTGATACGCCTGTGCGCATCGCTATTGAAGCCGCCATCCGTCAAGGCTGGGATGCCTATCTCAGGCCCGGTGATAGCTTTATCGGCATGGAAAGTTTTGGCGCCAGCGCACCGGCAGACAGGCTGTTTAAACATTTCGGAATCACTGTTGAAGCAATTGTAAAAAATGCTAAAGACAGGCTAGACACATAAAATTATCCTGAGGGGTTAGATGGTTACGAGGGTTGCAATTACCGGATTTGGGCGTATTGGTCGCCTGACACTTCGCGCTTTACTTGAAAGCAAAAGAAAAGACATAAAACTCGTGGCCCTGAATGCTGCAGGAACGCCGGACAGTGTCGCGCATCTCTTTGAGTATGATTCCATTCACGGGCGCTATCAGGGCAATATCAAAACCACACAGAGCAGTATTAATTTCGGGAATGGTGCCGTAAAACTTGTCAGTGCGCGTGACCCGAAAGATTTGCCGTGGAAAGAACTCGATGTTGATGTCGTTTTAGAGTGTACCGGTGCGTTTAACACTAAAGAACAAAGCATGGCGCATATAGATGCAGGGTGTAAGCGCGTTCTGATAAGCGCCCCTACCAAAACCGCTGACTTGACTGTTGTCTATGGCGTGAACCACACCAAACTTCGAAAAGGCCATCAAGTCGTTTCCAACGCGTCATGTACGACGAATGCTCTGGCACCGCTCGTTTCAGTACTGGATAAAAAAATCGGCATTGAAAACGGTTTTATGACCACCGTTCATGCTTATACAGGCGATCAAAGACTGGTTGATAATCGTCATAATGACCCGCGCCGCGCACGTGCCGCGGGCCAATCCATGATACCGACCTCAACGGGAGCGGCAAAATCTCTTGGGCTGGTTATACCTAATATGGAAGGGCGTCTTGGTGGCACTGCTATTCGCGTGCCTACTCCGAATGTTTCGATGATTGACTTTGTTTTTAAAGCCAACAAAAAAACCAGCATTGAGGCTGTGAACAAAATAATGGTTCAAGCCAGTAAAACGAACCTTAAAGGCATTATGGGAATATGCGAGTTACCTCTCGTATCATGTGACTTTAACCACAACCCGCATTCATGTGTGTTTGATACAACCCAAACCCAACTCGTGGGCGATGACCTTGTACGGATTCTCGCCTGGTATGATAATGAATGGGGCTTTTCAATGCGTATGCTTGATACCGCCGCAGCCATGGGAAAACTGGGTTAAAAAAATGACCGTAGCCCGACCTCTGGATGACCTTCTGTCACAATCGGATATACAGGGTAAAAAAGTTTTTGTTCGCGCAGATTTGAATGTTCCTGTCACACCGCAAGGAACAATAAGAGACGCTACGCGGCTGGATCGATTGCTCCCGACTTTAAAAGAATTATCAGATGCCGGCGCCCGGGTTGGAATTCTTTCTCATTTCGGCAGACCCAATGGCGAGAAAAACCCGGCCATGTCACTTAAACCAATTGCCCAAGCGTTATCGTCAATCTTGAATAAAGACGTTAGCTTCTGCGCTGACTGTATTGGCCACCCCGCTATGACAGGTATGGATAATTTACCCGCCGGTGGTTTGACTGTACTCGAAAATACCCGCTTCCACCCCGGCGAAGAAGCCAATGACGAGGCTTTTATAAAATCTCTATCCGCGCCTGCTGATGCTTTCGTAAATGATGCTTTCTCTGCGGCTCACCGTGCTCATGCATCCACAGAAGGTATGGCGCGGATATTGCCCTCTTACGCCGGAAGATCTCTTCAAAAAGAACTTGAAGCTTTGGAGACAGTCCTTGGAAATCCGACCCGTCCTGTCATGGCAGTTGTCGGGGGAGCGAAAATCTCTACCAAGCTTGATTTATTATTTAATCTAATCAGCAAGGTCGATACGCTGGTCATTGGTGGAGGCATGGCCAACACGTTTATGGCGGCTCAAGGTATCGCAATTGGGCGGTCATTATGCGAAGAAAGCATGTTCGATAAGGTTCGGGATATTTTAAGAGTTGCGCAAGACAGCAAGTGTGAAATCTTATTACCCGATGATGTGGTGCTGGCTGAAAACTTTGCCGCCACAGACTCTCCGGTTAGCTGTCAGGCAACACAAGTACCTGATGACATGATGATATTAGATGCAGGACCTCTTGCAGTCAGTAAAATCAAAGCAGCCATTGAAAAATCAAAGACATTGGTCTGGAACGGCCCGCTTGGTGCTTTCGAGTTATCCCCTTTTGATGAGGGTACAAAAATCGCTACACAATTTGCGGCACAACAAACTGTTTCAGGAAAGCTTGTATCCGTCGCAGGTGGCGGCGATACGGTTGCAGCACTGAACCATTCCGATGCCGCCGACGGATTTACATATATTTCCACAGCCGGGGGCGCATTTCTTGAGTGGCTGGAAGGAAAAACACTTCCGGCAATTGATACTTTACAGCATAATACGCTCGTAAAACGCTTAGGTTAGATATGGATAAAAATTCACTTAAAGACATAGCTCATAAAATGGTTGCCGACGGGAAGGGTATTCTTGCCGCCGATGAAAGCACCGGAACAATCAAAAAACGGTTCGATACAATTGCTCTCGTATCGACTGAGGATAGCCGTCGCGATTATCGTGAAATGCTGTTCCGTTCAGATGAAGCAATGCAATCAGCTATTTCCGGCGTTATTCTTTATGATGAAACTATTCGTCAAAAAGCGGCAGACGGCACAACTCTTGTCAGCCTGATTGAACAAGCTGGGTCAATTCCCGGTATCAAGGTAGATACCGGCGCCAAAGATATGGCGGGTCATCCGAATGAGAAGGTCACAGAAGGTCTTGATGGTTTACGCGAACGCCTTGAGGAATATTTCGAACTCGGCGCCCGTTTCGCCAAATGGCGGGCGGTTATCAATATCGGAGACGGTATACCTAGCCGCGGCTGTATTTCAGCCAACACACATGCACTCGCTAGATATGCAGCATTGTGTCAGGAAAATGGGATTGTACCAATTGTTGAGCCGGAAGTAATTATGGACGGCTCTCACACAGCCGAGACATGTTATGAAGTCACTTCATCCGTCCTCACGGCCCTTTATGCCCAGCTTGACGAACAGAATGTATATCTTGAAGGCTCTATCCTAAAACCTAATATGATTGTTTCCGGCACAGAATGTCCGACGCAGGCGAGTGTTCAGCAAGTCGCAGAAATGACCCTGGATTGTTTCAACAAATGCGTACCTCAAGATGTACCAGGAATTATTTTTCTTTCCGGTGGTCAGGCCGATGAACTGGCAACTGCTCATCTCGATGCAATTAATAAAATGGGACCACATAGCTGGAAAATTAGTTTCTCTTACGGGCGCGCGCTTCAGGCTGCACCGCTCAAAACTTGGAGTGGCAAACCTGAGAATGTTTCGGCGGCAAAGGCTGCTTTCACCCATCGCGCCTCAATGAACAAATTGGCATCTTTGGGGGAATGGAATGCCAGTCTCGAAAAAGGCTAAAGCCTTTTCAAGATTTCACGGCACCAATTAAAAATTCTTTATTCCCTTTTGGCCCTTCAACAGGACTATCGGTAATACCTTTTACTGCCCAGCAGGATTGCCTTTCCAACCAAGCGCCAATTTTATCACAGACCTGTTGATGCACAGTCTCGTCGCGGACGACCCCACCCTTACCGAGCGCGGCACGCCCCGCTTCGAATTGCGGTTTGATAAGTGCTATCAACCAGCTATCAGGCTGAGCAATCTCCAACACCGGAGGTAAAGCCAGTTCCAATGAAATAAAACTGACATCGCAAACAATAGCCGTGACCTGAAAGCCTTGCGGCAGATGTTCCTGTGAGAGATGTCTGGCATTTACTTTTTCAAGAGAAGTGACCCGTGCATCATTTGCTAAGTCGGTGTGTAATTGCCCATGCCCTACATCAACCGCGAGACAATGCCCTGCCCCTTTTTTTAAGACAACATCGGTAAAGCCGCCTGTTGATGCCCCAAGATCCACGACCATGCGGCCTGATACAGGGAAGCCAAAAGCCTCTAATCCATGGGAGAGTTTCAGCCCACCCCGCGAGACAAAATTATGGCTGTGCCTTATGATTGTTGGTTCAACGTCTGGCTTTACTTTCGCAGCAACCTTGTCAATTACGTGCCCATCAATCTGGACATACCCGTCTTTGATTGCAGCTTGCGCTTGCGATCGGCTGTTGAAGAAACCTTGCTCAACTAGAAGCGTGTCTAAACGCATTGAAGATGAAAAAGAGTCGTGACCTGTCGATTGAGGGGCGGGCATTAGGCACGTTTTGGATTGAGATCAATAATTGTTTTTTCGCTGCGACCAATAACATCTTTAACTGTATCATAGATATTATCGCCATTAAGTCCGGCTGTGTCATACATGCGCTCGGGCGCGTCCTGATCGATAAAGATGTCCGGCAAGGTCAAAGTACGAACCTTGAGGCCAGCATCAAGCACACCCTCTTCCGCTAGAAAATGTAATACATGGGCACCAAAACCACCAAGACCACCCTCTTCAACCGTGATGAGAATTTCATGCTCACGCGCGAGCTGCAAAATCAACTCTTTATCTAGTGGTTTCATAAAGCGAGCATCTGCAACTGTCGTGCTATGGCCTTCTTTATCAAGCCTATCAGCTGCAAGACGCGCCTCCCCCAAGCGGGTACCATAACTTAAAATCGCAATCTGCTGACCTTCTCGAATGATACGGCCTTTACCGATTTCAAGCAGTTGAGGTTTTTCAGGCATCGCGATACCTGTGGCTGATCCACGGGGATATCGGAAAGCCGACGGGCGATCATCTATGTGAACAGAAGTATGCACCATATTGACCAGTTCAGCTTCATCAGCAGCAGCCATCAAAATGAAATCGGGTAGAGCGCCAAGATAGGCCATATCAAACGACCCTGCATGAGTTGGCCCATCTGCACCAACAAGACCTGCGCGGTCTATAGCAAAACGAACAGGTAATTTTTGAATAGCAACGTCATGAACAATCTGGTCATACCCGCGTTGCAGAAAAGTTGAATAAATCGCCACAAATGGCTTCAGCCCTTCCGTCGCCATACCAGCGGCAAATGTCACAGCATGCTGTTCAGCAATACCTACATCAAAACATCTGTCCGGATATATTTGAGCAAATTTGTCTAAGCCTGTGCCATCCGGCATCGCCGCCGTTACGGCCACAATATTTTTGTCTTTTTCAGCCTCTTTAATCAGGCTTTCCGCAAAGACGGAGGTATAGCTTGGAATATTCGTGCTTGTTTTTGATTGCAAACCGGTCACAATATCGAATTTTGAAACGCCGTGATATTTATCGGCAGCGGCCTCAGCAGGGGCGTAGCCATGTCCTTTCTGAGTAACAACATGAACCAGTATTGGGCCTTCCACACTGTCCCTGACATTTTCAAGAACCGGCAAAAGATGGTCGAGATTATGCCCATCAATTGGCCCGACATAATAAAACCCAATTTCCTCAAACAGTGTGCCACCTGTCCAGAAACCACGAGTGTATTCTTCCATTTTCCGGCTGGCTTCCTTAATTGATCGCGGCATTTTTGACGCAATACCTTTAAGGGATTTCCTTAACTTTCTATATCCACTGCCGGATAACAATCGCGCCAAATATGCACTCATCGCTCCGACAGGCGGCGCAATCGACATATCATTATCATTAAGAATAACAATCAGTCGTCCGTCCATAGCCCCGGCATTATTCATGGCTTCATAAGCCATGCCAGCACTCATCGCACCATCTCCGATAACCGCAACAACATTATTATCGGTTTCTTTTAGGTCCCGTGCTACCGCCATGCCCAGCCCGGCAGAAATAGAGGTTGAACTATGCGCAGCCCCAAAGGGGTCATAAGGGCTTTCAGCCCGCTTTGTAAAACCTGACAAGCCCCCGCCTTGTCGCAATGTCCGAATGCGATCACGCCTTCCGGTCAAAATTTTATGAGGATATGCCTGATGACCTACATCCCAAATCAGTCGGTCATCAGGTGTGTTGAAAACATAATGCAACGCTACCGTCAATTCGACAACGCCAAGGCCGGCACCAAGATGTCCCCCCGTTTCGGAAACAGCAGAAATTGTTTCCGCGCGAAGCTCATCAGCCAATTGACCAAGCTGGTCTTCAGATAAATCTCTGACGTCTTCAGGAAGTCGGATTTTATCTAGCAGGGGCGTTTCAAGTTTTTTAGTCACGTGTTCAGTCAACCAATATTTAAAAGAGGCTAATGCCCCCTGATAATAACGTAATGGGCAGCTTCGCGTAATGCATCAGCTTCACTACCAAAAATTTCAAGATGTCCAACAGCTTGTTCGACCAGCATACGAGCCTGATCTTTCGCACGATTTAGTCCTAGCAGCGAGACAAAAGTTACCTTGCCTGACGCTTCATCCTTACCGGGCGTTTTGCCGATGTCATCCTGACAGGCTTCGACATCTAGCAAATCGTCAGCAATTTGGAAAGCTAAACCGATATCATGTGCATAGGCGGTTAGAACGCTTCTTGTGGCATCGGGGACTTGGCCCATAATACAACCTGCATCTACTGAGAACTCAATAAGTGCGCCCGTTTTCATTTTTTGTAATCTTGTAAGTGCCCCGGCATCCAACTCCAGTTCAGGGCTCATGAGATCAAACATCTGGCCTCCGACCATTCCTCGCGCACCGAGAGCTTTGGAAAAGCCTGAAATCAAGTCCAGACGAACGGCTTTACGCGGATGCGTTTTTTCATCTGCCATAATTTCAAAGGCCAAGGTCAACAAAGCATCCCCTGCAAGAATAGCCGTCGCCTCATCAAAAGCTTTATGAAGGCTCGGGCGCCCACGGCGCATATCATCATCGTCCATAGCCGGTAAGTCGTCATGCACCAGTGAATAAGAGTGGGCGCATTCTATTGCAGTTGCCACTCTGGCATAGTTAGCTTCTTGAACATTGAATAATTTGGCTGTTTGGATACATAAAAAGGCGCGAAGTCTTTTGCCGCCGCCCATGAGCGTATATTTCATCGCCTCAATAACACGCCCTTCCGGTGCATCAGGCACGACCAGAACTTCCCCAAGCCTCTGGTCGATTAACCCGGAAGCATTTTTCAGGGCAGTCTCTAAATTCAGGGTATCCATAATCAGCCTATATCTAGCGGCTCCGTATCGGGGTCTTCGCCATCACCTGTGCCGGTGATTTTTTCAATTTTGCTTTGAGCATCTTTAAGCTTAGCCTCGCAATGAAGGCGCAAAAGATTTCCACGCTGATAAATTTGTATGGATGCTTCAAGCGCCACATTCCCGCTTTCCAGACTATCCACGATTTCTTCAAGAGCTTCGAGAGCTTGCTCAAAACTCATTTGGGAGATTTCTTTCTCCATTTCATTTTGATCAGACATTTATTTATCCTGACTCAGCTTGCAACAAACCTTAACCTGCCATCTTCATCCAGCGATTTGTTTAAAAGGCCACGACGATAAAGACAATTTAAGTGCGCCATGCTCTCACTTATGGCCATGATAAACAAGCCTTTGTCTATAGTACGCTTAAACAGAATCGAGAAAAGTGCCGGATCTGCTGGGCTACGCGGAGTTTCGCAGGCTGCAAGAAGTTTTGTGAGCCTTTTCTCATGCCCGTCTATCAGCGACTGCAACCGATTATGAACACCATAGAAAGGTTCATTATGCGACGGTAAAACCAACAAATCTTCAGGGAAAACGGATTTTAGTTTTTTACAACTCTCAATCCAATCTTCAAGATTATTGGCATCCGGTTCATTCGGGAAGATGCCGACATGAGAGGATATACGAGGCAGAATCTGATCGCCGGAAATAACAACTTTCAAAGACGGGCAGAAAAAACAAGCATGCTCAGGCGAATGCCCATTTCCGACAGCGACTTTCCAAATGCGTCCGTTAATAACAATTTCTTCTTCATCACTGACCCGGTAGAAATTTTGAGGCAGATCATAAATCGCAGCACCGAACATACCAAAACGCTTCTTATAGCCTTCAATAATCTCGTCAGGGACACCTACCTGATAGAGAAAATCTAGGGCTTCTTTCGGCGCTTCTTTATCTGTATCCGCAGCGAGTACCCGACAAGTCAAATATTCAAGTCGCGTCATGGTGAGCATAACGCCGAATTTATCAACCATCCAACCTGCCAATCCGATATGATCGGGGTGCATATGCGTCACAAGAATTTTACTAACCGGCTTACCCTGAAAAGTTTTGTCGAAAACATTTTCCCAAATTTCTTTGGTGCGGTCGTTATTAAGCCCGGTATCAACAATGACCCATGAGTCTCCATCTTCCAACAGCCAGACATTTATGTGATCCAGCGTTTCAAATAAAGGCAAGCGCAACCAGTGAACACCTTCTGCCACTTCACGGATTTCAGCCGGTTCAGGTTTATCGTCAAACAAATAGGTCAGGCCGTGAGCATTCTCTACAATCGGCTTTTGTTCGTTCATTTCATTATCCTTGGGGTGAAGGGTCGATTGCCCAAATCTGCAAACCTATATAGCATATAACATCTCAGTTAACAAAAGGGCGCCGCATGGCAGAGAAAAAAACAGCTAAGGCACAAACCAAAACACCGGCGAAAAAAACGGTGACAAAAAAAGCGCGCCAAACATCAAAAACAAAGGTTGGAAAACCCCAAAAGAGACTGAACAGGCGTACGGCACTTATTACGGGCGCTTCAGCAGGTATCGGACATGATTATGCAACTCTGCTGGCTGAACAAGGTTTTGATTTGGTCATAACAGCCCGCCGCAAAGACAGATTGCAATCTCTGGCTGACAGGCTGGAAACCTCTTACGGCGTGAATATCCACATTTTTCCTGAAGATCTCAGTGATCCGCGCGCCCCAACACGATTGGTAGAAAAAATCACCAAAGAGGGCCTGAATATTGATTTTCTGGTCAATAATGCCGGCTATACAGTTCCAGGTAATTTTGACATGGCAAAATGGCAATCTCATGCCGATATGCTTCAGACCATGCTGACCGCACCGACAGAACTCTGTCACTTAATAGGTATCGGCATGGCGGAACGCGGCTATGGGCGTATTATCAATATGGCGTCCGTTGCGGGTCTTTTGCCTGGTTCTCCAGGCGGCACACTTTATGGTCCGATAAAAAGCTATCTGATTAAATTTTCACAGGCTCTGTCTGCCGAATATCATGATAAAGGTATTCATGTACAAGCGCTCTGCCCGGGTTTTGTATTAAGCGAATTTCACGATATTGCGGGAAACCGTGAGCAAATGAATCGCCTGCCGAAATTCATGTGGCTGACAGGACCGGATGTGTGCCGTAAAAGTTATGAGTCCGTGATGGAAAACAAAGGGCCTGTTATTGTGAATGGTCTGTTTTATAAAATTCTCGGGACCGTTGTGAAAATTTTACCGTCAAATCTGGCAACTAAATTATTATCCCTGCATAATCGAAACGCCACACCTCTGTCGCGTGATATCCGCGACACCGCATCACAATCAGCATCTCAATCAGCTG
>QOQK01000012.1 GCA_003331985.1 PS1 clade bacterium | reverse complement strand
AACACTGGACGATAACTTCCTCCGGGATAGGCCGCCACAACATATTCAGCCTTATCATTGTAACCACCCGGTGCGGCGAGGCATAAGTCCTTCGCATGCCCACAATGATTGCTTGTGTCCCCAATCACTCCGTTACTGTCAACGGCCACTGTAATCACGACCTTATCTCGCAACTCCGGAAATAACATCGCGAAAGCAGCCGTAATCGTGACTTCTGACTCTCCTCTGTTACCGGCAGAAAAAACATGAACTGCATCACTCTCCGACATTAATTGAATACTTTGAGGAAAATCCGCTGCTATGAGGTTTTTTTGTGCGCCAGCATTTGACGGATTAAAGGCAATATCATATCCCCAACTGTGATTAATCACCCCGCTCCCAGCATTATTTTCAAGGGTGTTAAGAGCTCTAGAAAAAATATTATCATCAAGATTGAGATAATCTTGATCATCTAGATGCAGTGTCCACATAGCAATTTGGGCATCATAGGCCACGCCATGCATCCCGTTACCACTACCTCGTTGACCGGCGGCAACACTCGCGACGCCAGTACCATGGCGTAATTTTTGAGCAGAGGGGATGATGCCTCCATAGGCAGACCTGTCATTCAGGACAATTTTTCCAGTCGGAAATTCATCATGAGTTTCATCAATACCCGTATCGGTAAAGCCATTGACAACATCTTTTCCAGAGACATCATAAATATAAGCACGGGCAGCATTGATTACCTCTAACCCAACCTGGGCCGTATATTCAGGATGATTTTCATAGGCCGATAACGGATGCACAATTGATCGTGTGCCCGAAAAGACCCTATCTTTTCGTCCATCAGAATTATCGCCTGGACGCGAGGGGTTCGGCGCATCTGAGGGTATGGGTGGGACTTGAGGCGCTTGTTGAGATTGTGGGGATTTTGGCACACCCCCACCGCCACCGCCGCCACCACCGCCGCAAGAAGCAAGAATTATGAGGCTTAGCGCATATAACCAAGGCGGATACAAGTTTTTTAAAAATGTAAAATGAAATAAATTTTTATTCTTATTATTAGTTTTTTTATATTTATTAATAAAACTAAAGAAAAACACAAAAACTCTCCCCAACTACAAAAATTGAAACTAGGAAAAGTTTTTGTTTATTAACTCACTAATTGAAATAGAGCTAATATCAGTAAAATTAATGGATTAAAATTTTTAACCTCTATTTTATTTTTTGGAATTAGATCTAACAACCTCAATTAGACTTGATGTGTCCCAACGTTGTCCACCAAGAGCTTGAACTTCTTCATAGAATCCGTCCACGAGGCGCGCTACTGGTAACGCCGCACCATTCCTGTCTGCCTCTTCAAAACAGATAGTGAGGTCTTTTCGCATCCAATTAACAGCAAATCCGAAATCGAACTCCCCTGCAATCATAGTCTTATATCTATTCTCCATTTGCCATGATTGCGCTGCCCCTTTTGAAATAACCTCAATGACATCCTCAGGGTTTAACCCTGCATGCTGGGCAAAATTAATAGCCTCAGATAACCCCTGAACAAGGCCTGCTATTGCAATCTGATTCACCATTTTAGTTTTCTGACCAGCACCGTAAGGCCCCATCAACTTGTGCATTTTTGCATAACAGTCAATCACTGGAGCGATGGTGTTATAAGCTTCGATAGAGCCACCAATCATAATCGTTAGCACACCATTGACAGCGCCCGCCTCTCCCCCTGAAACAGGCGCATCCAAAAACTGAATACCTTTATTTTTAGCATGGGTCGCACATTCGACGGCAAGTTCTGCAGAAGTCGTGGTATGATCGACAAATATCGACCCGGCTTTCATAGTTTCAAAAGCGCCCGCCTCACCATAGGTAACAGCCCGCACATCGTCATCATTACCAACACAGGCGAACACAATATCAGCATCAGTCGCAGCAATAGCGGGGGTCTCACAAAGCACTCCCCCATATTCGGTAACATATTGCTCAGCCTTCTCACGCGTACGATTGTAAACATTGACCTCATAGCCGGCCTTTGATAAGTGGCTTGCCATGGGTCTACCCATTACCCCTAATCCAATAAAAGCTGTTTTCATGCCTCACTCCCTTACATATGATAGCTGTATGGGAAAATTGACGAGATTTCAATTCACTCGTGGTCAAATATTGAGAGAGAAAAAATAAATGTCAGAAATCATCTCGGGATATGATTTAGCGGGAACCGGCTTATATATGTGGCTGACATTCGGCGTCATAATCTTTGCCATGATATCCTATGCCATGGAGCGTATCTCGCTCGAAATTACCTCCTTGCTCATCTTAATTATTCTGCTGGTTATTTTCCAACTACCGCATTTATGGCACTTACTTGGTGGACCGGATGCAAATATTTTACTCGGCCCAACTGAGTTACTTGCAGGTTTTGGTAACCCCGCTCTCATTTCGGTGATGGCCCTTCTGGTTATGGGACAAGGGTTGTTTCAGTCAGGCGCACTGGAGGGTATTACCGAGAAATTAAGTAATCTCGCTAATAAATCACCCCTCATAGCAGTCGGGTTAATTCTCATTTTAGCCATGATAACAAGCGCATTTTTAAACAACACGCCAGTTGTTCTAATGACCATTCCAATATTGGCAACAATTGCAACAAAAGCCGGCATTGCTGCACCGCGGCTTATGATGTCCCTTAGTTTCATATGCATCTTAGGTGGTATGACCACGCTTATTGGCTCATCAACAAACCTTCTGGTTGCCGGTGTCATAAACAACTCTGATGCCATCCAAATCGATTTTTTCTCTATTACTGTTCCCGGCGCAGTGCTGGCAGGGGTCGGGGCGCTTTATGTCATTTTTGTTATGCCCCATCTACTCAAGTCAGTTTCCGGAAAAAATGATGAGGAAAGGGAAGAACAAACTTCCGGCAAACAGTATATTTTAGAGATGCGTCTAAAGGCTGGGGATAAACTTGTAGGGGCTCAGCCGGTAGCAGGTTTTTTCCCAGAGCTTACAGGCCTTACTTTGCGCATGGTGGAAAGATATGGCGAAACCTTTCTGCCGCCCTTTGAAGACTTCACTCTAAATGTTGGCGACACGCTTGTTATGGCCGCTACAAGACCCGAGTTGACTGACGCACTCTCCGATTCAGACCACCCTCTCTCATCTTTAGCAGAAGAGCATGCTGAAGGCGTGAAACCTGGGAATATCGACCAACCGACGCTTGCTGAAGTCGTTGTCGCCCCTGGCTCGCGAATGAATGGGAGAAGTATTTACCAGACAGGTTTTCATTTTGAAACTGGATGTAAGGTACTTGGCATTCAGCGACGAAGTCGAATGTTGAGACAAAATTTAAGAGATATTCGTCTTGAAGCCGGAGACGTCCTACTGGTGTTAGGTTCATCAAAGCAAATTCAGGGCCTGCGCTCTAATCGTGATGTTTTACTACTCGAATGGTCAGCCTCCAACTTACCAAATTTTGCCTATGCAAACCGCGCACTAACGATATTTGGGTTAACCGTGTTGGTTGCTGCACTGAATATCTTACCAATTGTTGTTGCCGCAATTCTAGGCTCGATTTGTATGATACTGGGAGGTGCATTAAATATAAGGCAGGCCTCACGCAGTATTGATCTCAGAATATTTTTAATCATTGGTGCTTCGTTAGCCATGTCCCGTGCTATGGAATCTACAGGTGGCGTAACTTTTCTTTCCAGTAATTTCATTGAGGTTTTTGAGGGCTCTTCCCCTGCTGTGATGGTTTCAGCGTTTTTCCTCCTCTGCGCCATCACAACAAATATTTTAAGCAATAATGCTACGGCGGTTCTATTTGCCCCGATAGCCTTGGGGCTGGCATCTAGCCTATCAATGGCACCTGAACCATTTATATTTGCCGTTATCTTCGCCGCGAATTGTTCATTCGCCACACCCATATCTTATCAGACTAATCTTCTAGTTATGACGCCTGGCGGGTATCAGTTCAAAGATTTCATGCGAGCTGGCATTCCATTAATTTTCATCCTTTGGATAACCTACTCGCTATTTGCACCTTGGTATTTTGGTTTATATTAAAAGTAGATAAATAATGAATAGCTACAGTGACAAGAATGTTTTGAGATGAATGATTTAAGCGGGCCAAAATTACCAACTTTTTATCTGACAGCTCCCTCGCCATGCCCTTATTTGCCTGGCAAAGTTGAAAGAAAGATGTTCACCTATCTTTCCGGTTTGGCGGCAGAGGATTTGAATGACGCACTTACTCATGCCGGATTCAGACGCAGTCAAAACATTGCGTATCGTCCGGCATGTGAGGACTGTAATGCTTGTATTTCCGTGCGGGTCGCAGTTAATGATTTTGATTTCTCCAAATCATTCAAACGGGTTTTAAAAACCAATTCAGATTTAAGCGCCGAACGTCATGCACCGGAGTCACGCCGGACACAGTTTGACCTCCTACGGAAATATCTTGAGGAACGCCATAATGATGGCGGTATGGCAAATATGAACAGCCTTGAATTTATGTCCATGATTGAAGAAACACCGGTGGACAGTCATATCGTCGAGTATCAAGAAGACGAGAAGTTAATTGCCTGCGTGCTTATGGATCGTCTGTCGGATGGCTATTCCATGGTCTACTCCTTCTACGAGCCGGATCAGAAAAACCGGAGCCTTGGAACTTTTATGATTTTAGACCAGATCCAACGCACAAAAGAGGCTGGACTAGATTATCTTTATCTGGGTTACTGGATTTCCGGCTGCCGAAAAATGCTATATAAGGAACGATTCCAACCTCTTGAGCAGTTGACAAAGGACGGTTGGAGACCTTTTATCGGCTCAACTCTTTAAACTGGGTGACTAAAATCCGTATTAATCCGTAAAGGAGAAAACTATGAGTGGAAAAGTCAATCGTCGCAAATTGCTTGTAGGCGCAGGATCAGCCGGTCTTATTGCCTCTTCCGGTGTTGCCCCGGCCTATGCACAGAATAAACGCCGCCTAAAAATGGTGACCACTTGGCCGAAAAACTTTCCTGGTGTCGGTACGGCAGCAGAAAGTGTCGCCAAGCGCGTTGAGGCAATGTCTGAAGGGGAACTGAAAATAAAGGTTTTCGCAGCCGGTGAACTCGTGGGTGCATTTGAGGCCCTAGACGCTGTCTCAACCGGTTCCGCAGATTTGTATCACGGGGCTGATTATTACTGGCAAGGTAAGGACCCCGCTTATAATTTCTTCACCACATGGCCCATGGGCATGACAGCAACTGAATTTTATTCTTGGATTGAATTTGGCGGCGGGCAGGCTTTTTGGGACGAACTGGCATCAAAGTTCAAAGTTAAGCCATTTGTCTGCGGCGATACAGGCACGCAGTCGGGTGGCTGGTTCACTAAAAAAATTGAAACATTGGATGACCTTAAAGGTCTTCGTATGCGTATGCCCGGCCTTGGTGGTGAGGTTATCCGGCGGCTTGGTGCCTTACCAGTAGTTCTATCAGGTGGAGAAATTTTCCAAAGTCTGCAATCCGGCGCGATTGATGCCACTGAATGGATTGGCCCTTGGAATGACCAAGCATTCGGTTTTTATCAAATTGCCAAATATTTTTACGCCCCTGGATTCCATGAACCAAATGCCGCCCTCACCCTCGGGATTAATCTTGATGTATGGGAGAGCTTGAAACCTGCTCATCAAGAATATATTCGCATTGCTTGTCAGGCGGAAACACAAAGAGTCAGAACCCAATATTTCTACAATAATGCCGTGGCATTCCAAACGCTAATCAACAAGCATGGTGTTGAAGTTAATAACTTCTCTCCCGAAATTATGGATGCTGTCAAAAAAATCTCTGCCGATGTTTTAAGTGAATTATCGCAAACTAGCGAACTTGCCGGACGCATATATAAAAGCGTTCAGGAGCATAGCGAGCTGTTTAATAAATGGTCGCTTCATGCTGATGAAGGCTATATGCGGATGCGAAGAGACGGATAAGCATGGGTTTCCTTCGCCACCTATCCGCTTTCATTGATGGGTTAAATAAACAAATTTTATCTCTTGCATCATGGTTGTGTTTATTCATGGTGCTGGTGCAGTTCTTTGTCGTCGTCATGCGATATGTTTTTGGAACCGGTTCCATTCAATTTCAAGAAATTATTCTTTATATGCATGGCATACTTTTCATGGTTGCCGCAGGCGGCACGTTGCTTACAAACGACCATGTACGTGTAGACATCATCTATAACAACCTCAGCCCGCGCAAGCAGGCTACTATTGAGTTCATTGGGTGCGTTTTGTTCCTTCTGCCTTTTTGTGGACTGGTGCTTTACACCTCATGGAATTATGTCGGGCAATCATGGCAAATTATGGAAGGCTCACGTGAACCGGGCGGGTTACAAGGGGTCTACTTGTTGAAAAGCTTTATTCCACTTTTTGCAATTTTACTTGGTCTGCAAGGCATATCCCAGTCAATAAAAGCGTGGACTATTTTAAATAATGTATCTGACGATGGGAGTGCCCCTGCATGGAAATAATGGCACTCAGCATGTTTGCTGCCTCTTGTTTAATGTTGCTAACCGGTTATCCGGTAGCCTTTACATTAAGTGGGGTTTCTTTTCTTTTTGGTTTACTGGGCCTTGTGACAGGTCATTTTGACTTTGCCTTTTTAATTGCTTTGCCACAGCGTATTTTCGGTGTGATGACCAACGAAGTTCTGGTTGCTGTACCGCTGTTTATATTCATGGGCACAATGCTTGAACGCTCTAAGATCGCAGAAGAATTACTGGAAAATATGGGCCGTCTGTTTGGCACAATGCGCGGAGGTCTTGGTATTTCGGTAGTAATTGTTGGGGCGTTATTGGCGGCATCCACGGGCATTGTTGGCGCAACTGTGGTTACGATGGGGCTATTATCCCTCCCAACTATGTTGAAGCGGGGCTATAACCCCGAACTTGCCGCTGGGACTATAAGCGCTGCTGGCACTCTTGGGCAGATTATCCCCCCCTCCATTGTCCTTATCCTGCTTGGCGATGTTGTTGCCAATGCGTATCAAAAAGCTCAAGTCGAAATGGGTATATTCGCACCAGAAACAGTTTCAGTAGGTGAACTTTTTGCCGGTGCGCTTATTCCAGGACTAATGCTGGTCGGCTTTTATATCCTCTATCAAATCTTCTGGGCTGTTTTTAGGCCTGAGAGTTCCCCGCCTGTGTTGGATGAGGGTGGAACAGTCAGTCTGGGACAAATTCTAAAATCTCTTCTGCCTCCCATAGTTCTCATCTTCGCAGTCCTGGGTTCAATATTAGTCGGTGTTGCAACACCAACAGAAGCCGCTGCGGTAGGAGCTATTGGCACAATTTTACTTGCGGGTGAACAAATTAAAAATGGGTCTAAAAGAGTACGGCTAGCGGTTTTAGCAATTTTTGCTTTATTCGCAATGGCACAAAATTTTGACCTGAGAACCGGGTTAGATGTCATCACCTTCACAAATATGATGGCTATTGGCGTGTCATTTATCTTTTGTGGCGTGATAATCTTAGGGCTCGGCACAAGCCTTCAGCATTGTTGGCGGCAAGGTATTTTAAGTGAAGTTATGCAAACAACGACGCGCGTTACTTCGATGGTTTTTGTTATTCTTATCGGCGCGGCTTTATTCAGTCTTGTATTTCGGGGTCTTGAGGGTGATGAGATGGTGCACGAATTCCTCATTAATCTTCCAGGCGGGGAAATGGCTGTTTTGGCTAGCGTAATGCTCATTATGTTTCTTCTTGGCTTTTTCCTCGACTTCATCGAAATTACTTTTGTAGTCGTACCAATTGTGGCTCCAGTATTGTTGGTGATGGGCTTCGACCCAGTCTGGTTAGGAGTTATGATGGCTATTAATCTCCAGACATCATTCCTAACACCTCCATTTGGTTTTGCTTTGTTTTATCTCCGCGGGGTGGCACCAGATAGTCTGAAAACATCACAAATTTATCGTGGTGTTATTCCGTTTGTAATTATCCAAATTTTTATGCTGTTTGTTTTGGTCATGTATCCAGAAATTTCAACCTGGCTACCTGATAAGCTGTTTAACAAATATTAATTATTTTAAAGTTTATTTTTAAAGGCTGGTCCCATCAACCCGTCTGATGGAAACCCTTTCGGGCGGATACGTCCGGCTTGAGCGCGTGTTCCTTGCCAATCATTCAAATCTTCGAACACACGGCTACGGCCAGCTCTATCAGACACAACGAGCCCTTCTGAGACGGCGAAGCTACGCGCATCTGCAAGGCCGCCATCACTATATTTTTGAAGCCTGACACCTTTACCGCGGCCCATTTCAGGTAAGTCAGCAAGCGAGAAGATTAACAATTTTTTGTTTTCTCCCAAGACAGCAACACTGTCTCCAGTTGCTGGCACGCAACAAATAGCTTCATCTGCAACGCTGACATTTAAAATTTGCTTACCGGCGCGGCGGGTGCTGAATAATTCAGTTTCTGCAACTACAAATCCATTACCTGATCGCGATGCTACCAAAAGCTTCCGTGTTTCGTCATAGACGAATATCTCAACAACTTCATTGCCAGCTTCCAAATCAATCATCAGGCTTAAGGGTTCACCATTCCCCCGTCCTCCTGGCAATTTGTTGGCTTGCAGTACATAAGCCCGTCCATTAGTGGCAAATAACACAAGCTTGTCTGTTGTCTGAGCATGAAGGACAAATTTTCCCTGATCGCCAGTTTTATATTTAATATCATTGCCGTTCTCAGCATGCCCCTTCATCGATCTGATCCAGCCTTTTTGAGACAGAATAATCGTGACCGGTTCTTTTTCTACAAGGGTCTCCGGCAGAACATCCATCTCGGGCATAGCCTCACCAAATGTACTCCGGCGTTTGCCCAAATCCGTGTTGGGCCCGTATTTTTTCTTTAATTCCCGAATGTCAGTCGCAATTAATTTCCATTGCATATCGTCTGACTTCAACAAGGCTTGTAGTGCTTTGCGCTCAGTAACGAGTTCTTTATGTTCAGTGCGAATGGTTTGCTCTTCAAGTTTGCGTAATGCCCGAAGACGCATATTCAATATCGCTTCAGCCTGCACATCTGACAGTTTAAAAGTTTTCATTAGTTGAGCTTTTGGCTCATCTTCATCACGGATAATACGGATGACCTCATCAAGATTGAGGTAGGCAATTAAATAACCATCCAGAATTTCAAGCCGCGCTTCGATTTTATCGAGACGAAAACGGCTTTTTCGCATCAAAACTTCTTTTCTGTGATCCAGCCATTCCAGAAGCAAGTCGCGCAAGCCCATAACCCCCGGCACGCCCTTTGCATTCAACACATTCAAATTCATGGCAAAGCGAATTTCCAAATCACTTTGCTTGAACATCACGCCCATTAGTTGGTCAGGATCAATATTTTTAGAACGCGGGACAAGCACCAGCCGGATATCCTCTGCACTTTCATCCCGAATATCATCAAGTAAGGTGAGGCTTCTATCTTGAATTTGCTCGGCAATTTTTTCTATCAGTCTTGCTTTTTGCACCTGATATGGAATTTCAGTGACAACAATCTGCCACATACCCCGTCCGAGATCTTCAACTTCATAACGCGCTTGTAGTCTGACCGAGCCGCGCCCTGTAGCATAAATTTCTTTTAGGTTTTCCGGGGGCTCAACAATGATACCACCGGTAGGAAAGTCAGGCCCTTTAACACTTTCCATTAAAGTGTCGATGCGTGCATTTCTGGCTTTCACCAAATGCAAAGCGGCATCGCATAATTCCCCGATATTATGCGGCGGGATATTCGTCGCCATACCCACCGCGATACCTGATGAGCCATTAGCCAGCAAATTCGGGAAGGCGGCAGGGAGAACAATTGGCTCCTCCTCCTCACCATCATAAGTGTCACGAAAATCTACTGTGTCATTATTAAGGTCTTGCAATAGAAGTTCGGCAATTTCAGTCATCCGCGCTTCCGTATACCGCATCGCCGCAGCACTATCGCCATCGATATTACCGAAATTGCCCTGTCCGTCGACTAGCGGATAACGCACCGCAAAATCCTGCGCTTGCCGCACAAGCGCATCATAGACTGCCTGATCGCCATGGGGGTGATAACGACCAATAACATCACCAACCACCCGAGCACATTTTTTAAATCCTGATGCAGGATCAAGCTTGAGCTGTCGCATAGCAAATAAAAGTCGCCTGTGAACAGGTTTCAGGCCATCACGTGCATCCGGTAAGGCTCTATTGGTAATGGTCGAAAGAGCATAGGCAAGATAGCGGCTTTCCAAAGCCTCTTGCAGTTTGACAGATTGCAACGGATTCTGGTCAGGCGTATCGAGTTTTGTCATGCTTTTCCTATAACAAGATTCGCTCGCCTCTCATCTCAGAAATCCGCTAAATCATCTAGCATATGAATCAATCGCGCCCTGCTTTCGGGCATATTTTGTTCAAGCTGATGTAAGAGGCGCACGGTTAAAAAATGTCCGGTTATTGTCAGCCCGTTTTTGACATCCTCTAGGCTGACAGTAGCAGTCGAGTCCCGAAAGAATTGCGGCATGGGAAATAGTTTATCCAGATAAGGTTCTGCAGCTTCTGCGGATACAGCACGCCCTGAACGAGGGGAAATATGCGTCAAATTAAGGTTTGAACCGTTCGCGGCACAGCTTTCCAAATCCAGCCCAAATCCGGTCTCTTCCAACAAGGCAAGTTCAAACCTTACCAGCAAGGGTAACCAGACATCTTCATCCTCAAGATTATCAAGTAAGGTGCAAGTCGTATCATATAGACGCGGATAACCGTTACGTTCCGGCAAAAAACGCAACAAAGCGCAAATAGATGTGAGAGCCGCAAGAGTTTCAGGGTGCGCCATTGCACCAGCTACACGGGCTGTGGTTGCTTCGACAGTAAAAACGCCTAAATGCTCAGAAAGCCGAGCTTTCCATTCCGCATGCACACTATTACCAGGCTGAAGAACTGGACGAAGCCGCCTGCCTGTGCCACCTCGTACAAGCCCCGCACACCGACCAAATTCTTTCGTAAACACCTCGATAATAACCGAGGTTTCGCCGTGACGGCGAGATGACAGAACGACTCCCTCAGCGTTCCATTGCATTAATGGCTCCGGCATAATCTATGCCCATCATTCTGTAGCGCTCTGGATCGTCTATCCAATTGTCGCGCACTTTCACAAAGAGAAATAAATGAACCTTGTGACCAAACACATCTTCCATTTCAACACGCGCCTGAGATCCGATTTCACGAATGGATTGACCCCGCTTACCCAGCACAATCGCTTTCTGACTGTCCCGACGGACAAAAATCACCTGCTCAAGCCTTACACTGCCATCTTTTTGCCGCTTCCAACTTTCGGTTTCAACAGTCAGGGCATAGGGAAGTTCTTGATGCATTCTCAAAAATAATTTCTCGCGTGTTACTTCAGCCGCCAGCAATAAAGACGGCACATCGGCAGCCATATCCTCAGGATAATGCCAAGGGCCCTCAGGCACCAGATTAGCAAGATAGTTTTTCAGCTCTTCAAGACCTGTCCCTTTAAGCGCAGAAACCATGAACGTATCAGTAAAATCTGCGGCCTCATTAAGCTGTTGGGTAAGCTCTAAAAGCTTTTCACGCTTCACCGCGTCAACCTTGTTCAGAACCAAAATGACCGGTTTGGATGTCCCCTTGACACCCGCCAGCACAAGCTCGGTTTCAGCCGGCAGAGCTCGACTGGCATCAAGCACGACGAGAACCGCATCTGCCTCTTCAGCACCGCTCCATGCTTCTTGAACCATGGCTTTATCAAGCTTCTTAACACCAGAAAATATTCCAGGCGTATCGACCAGAACCACTTGAGACTGTTCATGCATCACAACTGATCGCAACCGCGCCCGCGTAGTCTGAGCTTTATGGGTAACTATGGCCACTTTCTGACCAACTAAGGCGTTTGACAATGTCGACTTACCGGCATTGGGAGGGCCAATCACAGCGATAAACCCGAAACGTTTTTCCGTCATGATGTCTCCCTAACGCCTGTCATTAATTTCTCTAAAAGGTTTCGCGCCGCTTCAATTTCGGCTTTCTTTTTTGACCCTGCATTGGCAGATACCCGTGCGCCATTATCAAGGCTAACTTCAACTGTGATAACTGGCGCATGGTCTGGTCCTGAGGTATCAATCAACTTGTAACTCGGCAAGCCCAACCCTTCACGGCTGGTATATTCTTGCAAATCAGATTTAGGATTTGCCGGCACATCCGTCATCGCCTGAAGAATAGGCGCCCAAGCTTCATTTATAAAGTGAGAAGCAACTTCCAGCCCGCCATCCAAATAAAGTGCTGCGATTATCGCCTCGCACAGATTCGCCATCACATTATCGCTAAGCATAATATTATCATTTTGCTGATCGTGAATAAGAGGCGCGGCCATATTGAATTTCTGTGCAATTTCAGAACAGCTTTCACGACTAACAAGAGCACTTAATCTTTTTGCTAACTCACCCTCATCCGCTTGCGGGTATTTATTCATCAAAGTTTCAGAAATCACCATCCCCAACACCCTATCACCCAGAAACTCAAGGCGTTCATTATTGCGACCGACCATGCTGGAATGATGAAGGGCTTCATCAAGGAGAGTTGGATTATGAAAATTATGCGCGAGTCTTTTTATGAGCGCGTCTTTGGCTTTATTATGTCCGACGTTTTCAGATGTCACTCAACGGCCTCAAAAATACGAGTCCATCTGATATTGACTGGCCATTCCCAGACCTTCCAAAAAACCCCTTGATCATTGACTGAGAAAAATTTGACCTCGGCACGACCGACAATATTTTCATAGGGTACAAAACCGACAGCACGCGAAAAGCGGCTATCCATAGAATTGTCCCGATTATCGCCCATCACAAAATAATAGCCCTGCGGAATGTTAAAAATTTCTGTGTTATCCCCGCGACCACTCTCAACCAAATCAAGCGTCCGGTAACTAACACCATTGGGAAGTGTTTCAACATATTGCGTAATCTGCAAGTCTTCCCCATTAGCTTGGGGAGACACAAAATCTTCTATCTTTTCGCGTCCCACAGCACTCCCGTTCAAATAAAGCTGCCCATTCTGCACTTGCACTGTATCCCCGGGCAGACCGACAACTCTCTTAATGTAATCAGTACGGTTATCTCGAGGGAGTTTAAAAACAATGACATCACCACGCGACACATCTTTACCCATTATACGATCGGAAAATAGTGGGGGTGAAAAGGGCAGACTATGTCTGGAATAGCCATAGCTATATTTCGAGACAAATAAATAATCGCCAATCAAAAGCGTCGGCAACATCGACCCAGAAGGGATACTAAAAGGCTGAAACAAAAGTGACCGGAACAATATAGCGATAAAAAGTGCCTGAATAGCTATCCAGATATTGTCAGAAAAATTTTGTTTAAAATCTTCCTTATTATTTGAGGGGTTCAAATTATCATCAGACATAGGCAATTTACCCCAAATTAATATGATGCCTGCGCGGCAGAAAGAACGACGAATGCCATTGCATAATCACCCTCGTCGGACAGACTAATATGAACTTCCGGGGTCATACCCGTCGGGGTTATCTCATGAAGTCTGGTCTCAGCCTCTCCAGAGAGTTTCAAGACAGGACGCCCGTTTAATTCATTTTCAACGAGGATATCTTTAAAACCAACTGCGCGAGGGTTATGAGCAGCTGGTGACCCCTCATCTATTTTAGTGTCTTGCATGTTTTTGAGACCACTCAAACCCCGTATCCCGACACCTAAAGCCTTGGCGCAGGCTTCTTTTGCAGCAAATCTTTTGGCATAAGAGGCCGCAGGTGATTGCTGCGCCCGCGCCCTAATTTGTTCAGCTTCGGTAAAAACACGATTTTCAAAGCGGTCCTCATATTTTTCCAAGGATTGCGTGATGCGTCGAATATCCGTCAAATCGCTACCAATGCCCAAAATCATTTTTACAGTTCCACCGATTTGAGTGCTGACGGCACTGCGGGAGAGCTGTCTGCTGCATCAATCAAGCCCCGCATTTTACGGATAACATTTTCGAGCCCCTCAAAAATAGCTTCACCAATCATGAAGTGCCCGATATTTAACTCCCGCATACCTTCAATAGCCGCAACAGGCTGAACCGTTTCAAAACACAAACCATGACCGGCATGGACTTCAAGCCCTGCTTGATGCGCCATCGCCGCTGAAGCTATCAAACGCTCTAATTCAGTTGCCTTTTTAGTCTCCTGACCTGCAGCATGTGCTTCGCAATAGGCGCCTGTGTGCAACTCGACAACAGCCGCACCCAATGCCTTTGATACAGCTACCTGCACAGGGTCAGGGTCGATAAACAAAGACACACGACACCCTGCATTCGCGAGCTTATCCACGATTGGGGCAAGCACTTTATGCTCTGCCGCAACATCCAAACCGCCCTCAGTTGTCACTTCCTGCCGCTTCTCCGGCACAATGCAAACGGCATGCGGTTTGTGACGCAATGCAATATTGAGCATTTCCTCCGTCGCAGCCATTTCCAAATTTAGCGGTAAATTAATTTCAGCGGAAAGCCGTTCAATATCTGCATCAGATATATGGCGTCTATCCTCTCTAAGATGAGCTGTTATCCCGTCTGCACCTGCTTCAGCCGCTAGCACGGCAGCTCTTACCGGATCAGGGTGGTCACCACCACGCGCATTACGAATAGTCGCTACGTGATCAATATTCACGCCCAATCTCACATTAAGTTTCGCATTATCTGTCATTTAACTGCTCATGACTGTTCATCTTAGCTCGGTTTAATTCGCAAGGCTCTTAATAGCATGTCTCTTAACACTTCAGAGACCTGATTTAACGTTTTTTTTCTTTACCTCGCGTGATGCCTTTTTCTTTTTGTAAAAATCTATCAAAATATTTGTAGGTATATAGGTCAAAATAGTAATTAAGACACCCACAGGCAGAGCACCAATAGTCATTGGCACAATAATGGGACCGAATGTTTCTAGCGGCGATAAAAATATATTTTCCAGCGACATAACCGGAAATGCGTTGTCGTCATACCCCCGTCCAAGCAAAAAATTGCCAGTGTTAAATGTCGATAACCATATAAAGGGAAAGGTGAAAGGATTCCCGACCCAAGTGCCGATAGCAGACGCGATGATGTTACCGCCGAAAAACCAAGCCAATAAAGCCGCCGTCACAAAATGAGTACCCATAAAAGGAGAAGCGGATACGCCAGCTCCAATCGCAAGCCCAAGAGCTATACTGTGCCCGTCCCCTTTAAGACGTAATAATCTGTGCCAAACATATTGCGTGGCCCGATACCAACCAGCCCGAGGCCAAATCCACTCACGAAACTGACTTAAGCTATCTAACGGGCGTCGTCTCTTGAACATTATTTCCCCAACGACCGACTACCGGGCTTAATGGCTTTAACAGATTTTAAATCCGCGGGTACATCACGCGCTTTGAAGGTTTCAATTTCCAAATCGGCGAGAGACAGAAGTTTCACCCCGATTTTTGCCTTACCACCAGAACGATTAATAAGGCATGTCGCACCAACAACCGAGCCGCCATGCTCCTTAATAGCCGCGATTGCTTCTTTAGAAGATAGTCCGGTAGTAACAATATCTTCAACCATCAACACCCGAGGTTTACGCCCTTGAATTGACTCAAGACCAAAACCACGACGAAAAGTGAATTTGCCATTCTCGCGCTCCAAGAACATTGCAGGCACACCTAACTGACGACCCATCTCATAACCGACAACCACGCCACCCATAGCCGGGGAAACGACATAATCAATCTCTTTATCAATTTCTTGTTTAACCTTGCCTGCCAGAGCTTTACATAGCCGCGAGGCTCGTTTTGCATCCATCAAAACGCGAGCGCATTGAAGATAATTTCGGCTATGCAGACCCGAAGATAGAATAAAATGACCATCAAGCAGCGCACCCGAGTCACGAAACAGTTTTAATACGGCTTCAGATTTCATTTTACGCTCTTTCATCTGGGTTGTGTAAGTGTGACAGAGTTAGGCTACAACTCTTTTAACGCGATTCACGAGACGACTCCCCCGTAATGCGGAGATTATTTCTTTTACATGATTTAAATCGCGTACTTCCAAATCCATTTCTAATAAGCAGAAATCTTCATCTCGTTGGTTCATAGATAAATTGGAAATATTTGCTCCAAATTCGCCTATTGTTCGAGAAATAATCGCAAGAGCACCAATCTTATTTGCAACAGTCAGCGAGAGGCGTGTGTCATACATACGATCATGGCTGGCATCATTATCCCACTTTAACGGCAACCATCTATCAAGCTCAGCCTCATAATCTTGAAGCAAAGGTGAGGAGATTGGGTAAACCATAACCCCTTCACCGGGCGTCATAATACCAACGATACGATCTCCGGGGAGGGGAAAAGTATCGGGCGCAAATTTTATAGCTGAGAAGGTGTCGCCACCAATAACCGGAGCGTTTTTCTTTCCGTCACTCCCCACTTTCGACGTAATGGCATTTAACGCTGTAACGAGCATGCCAGGAGATTTTTGGTCCGGATATACTTTCCTGAAAACCTCAGTACCTGAAACCTCTCCTCCACCGACCATTGCATAAAGGTCATCGAGGGTTTCGCAATCCAACGGCACCAATGCGCGTTCAAGGTGGTTATCATCATTACTTTTCTTTTCAGCTTGAAACACACTCGCTATGATTTCCCGCCCGGTTTGGATATGTGCCAGATGTTCATTCTCGCGGAGATGATGACGTATAGCCGCGCGCGCTTTGCCAGTCACCACTATGCTTTCCCAGTTTGCCGAGGGTAACTGACCTTCGGCACGAATAATTTCCACCTCATCACCATTGCGCAAGACCGTTCTAATGGGTGTGATATTCCCGTTCACCCGTGCGCCCGCACAGCTATTTCCAACTTCGGTGTGAACCGCATAAGCAAAATCAAGCGGTGTTGCGCCTTTTGGCAAGGCAATAATTCTACCTTTGGGGGTGAAACAGAAAACTTGATCATGGAAAAGTTCCATTTTGGTATCTTCGAGAAATTCCTCGGCTGTATTTGCGATTTTTAGCTGGTCGACAAGCTCCTGAAGCCACTTAAAAGGTTTAATATCTTCAAAAACTTTTCTTCTTTCGTCATCGCTGTCCTTGTAAAGCCAATGGGCAGCGACGCCGTTTTGCGCAATCGTGTGCATCTCGGACGTACGGATTTGAATTTCAACACGCTGACGGTTCGGGCCGATAATCGTGGTGTGAAGCGAACGATAATTATTTGTTTTAGGAACCGAGATGAAATCTTTAAAGCGCCCCGGAACAAATTGCCATTTCCTATGAACGGCGCCGAGCGCTCGATAACAATCAACTTCTCCGTTAACAATAACGCGGAAGCCAAAAATATCTGAAAGTTGTTCAAGAGAGATAGATTTATTTTCCATTTTTCGCCAAATAGAAAATGGGCTTTTTTCACGGCCCTCTACAGCTGCCTCGACACCTTCCTCCGTAAGCAAGTTTTTTAAATCATAAGCGATACTATCCAGCATATCGCTTCGCTCGGCTTTAAGAGCGACAAGCTTATCGGAAATCAAACTATAACCTTGCGGTTTTAGCATTTTAAACGAGAGATCTTCGAGTTCTTCACGAAAAGATTGGATACCCATTCGCCCGGCAAGCGGCGCGTAAATCTCGAGTGTCTCTTGCGCGATACGCTGTTTACGTTTGGGATCCTGAATATAATGCAATGTTCGCATATTGTGCAGTCGGTCAGCCAGCTTAACAATCAGGACACGAATATCACTTGCCGTCGCCACTAATAATTTACGGAAATTTTCCGCCTGTTTATTTTGGTCAGCGGTAAGCTCAAGCTTAGAAAGTTTGGTGACACCATCAACAAGTTGGGCAACTTCTTCACCAAAAAGCCTCTGCAACTCTTCATAAGTTGCATCCGTATCCTCAAGCGTATCATGAAGGAGACCCGTAACAATGGTCGGCTCGTCGAGCTTTAATTCGGTTAAGATACCCGCCACTTCGACTGGATGAGAAAAATAAGGATCACCGGACGCGCGCTTCTGGTCACCGTGTTTTTTTACGGTGAAAACATATGCTTGATTAAGAAGGTTTTCATCAAGATTACTGAGATAGCCTGAGACTTTATCAACAAGCTCAAATTGACGCATCATTTTGGCGTCCTCCTAAAGTTGCTTTCAGGAGTCTTAGTAATCGTTACCCTTGTCATGATTGGAACTACTGCTGGATCCCTTAGAGGCCATTTGCTCCATTTCCTGGAGAGCAGCAAGAATATCTTCTTCAGCCATTGGTGGCGCAGAGACTTCTTGTGATGCGTCTTCACTTGCTTCACCGTCTACATCGGCGTTTTCCGCAGGCGCAAGTTGTGGTGTCATAACTTGCATATCAGCTTCCGGCTCATCAACATCCACTTGACGTTGCATGGATGATACCAATTGCTCACGCAATTCAGCTGGCTCAAGTTTTTCATCGGCTATTTCACGGAGAGCGACGACTGGATTTTTATCATTGTCACGCTCAACAAGAATTTCAGCGCCAGAAGACATGCTACGTGCGCGGTGAGCAGAAAATAGAACCAATTCAAAACGATTGGGAATTTTGTCAACACAGTCTTCAACGGTCACACGTGCCATGCTTAAACTCCTGAAAATAATTAGCTAGCCTTGTTAAGTCTTTCAAAAACAGACATCGACTTATTGAAACATGTTTTTGAGTAATTAACAATTTGATTGCAGTTTAGTTACTTCTATTTTGGTTATTTCGCAAGAAAAAACGCCTATATTTTCTCTATTTTAAGCTGTTCTGTGACGCAAAGGCTATTCCAGAGTGTACTCACCGACTTGCCGGTTTTAGGATCCCGCCATTCTGGCGCAACATCCATAAGAGGCCGGAGAACAAATCCGCGTTTTGTAAGCTCAGGATGAGGAAGGTTTAAACGCCCCTGTATCATATGCCCATGCCAATCCAGTACATCTAAGTCAAGCGTGCGGGCGCCCCATTTAACACTTCTCTGCCGCTCAAATTGATTTTCGATAGCCTGAAGTCTGTCCAAAAGACCATGGGGCATCAAAACACTACTCAATCGTACGACTAAGTTTACATAATTTGCCTGCCCGGGCGGGCCAACAGGCGGTGTATTATAAAAATTGGAACAGGAAAGAATTTTCATCCCGTTTGATTGCATAGCGTTCAGGCTTTCTTTCACGGTTTCAATCGGCGCGCCCACTTTGCCTGATAGATTGGAACCAATGCCCACAAGTATCATCTGACTTTCCAGTTTTGCTGACCATTTTCGGCCCAATAAACAAATATCGCTTACAGCTTATCAAGTACAAAGACAAATCATAAAGCGGCATAGCGCTGTTTCAAATCTTCAAATGGCCTGTTAAAAAGTAATATGAATAATCCTACCAACTTAAAGCCAGAGGCAGAAAGAGACTGCCCGCTATGTCCTCGCCTCGTAGACTATCGTCAGGCCAATCAAACAGACCATCCCGACTGGTTTAATGGCGCAGTACCTTCTTTCGGGCAGGAGAATGCTGAGGTGTTAATTGTCGGCCTCGCCCCAGGAGTGACCGGTGCCAACCGAACGGGACGTCCTTTTACAGGCGACTGGGCAGGTGATTTACTATACGCCACACTTGCAAAATTCAATCTTTCAGACGGTCAATATGATAGGCGTCCAGATGATGGATTGAGCCTTAAAAAAGTGATGATTACAAATGCGGTTCGCTGTGTGCCGCCGCAAAACAAACCTACTCCCGCAGAGATTAAAACTTGCCGACCTTTTCTCAATTCCAGAATGAATACCTTACCAAATTTAAAGGTCATTCTCGCATTAGGTAAAATCGCACATGACAGCACTATTGCAGCATTAGGTTTACGCTTGAAGGATTACCCCTTTGGTCACGCAAATCGACATGATATCCCCGCAGATGAAACCACCGCCCGCGCACCGATCATGTTCGATAGCTATCACTGCTCGCGTTATAATACGAATACCCGCAGACTGACCCCTGAGATGTTTGAGAATGTGTTCGAGAAAATCTGCGCGGAACTGGACTAAACCATAAGACCCTATTTGTTCTGGTGCAGATGATAAGCATCAAGAATTTTCGCAACGATTTCAGGGGTAGCATTGCCTGGTTCGTAAGGCCAACTCTCAAGCTTTCCTTCAAAAGGCTTTACATAATCCTGCACTAACAGTTGTTCATAAAAACGGTTAAAGCGACGCGAGTGACCGCGCAGGAAATAAACCTGAACCGGCACACCAGCGAAGCATGCCTCACCAACCATATTAACACTATCGCCGGTAACGATAAGCTGGTCAGCCAGACCCAAGATTGCCTTATAGGGATTGTCTCCCTTGCCATGCCATAAATAGTAATCACGACCAGCGAGTGTCTGCTTCAGAATATCTGCATAATCTTGAAGAGAGCGGCTCGACAGACTGATAAGCAATCTATGCCCCTGTTGGGCTAATAACAGAAGGTTTTCAGCAAGCTTTTGCATTTCTGATGGGTCAAAATCATAAAACTTATTTGGCCCACCAATCAAAACCCCGACGCATTTTCCCGTAACGGCTGGTGAGCTGAGACGGTCATGCCAGTTTGAAGCTTCATTTTTTAAACTCTCATGGGTTAACCCATGCGGCCCCAGAATTGTTGTCATGACATTGTTACCGTCAACCTCATCATGTGCAGGCGCCCATACAAAATCAAATGCTCTTGGATGAATGATTGGATTTTGTAAAAATACCGTAAAACATTGACCCGCTGACTGACGTTTAATATACCGCGCAACCGGAACAGCACGGCGACCACAAGTAATCACCATATCTGGAAATGGCGGGTTAAATCTTCCATCACCCGCAACACCCAACTCTGCTGGCTTATAGGGTGCAAGGGCGTTCCACGGAAAAGACAAATTGGCGTGATAGAAAGTTACATCTTCACTTAAGGCTCGAGCTATTGCCTCAAGCTGAACGTCATTCCCTTTACTCCCACTGGAAACACCCCAGATTTTCATTGTTGTATTACCATAAAGACTATCAGCCTTTTTCTCGCATCAGCCTGGCTTTATCGCGTTGCCAGTCGCGACGTTTTTCATTGTCGCGTTTATCAGCCTTTTTACGGCCCGTCCCCAAACCGATTAAAAGTTTGGCGATGCCATTGTCATTAAAATATAACTTCAAAGGTACGACTGTAGCACCAGCCCGTTGAACAGCCGCCGCTAATTTGCTGATTTCGCGGCGATGCAAAAGAAGTTTTCGCGGCTGTGTGGCTTTATGATTAAATCTGTTACCAGCATAATATTCAGGAATATCCGCATTGATTAGATGTGCCTCGGCTTGATCGAGTTGAACATATGCATGTGCTAGATTTGCTTTTCCCTGACGCAGACTTTTGACTTCAGTACCCTGCAAAACAAGGCCCGCCTCAATTGTATCCTCTATCTGATAATCATATCGCGCACGCCGGTTTTCAGAAATAACACCTGAAATACCGTCAGCCTTTTTCTTGCGTCCGCCATTTTTTGCAGACATCACAGCCCCCGTTATGCCAATCCAGCATGAATAAGAGCCTGACGAACCGCTTTTTTGGTCGGCTCTGTCACAGGCACAAGCGGCAAGCGCAATTCTTCAGAACACAAGCCAAGCTCTGCTGCGGCAAATTTCACAGGTGCAGGGCTCGCTTCGAGAAACAACGCATGATGAAGCGGCATCAAACGATCTTGGAGCTCAAGCGCTCTAGACATATCACCCGCAAGACACGCTGACTGAAATTCAGCGCATAGAGCTGGTGCCACATTGGCGGTTACGGATATACACCCAACACCGCCATGCGCATTAAAACCCAGCGCCGTGCCGTCTTCTCCTGAAAGCTGAATAAACTTCTCACCACAAGCCTGTCTTTGCAGACTAACCCTATTAAGGTCGCCGGTTGCATCTTTAACACCAGCAATATTCGACAAGTTCGATAATGCCGCCATGGTCTCAACTGTCATGTCAATGACAGACCGACCGGGAATATTGTAGATAAAAATAGGAAGGTTCTCTACAGCGTCATTAATGGCCGTGAAATGCGCGGTAAGCCCTGTCTGGGTTGGCTTGTTATAATAGGGTGTAACAACCAGTGCCGCATCTGCCCCTGCCTTTTCGGCATGGCAGGTGAAATCAAGGGCTTCAGAAGTCGAGTTCGAGCCCGTACCCGCTATAATCGGTACCTGCCCAGAAGCTGCTTCAATCACAATCTCAATAACTTGAAGATGTTCCTCATGACTTAAGGTTGGCGACTCGCCGGTCGTACCGCAAGGCACAAGCCCGTGGGTACCGGAGGAAATTTGATGCTCCACCAGCTTAACAAGTGCCTCAACGTCAAGCTTGCCATCTTTGAACGGCGTTATCAAAGCGACGTTGGAACCATTAAATTTTGTGACCTTACGGTCTGAACTCATCTTGTCTGACATTATATTGTGTCTCGATATTACATCTCATCGGCGGCATCTATCACCGATTATTTGTTGACGCGCACCCTAAGTCAAATTGCTTTTTTCTTCAAGCACCCCGGCACTACTGACAGCCTTGATATTGAAACATGGCTACATTCAGCTTTGCAATTGACCAAACCGCTATGCTGTTCTATTTAGGTGGTCTGCGTAGAGAGGTGGCCGAGTGGCTGAAGGCGCTCCCCTGCTAAGGGAGTATGGGTTAATAGCCCATCGAGGGTTCGAATCCCTTCCTCTCTGCCAGTTTTCTTAAATAGTGAAATGGTACAGATGCCCCGATTTGAACGGGGGACCTCTTGATCCACAATCAAGCGCTCTAACCTACTGAGCTACATCTGCACTGCTTTCATGACTTAATGAAAGTGTTGGGAAATTAATCCTTAAAGCCGGATGTTTCAAGCGGATAATTTGAATTTCCTATAGAGTTGCCCAAAATCATAAATAAGCCTTATAAAGTGAGTATAAAACCATCAGGAGATGACGCATGGGTATTAACACGCCTTCAGAAATCATAGCGGATTTGAGCATAGGGCCTACCGATCAGGGAATGGTGCGCATTTACATAACCTCCGAGGAAATTGACTTGCCGATGGATTTTACGCCGGACGAGGCTGAAGAAATTACGCGGGAATTAATTGCTGCCATGGCTTTAATAAAGGACAAAAGCGGGTGACAGGAAAATTACTCGCTCGCCTTCTGGGTTTTTTGATTGTCCTTGCCATGCTGGCACCAATTCTGGGTATTGCATGGCTCACCATAGCCCCGCCCGAAATATCCGACAGCGCGAATGATGGCTTAATGTCATTTTTGATGACGACTGTATTGCCTTACCAATTCGGACAAACTCTTGGCCTCATGTTGGGCGTCGCAGTTGTAACTCTATTGGCCGGAGTTCCGGCAGCTTGGTTTGTCACTTTCATCGACTTTCCTGGACGTAGGCATTTACAATGGTTGCTATTACTGCCTCTGGCAATGCCAACCTATATCGCGGCTTATGTATTCGCAGAATTTCTTGATAAAGCCGGACCTTTTTACCAGCTATGGGTTTCAATTTTTGGAAACCATGCGTGGTACCCGTCACTCAACAGTCTTGGCGGTGCCATCTTTACCTTATCTGCTGTGCTTTATCCCTATGTTTATATGTCGGCGCGAACCGGCTTCATAAATCAATCTGCAGAATTAATGCAGGCCGGGCGCGTGCTGGGGGCGTCGCAGTGGATGAGTTTTCGTCAGATTGCTATCCCTCTCTCTCGACCAATGATAATTGTCGGTGTTGCCCTTGCGCTAATGGAATGTCTGAATGATATCGGCGCCGTTGAGCATCTTGGAGTCAAAACCCTTACTGTCGGGGTTTATGAAACATGGTTATCACGTGGCAGTCTTGAAGGCGCAGCCAGAATTGCAATGCTGTTGCTTGCCTTAATGGCGCTTTTATTACTAGTAGAGAGATATCTGCGTGCGGGTGGTATTGAACAAAAATCCAAACACAACCTTGCTCCCATTTTGCATAAACCCACACCCCTAATGCAAGGCGTCATTCTTATAATCAGCAGCCTGCCGTTTTTAATCGGCTTTGTGCTGCCGGTAGTATTGCTTATTATCTTTTCTCTGGGACGTTTTGAGAATGCCGATGGTCTATTCTCTGCAGCCACGAGAAGCATTGTGCTTGCCAGCGCGACAGCCATCATTGTTGTTGGCATTGGACTTTTCTTGGCATTTCTGACGCGAATAAATACGCCGGGATGGTTAAACAAATCAATTCAAACTGCCTCATTGGGATACGCTATCCCTGGAACCGTCCTAGGGCTTGGTGTTTTGATTGTGCTGTCCCAGTTTGACAATTTTTCATCCCAGCTTCTGAATTTATCATTCTTACCAATATTAAGCGGCAGTTTGTTTGCTTTGATTTTTGCTTACTCACTTCGCTTCCTATCAATTTCATTTGGTACATTCGAGGCTGAATTGTCTCGTATCCCTAAAACTACCGATATGGCTGCCAGCACACTTGGCGCACGGACATTTCAACTTCTCAGACTTGTCCATCTACCGATGTTACGACCGGCTCTCATAACAGCATCAGTCCTCATTTTTGTGGATACGATGAAAGAACTTCCGGCAACACTTATTTTGAGGCCGTTTAATTTCGAAACCTTGGCGACACAAGTTTATAATTATGCATCTGTCGGACAGATTGAGGATGCCGCCCTCCCCGCCCTAATCATTGTCGGGGTAGGGATTATTCCTGTCTTTGTGGCAACCCGTAAGCTGCATAAACTGTAAATCAGCGAGCTTAGAGGCTAGCTGCCGACAACAGCTTTAGACTCTAGAAACTCTTCCAGCCCATAGACACCCCACTCGCGTCCATTGCCGGATTGCTTATATCCACCAAATGGAGCAGCAATATCCGAGCTTGCACCATTGACACTGACATTACCGACACGTAATTGCGCGGCAATTTCATAAGCATGTTCGCTATCGCCGGACTGGATATAAGCCGCGAGGCCATAAATCGTGTCATTGGCAATCTCAACAGCATCTTCTTCTGTTTCATAGGGGAGGATAGATAGAACAGGGCCAAAAATTTCCTCTCTGGCAATCCGCATATCATTGGTCACATTTCCAAAAACAGTTGGGCGGATGTAATATCCTTTATCTACACCTTCAGGCATATCAGGGCCGCCACAAACCAATTCTGCGCCTTCATCAATTCCTGCCTGTATCAGCCCACGAATTTTATCGAACTGAACCTTATTGGATACCGGACCAATAGTCGTGCCTTCTGCATCCGGCTCACCAGCAACAACTTTTTCAGCAGTTGCCTTGGCAATTTCCAGCGCCTCAACATGTTTGGAGGCCGGAACCAGCATACGGGTGGGTGCGTTACAAGACTGACCGGAATTGGTGAAGCATGTCATAACACCTTGCCGAACAGCGCGCTCCAAGTCTGCATCATCAAGAACAATGTTAGCTGATTTGCCGCCAAGTTCCTGCGAGACGCGTTTGACTGTATTTGCGGCAGCCTTAGCAATAAGTACACCGGCACGTGTTGACCCCGTAAATGACATCATATCAATGTCAGGGTGAGATGATAAATGTGACCCGGCTATAGCGCCATCACCATTAAGCATATTAAATACCCCGGCAGGAACACCGGCTTCATCCATAATTTCAGCGAATATGATTGCACTTAAAGGCGATACTTCGGAAGGCTTGAGAACCATTGTGCAACCTGCCGCAAGCGCAGGTGCAACTTTACAAGCAACCTGATTGAGCGGCCAGTTCCAGGGTGTAATCAATCCACAGACACCGACAGGTTCACGAATAATTTTAGCACCACCAAGATCACCGCCAAAATCAAAGTCCTCAAGCACTTTTTTAATCTGAATAAAATGACCAAGCCCGGCGGGCACTTGTGCTTTTGCCGCCAGCATTCTCGGCGAACCCATTTCCATCATAACTGCCGCAATCAGGTCATCCATTCGCGCTGAATAAACCTCAATAATTTTATCAATTAACGTCAACTTATCCTCGCGTGACGTTTTTGAGAAAGCGGGGAATGCAGCTTTTGCTGCCTTAACGGCATTATCTACATCTTCCACACTGGCGAGAGTAATTTGTCCGCAGGCCGTTTCGGTAGCAGGATTAATAACATCGTGAGATTGACCATTACTTGAATCAATCCATTCACCATTAATATAAAACTGTTTGTTATGATCCATCCGACCCTCCTGAAATATGATCTGAGATGCTCTTTAACCGACTAATGAGCGCCTCAATTGAATATCTAATTAACAAAATTTAGGCACATATGACAACCTATCGACAAAATCTGGACAACCACAGATAGAAATACCACAATTTTGTTGTGAAAAGACAACGCTTGAACAAACAAACCCATAAAAATCAGAAAGTTATTGAACCTGCCTTTAACCTATCTTTACATTGGTTAAGCGAGGCTAGGTTGTGTGAAGTAGCAAGTCCCGTAGCGTAATATTATTGTTCAGTTACGCCACGCAAACCGGCAGACGTCCCTCCTCAGCCGGTTTGCCACGGCTTCCTTTTGGAAGTCGTGGCTAAATTTTCCAAATATTTGACATCTCAGATTTTCAAGCCAAATACATTCTATGAGGATGCGAAAAAAATCTGACCTTCCGGAAAAAACATGTTTGGTTTGCGGACGGCCCTTTGTCTGGCGAAAAAAATGGATAAAGGACTGGGACCAAGTAAAGTATTGCTCAGTCAGATGTCGCAACGGCAAATAACTTTTCTGGAGATGATTATGGCACGCCCCTTACCTTTTACCGCCATCACCGATACCGGCGACAAATTTGATGTAGATTTCCCTCTTCATGAGGCAACAGAAGCCCCGATGCGGGTACATCAATTACTTGAAGATATACTCGCCGTGGTCAGTCGGGAGGCACGGCGTGACGGAATGGCAAATGGTGACGTACTCCAAGCCTGTGCAATGGCACTTGCGATAAGAGCCCGGGTCATTGTGGCTGACCCGGAAGTAACCACTAATTTGGCAAAAGAACTCACTCTCGCAGCATTGGAAGCTGTTCAGGAGGCAGATGTTAGCTCACCACCTTCAGGATTAGCGTAAGCTATTCTAAGCCGGAATTTCTTGTCCATCCCAGGCAAATACTGATCCGCTTTGCTCAATTGTCAGATTATCCATCACGCCTAGGAGATAATCTGCTGATTGAGATGGGGTAAAAAGTTTTTCAGGCGACACATTCCCTCTAAAAGGAGCTGACAGATTGGTTGCAACTGTCCCTGGATGCAAGCCGACAATCACCGCTTGATTATATTTCATACGCGCTTCTAGCGAGGCGGTTTTGATGAGCATGTTATGTGCCGCTTTTGAGGCACGATAGGCATACCATCCACCAATCTTATTATCGGATATAGAGCCAACCCGCGCAGAAAGAGAGCCAAAGACAGACCTCTGGTCGCGCGGCATAAAAGGTAAAAAATGCTTTATCAATAATGCAGGGCCAAAACTGTTAATCGCGAAGACCTTTTGGAATGCCTCATTAGACAAATGCCTGATGCTTCTCTCCGGTTGAAGGCTGTTTTCTTCATCATGCAAAATTCCACTGGCATTCACAAACAACTGAAGCGGGGCGTCATTATTTATATATTCACCAAATTGCGCCGCGACATGGGCAATCGATTTCTCATCACAAATATCAGCTTGCAACAATTGTATATCAGTATCGCCATTAGTGTTTACATTCTCCTGTATTTTAGAGATGTTTCTGCCCATTAAGGTCAAACGACTGCAGTTTGGTGTAGCGACTAACTGCGATGCCATGGCCGCCCCAATGCCACCACCGGCGCCAAAAATAACAGCATGAAAATTTGGTAGAAAACTTTTCATTGGTCTTTACAGTCTCTATTTGATTGATACTTAGTTAATACTAGGTCATTTAAACTTAAAGCAAATTACTAGGAGCCACATTGTGACGACAAATAACCCACGCATAGCTATTTTAGGGGCCGGCGTATCGGGCATTTGTATGGCTATTAAGCTCAAAGAAGCAGGTTTTTCAAATCTCGTTATTTATGAAAAAGCCGATCGTGTGGGCGGCACTTGGCGCGAAAACACATATCCCGGTGTGTCTTGTGATGTGCCATCCCATTTATATTCGTTTTCTTTCGCACAAAAATCTGATTGGCCAAAATTATATTCCGGCGGTTCAGATATTCAGGCTTATCTTGAAGATGTTTCAGAAAAATCAGGCATAATTCGCTTATGCCAATTTCACACAGAAATTACCGGGGCTACTTATCAAAATTATGAATGGGTTGTCAGCCTCACTGACGCATCAGGGCATAACAAAGAAGAAAAATTCGACTATATTATCTCTGGTCTAGGCGGCTTACACAGCCCTGCCTATCCAAATGTTCCAGGACTTGAAGATTTCAAGGGAGCATCTTTCCATACAGCTAAATGGGACCATAATGTCGACTTGACCGGTAAGAACGTTGCCATTATCGGTAATGCCGCCAGCGCCGTTCAGGCTGTTCCAGAGATAGACGATAAAGTCGCCTCTCTCACCATTTTCCAGCGCACACCCAATTGGATGATGGATAGGGACAATAAAGAATATTCGGGAAGAGCCCTAAAGCTTATGCGATTACTCCCTATTATACCTTTATTAAAAAGATTAAGAATTTTCCTTTGGGCTGAGTTTGTTCTCCATCCTGCTTTTCGTGAAAACAGCTTTATGCAAAAGCTTGCACGCATGAGAGCTGAGGCCTTTCTAAGACAAGAAGTTAAAGACCCCGAGCTTCTTAGCAAACTGATACCGGATTATTCCGTTGGATGTAAGCGGGTACTGTTTATTGATTCCTATCTTCAATCTTTACAAAAAGATCACGTGCAATTGGTTGACCGGGCCGTCAAGGCCGTCACAAAAAACGGCATTACTGATGCCGATGATAAGAGCCGTAATTTTGATGTGATTATCTATGCCACAGGGTTCAACCCCTTTAACATTCTCTCATCAATGGAAGTAAAAGGACCCGGCGGGACAACACTTTCAGAGAGCTGGCAGGAAAATATACGGTCTCATAAAACAGTTGCGGTTTCGGGTTTTCCAAATTTCTTCATGCTACTCGGCCCCAACAGCGCTTTAGGGCATAATTCGGTAATTTTAATGATTGAGGCGCAGGTAAATTATATCGTCAAGTGCCTTAAGAAAATGCGTAAAAATGGTTGGACCTCATTAGACCCAAAACCGGCAAGCCAAGAGAAATTCAATTCCTTCATTCAGGGACAACTCAAAGGTACAGTTTGGCAGGGTAGTTGTTCAAGCTGGTATAAAGATAGCGATGGGCAGAATTTCACCATATGGCCCATGTCTGCAACTCGTTATATGTTAAACATGCGCAAGCCAGATTTTTCTGAATACGACGTTAAGTAAATATTTAAGAAACGTGACCGAGCGCCATATCTGACACAAAAGGATTAGAACGCCTTTCCTCACCAAATGTTGAAGTCGGTCCGTGTCCCGGCACAAAAGTAACATCTTGTCCTAATGGCCATAGTTTTTGTGTAATTGATGTGATGAGTTGCTGATGGTCACCTTTTGGAAAATCTGTTCGTCCAATCGACCCTTGAAAAATCACATCTCCAACCATCGCAACATTGTCATCAGGTTGATAGAAAATCACATGACCTGGCGTGTGCCCTGGACAATGAACAACATCAAATGTCACTCCGGCAGCTTCAACCTTGTCCCCATCCTCAAGCCACTGATCAGGAACAAATGTCTCAACATTTTGAAAACCATACATCTCGGCGGCTTCGGGGAGACCCTCAATCCAAAATAAATCATCCTTGTGAGGCCCAATGACTGGCAGGGACAATTCTCTTGCGAGCTCAGAGACAGCTCCAACATGATCAAGATGGCCATGTGTGCATAATATCTTCTCCAGCGTGATGTCGTTCTCGCTCAGAAAATTTCGAATGAGACTTAAATCGCCACCCGGATCCACAATGCCCCCACGATTGGTTTCAGGAGACCAGAAAACTGTGCAATTCTGCTGAAGCGGGGTCACTGGAATAATTTGATAACGAAGCATATGGCTCATCAATCGAGATTATAGAAACTGTCAAAGAAAGCTTTAGGATTAATTCGGCAAAACTCTCTCGATAGCTTTTGTCAGTTTTTTAGACTCGGGCCCTACCAAAGACGAAAATCCTTTGACCATCTCACCATCCGGTGTGATGAGGTATTTGTGAAAATTCCACATTGGGCCACCTGCAACATTATTAGCCCATTGGTAGAAAGGGTGTGCCTCGTCGCCTTTTACGACAACTTTAGACGTCATTGGGAAATTCACATTAAAATTAACTTCACAGAACTCTTTGATTTCCTCTTTTGAACCTGGCTCTTGGCGACCAAAATCATTCGAAGGTACGCCAACAACAACCAGCCCCTTATCTTTATAACTTTCCCACAAGGATTGTAATCCGTCATATTGTCCGGTGAAACCGCATTTGGAAGCTGTATTAACTACCAGGAGAGCTTTTCCTTTATAGTTAGAAAAGGGCATAGGTTCCCCGTCAATATTGCTAAATGTGTAATCGTGTGCAGA
>QOQK01000011.1 GCA_003331985.1 PS1 clade bacterium | reverse complement strand
ATTCACCGCCATTAGGCAAACTTGAACTTGTTCGAGATGCTCTTTTGTTCATTATTTTCTTTCCAGCTAAAGAGTAGAAGGCAAATTAACTAGACGAAAGCAACTTGAACAAATGTTAAAAAAAGTAGAATTTTTTTGTTTTTCAATTCTTTCGAAATATAACATTTAAAGGGCAAAAATAATAGTAAAAAAAAATAATAATAAAAATCATAAAAAATTAATTTTTGTTAAAACTATTTATTTACATAAGCCATTGTTATTAAATAATTTTCTGAATTTACCTGCGTTGATGCTTCATGCTTGATAATCAAAAGGGCTGAGAGGAGAGGTAATAATGCAAAAAAACATAAATTCTGGGAAAACAGAAAGCGTGCAGGGTTCTATAGACAAAAAAATTCAAGCGTAGATAATATTAGGGAAATTGCCTGTGCACATCTTGTGATGACGAATATGTCTCTCATTTATAATGTTCCAGCAAAGATGATGACGCATTCTATGCGGGGTCGTGAGAAAATTTCTCAATGTCGACAATGTTCTGAATATCTATGTCATATCGGTTTTGGGATGACCTTTACTAAAATCGGAACTCTTTTCAAAAGAGATGGAACTTCTGTGACACATGCCTGTCGTAAAGTTGAGGAAATGCGAGATTGTTCTGATAAAGACCTGGCGCTTGAAATCTTAGAAGCCGCGATTGTTGAATTTGCCAGCTCGCTGGAGTTGCTTGGAAAATGAGTCCGGGGGAACGTCAGGAGTTTATGCGCATAGCTCGTCGTTTGATAGAGGTGGGAGCCTATTTGAAGCGTGATCAAAAATATTTTGGTCTTATGGTTAAACGTAACAAATGGACGAATGCCGTTATGCAATGTGGGGATCATTATGTTGAGAAATTTATATCAGAAGATTTGTTACAACGAGATGCTTCTGAAGAAGAAAAATACGTTATTTCCGATCCAGGTCGGTCATTTTATTTGCGAGGCAAAACACCCGCACATGCTTTTTTAGCTCAACATCATCAGCTTGAGTCCAAAGAAGATGGTGTGATGTTTAAAAATTCCCAGACACCACTCGCATGGTTAAAATCGCGTAATGGCAAAAACCAAAAAGGGGCTATTGTTTTTGATGATGTTGAATTTGCTGCTGGGGAACGTTTATGCCGTGATTTTGAATTAAGTCAGTCGTGTAAAAGTATCACGCTGGATTTAAGCCGTGTGTCTGTACAGGATGGGCGGCGTGCCGGTCATGAATATTCGGATGTTCCGGGTGCGGTTTTAGATGCACGGAAGCGTTTACATAAAGCTGGAGACGCGGTTGGTCAGGATTTAGACGAGGTGTTGATTACAACTTGTTGTCTTAACGTTGGCCTTGTCGAAATGGAGAAAAAGCTTGGTTGGCCAAATCGTTCAGGAAAGCTGGTTCTTAAAATTGCCTTTCGACGTTTAGCGCAACATTATGGTTATTTGCCAGCATCAAGGGCTTCAGCATCTGCTCGTATTCTAGAAACCATTGCATAGAAACCATTCGATCTTTGGGGGGTTAAATGATCTTTGAGACCGAGTTTTTCAAAAATAGCTTGGGCGTTAATTTCCATTATTTCCTGTGCAGATTTACCTGAAAAAATGGAAAGCAAAATTGCGACAAGTCCTTTGACGATATGCGCGTCACTATCCCCTCTGAATTGAATTTCATCGGGCGATCCCTCAGATACAAGCCAAACTTGACTAACACACCCAGGGACTTTGTTGACGTCATTATGCTCTTCGTCTGACAGAGGCTCAAGACCAGCCCCAAGTTCAATAATAAACTTGTACCTATCTTCCCAATCATCAAAAAGATCGAAGTCTTCAAGTAAGTTTTCCAATGGCATGATTAACCTTTATCCTTGTCGAAACATGATTTAATTCTGAAATACCCCTGAGGCAAGTTTTGACGCTTATTTCCTCAATATGGTATGCGTCAGAAGATATATAATGCAGCAAGGTTTTATATGCGATTAAAAACCGAAATTTGGGTTCAGGCGCTTGTTTTGCGGGCGGCTCATGGTGGGGCGATGGCAACTGTCTTTAACCGAGGAGATAAGGATGCTGGGGATTGTCTGGTACGCGTGAATAATCTGGATGGTTCATCAAGCCTGTTTTCACCCATTCTTGGGCCTGAAGGTCATCGCATTTGGCAGGAGCGTGTGGAAAGTAGTACAGACAATCAAACTATTGATGATTTGATTAAACAAGATTTGCGAATTGATCCGGATTTATGGGTGGTTGAGATAGAAGATCGCCACGGCCGGCATTTTTTGGAGGAAACGGTTAAAAAATTCCGTTAAATGAATGTATGGACACCTTATTAGACTTCGTTGAACTCATTATAGATGTTTGGAAAACCAGTAGTTTTGGCATTGGCATGGAAAAAATGCTAATTGCATTTTTGATTTTCTTATCCTTTGCTTTCGTACGAGGTCTCTTTTCAAGGTTTGTCTTGCAAAAGATGAGCAGCTTGGCTGCCAAAACCGAAACGCAAATGGACGATGTGATGATTGTTTCACTGGAGCGTCCTTTAAAATTCTTTTTTCTGGTTATTGGGTTATTTTTTGCAGTTGAGTATTTACAGCTAGGCGGGCTTTCAGCGGTAATCGCGGAAAAGTTGCTTAAAAGTTTTGTAGCGGTTGGCCTCTTCTGGTTTTTTTATGCCGCAGTGACCCCACTTTCCTTCACACTCCATAATCTCGAGAGTATTTTATCAAAAGAAATTGTGAATTGGTTGGTCACTGTTGCACGTTGGGGGGTCATTCTCACAGGGATTGCAACAGTTTTACAAATTTGGGGCATTCAAATTGGGCCTATTATTGCAGGTTTTGGACTGTTTGGTGTTGCCGTGGCCCTTGGAGCCCAAGATTTGTTTAAAAATCTATTGGGTGGCATTTCTATTTTGGTTGAGAGGCGCTTTGCCCTTGGCGACTGGATTGAAGTTGAAGGTGTGGTATCCGGTACGATTGAACAAATTGGCTTTAGGTCAACACGGGTGAGACGATTTGATCTCGTTCCTGTCATAGTGCCGAATAATATGTTTGCTGATCATGCTTTGGTTAATTATTCGCAAATGCCGCACCGCCGTATTTATTGGAAAGTTGGGTTGGAATATCGCACGACATCGACACAGCTTCGGCGAGTTCGGGATCAAATTCTGAAATGGTTAAAAGATGATGATGCTTTTCTTTCAGGCCCTCAGCCGCCATGTTTCGTATATGTCGATAGTTTCAATGATAGCTCCATAGATTTGATCATCTATTGTTTTACCGTTGAGACGGATTGGGAGACGTGGTTAGCGCATAAGGAAAGATTAGCGATTGCCATAAAAGAAATTGTTGAAAATACTGGCGCCTCGTTTGCGTTTCCGAGTGTATCAATCTATCAAGAAATCCAAGTTCCGGAAATGGTTGCTGTGCCGACTGCTGACATAGCCGCAGATAAGGAAGAAATCTAAACTCCATGGACACTTCATGAGCAGAGTCATTGTAATTGGTGGCGGTATTGTCGGCGTTACCTCCGCCTGGGCATTGTTAAATGACGGTCATGAGGTCATCCTTTTAGAGGCAGGGCAGGATATAGCGGGTCAGACAAGTTACGCGAATGGCGGGCAGATCGCTGTGTCTGATAGTGCGCCGTGGGCTGCGCCTTCTGTTCCGTTTAAGTTGCTGCGTTGGTTAGGGCGGAAAGATGCACCGTTTCGTCTCCGATTAAGATTAGATATTGCGCAATGGCACTGGCTTTATTTGTTTCTACTGAATTGTAGAGGGCAGGCTTTGTCCGCAGGTACCGAACGAAATTTGCATCTGGCAACTTATAGTTTGTCGTGTTTACAACAGACCCGATCTATTCTGGGTAATGACTTTTCATATGATGATAGCCAATCCGGAATTGTAAGATTAATCAGCACTCAAAAAGAAGCCGATGCCGCTCGCGATTATTTTGCAAAACATCATCAAGACAAAAAAATAGTTTGGATGGAGCCCTCTGAGTTAGCTGCCAAAGATACAGCCTTCCGGTCTGCTGTAGAAAGCAATTTGATTGCCGGGGCTGTTATGGGTGCGACCGACGAAAGTGGTGATGCGCGTATCTTTGCAACTAAACTTGCTACGGAGGTTGAAAATCGAGGTGGTGAAATACGAACCAATTGCAGGGTAACGGACTTTATTTCTCATAATGGATATGTGCAGGGTGTAACGACAGAACATGGAGACCTTCTGGCTGACCGGGTGGTGTTGTCGTCAGGGGTAGCAAGTAGAGCGCTTGCTAAGAAAATTGGTATTACTATTCCGATTTTGCCAATTAAAGGTTATTCAGTCACGGTTCCGATTACTGATGAAAGAAATGTGCCAATAGCGTCATGCACCGACTTGAAACACCGTCTAGTGATTAGCCGACTTGGGTCGCGACTTAGAGTTGCAGGGTTTGCAGAAATTGGCAGTGATGACGCTTGTGATGCCGGACGTGCCGCCGCTGCCCGCGATCGACTAGAAGAGTTGTTCCCAGAGGCTGCGGATTATCACTTATTTGAGAACTGGACAGGTTTTAGACCCATGACCCCAGACGGTGCGCCAATTATTGGGGAGGCAGAAACTCTGAAAAATCTGTGGTTCAATACAGGCCACGGCACATTAGGGTGGACTTTATCGCATGGTACCGCACAGCTTTTGACAGATATGATGGCTGAGCGGAAGACAGCGCTGGACGTAAAGCCTTATAAAATTAAGAGGTCATATGTGAGTGGTCGCCTCGGCTAAGTCCTATAAGCCGTGACGCCGCCAAAGGACACCGCGTTGATTATCGACAGCCGGTTGATAGGCTTCAGAGAGTTCGTTCAAAGCTTCTTTAAATGTTTCTACGGGAATGCTGGCGTCAATTTCAAAAGTGTTAAAGCCGCAACGGGCCATGAATGACCATTGATCAAAAAGTACTTCCCCAATCGCACGCAATTCTCCCTCAAACCCCATTTCTTCTCGTAATATGCGAGCATCCGAGTATCCACGCCCATTTCGATAGACAGGAAAATCAATAGCAATGGTACTTAGCATATCCAAATATGGGGTGAGTTCACGTACATCCTCTCCAAGTTTTGTTTTACCCAGCGTATTGGTTCTTATCACAACGCCAAGTTTTGCATTGCGCAATCGCAGCGCGTCAGCTTCTGCTTTCAACCGGTCCAGTGAGATAATTGCCGGTGTATCACCTAGTGGAGTTTCATCATCTAGAAGCACCCATGTGTCGTCTATAACCGCGCCATTGGAAATAAGGTGAGTTTTAGTCAGCATATAATTGCTCCTTGAATGGACTCATTCCGACACGTCTGTAAGTGTCCAGAAAACGTTCTTCCGGCTGTCTTAGATTTAGATATGTTTCAACGATGGTATCAACGGCATCAACGACCTTATCTTCGGTGAAGGCTTGGCCGGTTATGTCACCCAGACTTGCCTGTTCATCTGCGGATCCACCAAGGGATATCTGATAAAATTCTGTGCCTTTCTTATCCACACCAAGAATACCTATATGCCCCACATGGTGATGGCCGCAGGCATTAATACATCCTGAGATTTTTATTTTAAGTTCGCCAATGTCATATTGCTTATCAAGGTCGGCAAAATGTGTAGAAATTTCTTGAGCCAAGGGAATTGATCTCGCATTGGCAAGGTTGCAATAATCTAGACCTGGGCAGGCGATACTGTCGGAAATGAGACCGATATTCGGTGTGGCAAGATCATGCGCGCAGAGGATGTCATAAACTTCTTTAGCTTCATCGAGTTTTACATGCGGCAAGACAAGGTTTTGTTCATGTGTCACCCGAACCTCATCCAGAGCGTAACGTTCAGCTAAATCTGCAATAACATCCATTTGGACATCCGTTGCATCTCCCGGAATACCGCCAATAGGTTTTAATGAGATGTTTACAATCCCGTAGCCGGGGGTTTTATGAGGCACAAGGTTAGTTTTTACCCAATGATTGAACTCTGCATTGCTTCCCTTTGCTGCCTCAAAAGCTTCGCTTTGCGCCGGTAGGTTTTCATAATTTGGTGGTGCGAAATACGCTGAGATGCGGTCTAGTTCTGCTTCTGGAAGGCTAAGCATTTGGCTTGCATCTATTCTTTCGAACTCTTCATCTACAAGTCGTCGCATTTCAGTTTCGCCAGTTTCATGAACGAGTATTTTGATGCGAGCTTTATAGGAATTATCCCGCCGACCAAGCATGTTATAAACCCGCATCACGGCTTCTAAATACGCGAGTAATTTTTCCGCCGGCACAAAATTTGTAATCTTCTTGGCAATAAAAGGGGAGCGCCCCTGACCACCACCGACATGCACCTCATAACCTGTCTCTCCTTTATCGTTCCTGACGATAACAATACCGATGTCATGAAGCTTAATCGCGGCACGATCATTTTCATGCCCAGTCACGGCAATCTTAAACTTACGAGGAAGGTAAGAAAACTCAGGGTGGAAAGTTGACCATTGGCGAATAATCTCGGAGATTATTCTTGGGTCTTCAATTTCGTCAGCTATGGCACCGGCATACTGGTCAGCTGTCACATTCCGAATGCAATTTCCTGACGTCTGAATGGCATGCATTTCCTCACTTGCCAGTTCTTCGAGAAGGTCGGGAATGCGGTCTAAAGCTGGCCAGTTATACTGAATATTTTGCCGAGTCGTGAAGTGACCGTAACCGCGGTCATATTTACGCGCGATATGAGCTAACATCCTCATCTGCTTTGAGGATACGGTTCCATAAGGAATTGCAACCCTAAGCATATAAGCATGCAATTGAAGATAGACGCCGTTCATGAGCCGCAGAGGCTTAAAGGCATCCTCAGATAGCTCGCCACTAATGCGGCGGTTAACCTGTCCACGAAACTGGCTTACCCTGTCAGTGACAATTTTGTGATCAAATTCATCGTAACGATACATCAGCTATCCTTGATATTTTCATATTTCATTCGTGTTACAGGCAGCATTACCCTGCTTCAGCCTGTTTACCTAAATCTGTTCGGACTGTAGGCCCTTTTGCGCGGATATTTTCGCGGACACTTACTGGCGTAAAACCGTCCTGACACTCAGAGACCTCGAATAGATAGGGATCGAGAATAAATGCTTCCATATTGTCTGGACTGGCTCTCGTCAAAAGCGCCTCTGCAGCTTCTTGACCATCAGCAATCTCAGCTTCGGCAAAATTTTCAATCCAGCTATTATCTTTGAAATATACGACCTCGCCATCATTCAGCCTGTTTGCTGTAACAGCCTGAAAACGTGCGCCTTTTGAACTATGTTGTGCCATTAGATTTTCCGGTAGTGAATAGTTGCCGCATATTGCCTTTTTTCACATAAAACTTCAAGAAGATGTAAAATAAATTAAAATACATAATTTTTATGTATTTTAATTAAAGCTCTCATGCCATTTTCTCAGTAATATCCATTCTACAAGGTTATGAGCATAATAAATTATGATGCCAAGTATGGATAGAAGCGTCAGGGCGGCAAACATAGTTGCGATTTCCAAACGATTACCAGCCTCTATAATCCGCCATGCAAGCCCTGTAGAAGTCCCCGAACCCGCAACAAATTCAGCTACGACTGCGCCGATAAGAGCGAGGCCACCTGAAATCTTTGCGCCTGTCAGGATAGAAGGTAGGGCGGCAGGAAGTTCAAGGTAAATGAGTATCTGCCACCATTTTGCTCCGCTTAGTTGCAGCAACTGGTGAAGGCTACCATCGACACTTCTTATACCTTGCAGGGTATTGGTTAAAATAGGAAAGAAAGCGACTATCCAGGCAATGATAACCATCGCTTGGTTGGTGTTTTCGAAACCGACCCAAATCAGAATTAACGGGGCGATGGCAACTACCGGCGTGACTTGAAGTGTGACCACGTAAGGAGCAAGTGACATTTCGATAAATCGTGAGCGTGTGAACAAAATTGCGAGTGATACTCCACCCACTAGCGCCCAAAAATACGCAAACCCTGTAATGCTTAATGTAACAATTAGAGCCCCCATCAGAGAAGTGAAGTTCTCAATTAGCGCAAAGGCAATTTGTGAGGGTGGAGGAAGAACAAAAATTGGCACTCCAAGAAAGCCAACAATCCATTCCCAAAACACTAAAAGGGCAGAGCCTACAAATAAAGGAAGCAAAAATTTCATCATATTGCCTCCTCGTTATGTTCCAGAGATTTGGTAATTGTCAGGCGTGCTTCATGGAATGCCGTGGATGCTCGGAAGGCTTCATTCCGCGTGTTGCCCTCTATTTTAATATCATCTTTGAGTTTTCCATTTGACGTCATGACCAGCACCCGCTCAGCCAGATAAGTAGCTTCAGAAACTGTATGGGTAACAAATAAGATTGTGCATTTTTGTCGGCGCCATATATCGAGCAACTCATCATCAAGTTTTAAGCGCGTGAGTTCATCAAGCGCCCCAAAAGGTTCATCCATGAATAAAACATCAGGGTTTTGTGCCAAGGCTCTCGCAAGAGACACGCGCATCTTCATGCCACCCGACAATTCACGCGGAAGTGCGTGTTGACGATCTGCGAGACCAACAAGTGCCAAAGCGTCAACCACGCGGGTATGAGTCAGTTGTTGGTTGAGGCCTTTAATTTTTAGAGGCAAAGCAACATTTTCATAAACAGTTCGCCATGCGAGCAGGGTGGGTTCTTGAAAAACATAGCCGATTGATGTGTATGGTTTGGTTTCAATTTTTCCGCTTGATGGAGATTGAAGACCTGCAAGAATTCGTAAAAGAGAACTCTTTCCACACCCTGATGGGCCTACAATGGCTGTGAAACTACCGGCTTCAAAGGAATGGGTAAAACCTCTTAGCACTTCAATGCCATCAGCATAGGCCATACTCAAATCATTAACTTTTATTGCTAGAGACATTATTTTGAATGAGTTTGATTAACGAATTTTGTTGTGAAGGCACTTTCCCAATTCATTTCCAAGTCATACAGACCATTTTGAGCCATCAAAGTGAAGAATGTTTCCCACCTCTGTCGTGTCATTGTGCCAATCCCTTTGTCTATTGCGTCGCCTGAGATGACCAGGCCACGGTCACGAATTTGAGTAATTGCCTGATCTAGAATATCTTGCGTCATATCTTGGTTTGAGGAGAGAATCAGTTGATTTCCGGGGGTCGGGTCATCCATCAAATAACTTCGCCATCCTTCTATAGAAGCTGTGACAAAAGCCTGAACAATTTCAGGTTTTTCTTCAATCAATTTATTTTGCGCGATGACCATGGCGGCATAAGACGGGTAACCTTCATCGGAAAGCAAGAAGACTTTAGGGGTGACACCATTTTTAGAAATTGTGAAGGGCTCTGAAGTTGCATACCCTTGCTGGATTGCATTTTTGTCGACGATAAAGGGCGCGAGATTAAACGTATATTTTCTGATTTGCTTATCTGAAAAACCATAACGCGCGCGCATCCAGACCCAAAAAGCATTAATAGACGCATCGGCTATCATGATTGGTTTATCTTTCATGTCGGATATCGATTTAATATCGTCCCGGTCGTGAGTAATTAAAACTTGCGGATCTTTCTGGAAAGCGGCCATGACGGCACGGGCAGGAACTCCGGCTTGAGCCATGTTGAGCAGAATAAAACTGTTTGATCCCATGGCAAAATCAATTGCTTGTGCGCCTAAAAGCTGCGGTATGTTAATACCTGGCCCACCACCACGAATGACTACATTCAGTCCAGCTTTTTCATATAGCCCCAAAGCTTTAGCTTGATAAAAGCCTCCTTGCTCAGCTTGTGCTTTCCAGTCTGTCGCAAAAGTAACAGGTTCAAGCGCATGAGCATGTTCAGGCTGAGAGCTTACTGAAAAAATGAGTGCCGAAAGCAAGCTCAAGTATTGAAGTTTCTTAAATAATCTACTGTATCTTTTCATCACCGTGACAAAGGTGGCAGAGCCCGCTCTGTACGTCAACAATCAGCCGAGTTAAAAATTGACATGGATTATGACTAAAAATGAAAAAAAATATCAACGGGGATAAGTGTTCTAGAGTGTGATTTTATTAGAAGAATTTTGATAATATACACGCTGAAATACCCCTTACCTACTGATTTTAAACAATAAAATGTTGACAGCGTTACACTGATAGCTTATACATATCTCACGCTCGCAGAAGTGGAAGAAAAATTGACAATTCATTTGTTAGCTTTCACAGCTCTTCTGAATTTTGGCGGCTTAATATTTTCAAACATTAAATTTTATTTATTCGTGAAACCTTTGCCGGAGACATCAATTGGGAATTCTTTAAAAGAACTCCACAATGCTCTGATAAATGATCTTGTTCGTTTCGAAGCACATTTGCCTTCGGATGCTGAAGCACTGACGGAAGCATTTGAACGTTAACGAGGCGCTATCTCGATTGGACTTGCTTGTTCAGATGCAAGTTAAGGAAAATAACAAAAATCTTGCGCCGTTATCCCCAGGTGAAGGTGATGGATATATTGTAGGCTCATCTCCGAGTGGGGAGTGGGCGCAACAGGCTGGGAAGCTTGCATTTTTTCAAGATAAGAGGTGGGTTTTTCTTACTCCCAAAATTGGGTGGCGTGTTTGGATCAATTCTGAGGCGACACTTTATGTCATGCATACTAATGGGTGGCAGTCTATTACGAATTCAGGTGGAGCAACCGGTCAAGGCGACCTAATAGGCTCGAACGGTTTAGATCTTCATGTTGAAGAAAACGACCATATTGTGACTGCCGGAATGTATAATGATACTGCGCTCAATATCCCAAGCAAAAGTACTGTACTGGCCATCACTGGTAGAGTTTTAACCCCATTGGGCGGGTCGCGTACATGGAAGCTGGGTGTCGTAGGTGGTGAAGATAGATATGGTAACTAAATTGGTTATCAGAAAGATTCTACTGTTGTCGGAGTTTCCTCCTCACCTGTCACTTACTATGCGGATACCCCTATTAGGCTAACTGCAGTATCCGGTCAGTTTTCGGATGGAAAAATAAGACTTAAACTATACGTCATGAAATTTGCCCTTCCAGAAAAAGACCTTGGCTGATATGAAGCATCATGCTTGACGTTCCATTTAATGATGTAATTCTTTGGAGCCTGCTCGCCCTTATGAGCGCGGCTGCGAGTTATTATATTTTACGTCCAGTTCTGAAAAACAAATTGATAGATAAACCCAATGGTTCGCTGGCGTTTATCGTTGTGGTTAGTTTTCTTCCCGGTCTGGCGTTGATGCTTTATTTAATGCTTGGGTCGCCGGGTTATTCTGATCTACCGCTGGCAGATAGGCTGAATGTTCCCCCCGAAACCCTTCCTCTTGAAGGACTTGTTGTTCATCTTGAACAACGCCTCAAAAATAAGCCCGACGATAGTGAGGGATGGCTCATGCTTGCCCAAACGCGGATGGCGCTTGGAGAAGCAGACAGGGCAGAAGATGCTTTATTGAATGCTATTTCCCTTCAAGATGGCGAACAAAACTCTGACATTTTGGTTATGCTTTCTGAAAGCCGTCTTCAACAACAAGACGGATTGATTGATGATGGTGTTGAACGTTTGATAAATCGGGCGCTTGAAATTAACCCCAACCACCCGCGCGGTTTATATTTGCGTGGACTTTCTCTTCTTCAGCAGGGCGACAAAACTGAAGCTTTAGCAATCTGGAATGATTTGCACTCTTCAGCTGAGCCGGACAGCCCGTGGCAGATTTTTCTCCGGGTACAACTTTCTCTCCATCAATAAAATAGTAACTTAGTCATTATGTGACATGCGTCGGTTTTTCACCTTTAATATTCGCGTTTAGTAGATATATTCCCGTCAGGAGATATTATGACTCAACGCCAAACACGGCTGCTGTTTCTTGCTCTCGGCTTTTTGATGCTGGGAGTTACTGCTTTTATTGCCTTAACGGCTTTAGAGGATAATCTCGTCTATTTTAAATCTCCAACTGATATTGCCGAAAGTGCCTCAACGCCCGTTGGAAAAATCAGAATTGGCGGATTGGTTGCGGAAGATAGCTTAACCAAAATTGGGCTGGAAAACCGGTTCGTCGTAACCGATTTGCAAAACAGAATAGATGTCTCTTTTGAAGGGGTGTTGCCGGATTTGTTCCGGGAGGGGCAGGGTGTCGTTGCAGAAGGTCAGTTTAAAACTGCAAATATCTTTGTCGCTGACACAGTTTTGGCAAAACATGATGAGAATTACATGCCACGGGAAGTTGCTGATGCACTCAAAGAAACTGGTGTGTGGCAAGGTAATACATCTTCAGGGAGTCAAGAGTGATAGCGGAGACCGGTCATTTTGCGATGATACTGGCATTCTGTGTTGCTCTGATACAGTCAACACTCCCGCTTTATGGTGCCCATCGAAACCGTCAGGCCTTTCTTCTAATTGCAGCACCTGCGGCCAAATTACAATTTCTCCTCCTCCTTTGGGCGTTTGCAGTTCTTACCGTTAAATTTGTTCAATCGGACTTCTCGCTTTGGTTGGTCACGGCCAATAGCCACGCAGATAAACCTTTTATTTATCGTCTTACTGGCGTGTGGGGAAATCATGAAGGATCCATGCTTCTATGGATTTTGATGCTTGCGGCTTATGGCGCGGGTATTGCCCATTTCAGCAAATCAATGCCGGATGCGTTGAAGGCTCGCGTACTTGGTGTGCAGGGTATGATTGGGGTTGCTTTTCTCGCATTTTCTCTTTTTACCTCTAACCCTTTTGCGCGACTGATATCCCCCCCTTTTGAAGGAAACGGTCTCAATCCGATTTTACAGGACCCGGCGCTGGCAGTTCATCCGCCTTTACTTTATGCGGGCTATGTCGGCTTTTCGCTGGCTTTCTCTTTTTCAGTTGCAGCATTGATGTCAGGTAAAGTTTCTCCTGATTGGGCTAAATGGGTGCGTCCGTGGACGCTTTTGGCTTGGCTTAGCTTAACCCTTGGTATCGCAGTGGGATCTTTCTGGGCTTATTATGAGCTTGGTTGGGGTGGATTCTGGTTTTGGGATCCGGTTGAAAACGCCAGCTTTATGCCATGGCTTGCTGGCACGGCATTGCTTCATTCTGCACTTGTTACAGCCCGAAGAAATACACTCCATAGCTGGACAATGCTTCTTGCAATTTTGACATTTGGTTTATGTATCGCCGGCACATTTTTGGTACGCTCAGGCGTTTTAACTTCCGTTCATGCTTTCGCAACCGACCCGACACGGGGCGTGTTTATCCTTATGATACTCGGTATTCTCGTGGGTGGAGCTTTACTTCTGTTTGCCATGCGATCAGCCGGACTCTCATCAGCGGATAAAAATGTGCCGTTTCAACCTGTCAGCCGTGAAGGAGCCTTAATATTGAACAATGTGTTTCTCGCTAGTGCGACAGCGACAGTTTTTCTGGGAACGATTTACCCCCTGGTTATTGATGCATTCGGTCTTGGTAAAATTTCCGTTGGGGCACCTTATTATAATGCTGTTTTTGTTCCCCTTATCACGCCGCTCTTAATGCTAATGCCTATCGGACCCCTATCAGGTTGGGGGCATTCGGAGATTTCCCCAGTGATAAAGAAACTTGCTATGGCTTTCGTGCTGGCAGTTTTGGGCGGTCTGACAGTTTTGATTATGAGTGCTGGGCATCAGGGTGGTGCTGCCTTGGGGGTTGGTTTGTCTTTGTGGCTCATGCTGGGAGCGGTGGCTGATTTAGGGAAAAAAATTAGATTTAACAATGTACCTCTAACGAGACTGCCTAAAAATATTCTTAAACTTCCACTTCAGCAATGGGGAAGCATTTTGGCCCATGGGGGGCTTGGAGTTATGATACTTGGCATTGTAGGAACAACTGCGTGGCGCAGCGAGGTTGTTCAAGCGGTTGTTCCTGGTGCGGTTATGAAAATTTCAGGATATGAAGTGACGTTTAACGGAGAAGCCACAGTCAGTGGGGAGAACTATTCTGCGGAGCGAGGTGAGTTTTCTGTCAGGCGCGGAGACGTTGATGTTGCTCTGCTAAAACCTGAGAAACGTTTTTATACTGTGGAACGTCAATCTACGACTGAAGCCGCTATTTTGAAGAACCTTGCGGGGCATCTTTATATTGTTATAGCTGATGAAACCATAAGTGATGGTATGGCCTCTCGCGTTGTACGAATATGGTATCACCCGTTAGTCGCTTTCATCTGGATTGGTGGGCTGATTATGGCGTTGGGCGGCGTTGCTGGGCTGATGCGGCGCGAGGTAAAATCTTTCAGCAGTGATAGCGTTTAGTAGATACAGAGCGAGATCTCAAATGACCATCAGAGTGGCATCAAAAAAATTTAACTTCCTACTTATATCTATCTACTTATGTACCTACCCAGTTTTGGCTATTAGCCCTGGAGAGGCCTTTAAGGATGAAGCCCTAGAAGCGCGCGCCAGAAGCTTATCCATGGAACTCAGATGCATGGTCTGTCAAAATCAATCAATTGATGACAGTGATGCTCCTCTAGCTAAAGACTTACGGATGCTAATTCGTGAGCAAATTAAGGCCGGAAAGACCGATGATGAAATTCTTGTTTTCATTGAGGATCGATATGGTGAATTTGCTTTATTAAAGCCTCGCTTTGATATTAAAAATGCGCCTCTATGGGCACTGCCTTTCCTGCTGATTCTAGCGGGAATTTTCTTAATGCGGTCTTTCTTCCGCAATGCTCCCAAAAATTAACAAACATTAAAATTAATTAATCTCCTCGTTACATAAGGTTTATGAGGCATTATGTAGTTTGAGATTACGCAATTGATACTCCCCAAGTCCATTTGCGTTTCGGCGGCGATAGAAAGTTTCCCCTCCTCCTTTCTCATCGTCGCCAATTTGTTTAAGGTATACACATGCATATTTTATTGATTGAAGACGATAAAGAAGCTTCGAAGTATGTCATAAAAGGTCTACAGGAGAGCGGTCATGTTGTTGACCATGCCGCCGATGGTGAAGAGGGATATGAAATCGCCCTTGTCGGTAAATTTGATGTTTTGATTGTTGACCGCATGCTTCCCGCTCTTGATGGGCTTACTTTGGTTAAGAAGCTTCGCCAAAACCATAACACCACGCCTGTTTTGTTTTTATCTGCATTGGGAGATGTGGATGACAAGGTTATGGGGCTTAAATCAGGCGGCGATGATTATCTAAGTAAGCCATTTGCCTTTTCTGAATTATTAGCAAGAATTGAAGTGCTCGTGAAGCGTGGGTCTGGTCAGTTAGCTGAGACAACCCTCAAATTTGAGGATTTAGAAATGAATCTTCTAACGCGTCGAGTGATGCGCCATGATAAAGCTATAGATCTTCAACCTCGTGAATTTAAATTGCTGGAATTTTTATTGCGTAATGCAGGTCGGGTGGTAACGAGAACCATGTTGCTGGAAAATGTTTGGGAATATCATTTTGACCCTCAGACAAATGTTATTGATGTTCACATTTCTCGTTTGCGGTCAAAGATTGATAAAGATTTTACCCCGCCACTGGTGCATACAATAAGAGGAGCGGGGTACTCCTTACGTGTTCCAGACTAAACTTCTCAGAACAACAACTTTTCGAGCAGCATTGCTGTATTTGTCGATATTTCTGCTGTCGACTTCCATGCTCTATGCCTATCTTTTCTGGAATTCAATTACCCTTACCTCCGGTCAAACTGATGCTGCGATAGAGGCCGATATTGCGGATCTATCAAAAAGATTTAAGGAGGGGGGTATACCCAGCCTAGCAAGGCGGGTTGCTGTGCTTAGCCGGGATCCGCGTCTGTCCATTTATCTTTTAATTGACCCTCAGGGCCTGCCTATGGCTGGCAATTTAAATAAAGTTCCTGATTTAAAAGATGCTGGAGAAGGGTGGAAGGAATTTGAGTTCGTTCGTATTACGAATAACTTTGAAGAAAAACATGCGGCGCGGGCAAAAACCTTCACTTTACCGCAAGGGTTCTACCTGCTCGTCGGTCGAGATGTTGAGGAGTTCCACAAATTTAGTGAGGTTATTTTTAATTCCATGGTTTACGGACTAGGTATGACTGTTCTTTTCGGTTTGGTCGGAGGTGTTATCGTCAGTCGTAATTTCACCCGACGGATAGACAGCATTAATCGCACAAGCTCAGACATTATGGCGGGGGATTTATCTCGTCGCATTCCGGTTAGAGGAAGTGGGGATGAAATTGATCAGTTAGGCATTAATCTCAATAAAATGTTAAGCCGGATTGAAAGTCTAATGAATGGCATGCGCGATGTAACCGATAATATTGCTCACGATTTACGAAGTCCGATAAACAGGGTTCGCAATAAGTTGGAAGTTACCTTAATGAAACCCGCCAGCCCTGAAGATTATAAAAAAATTATACAGGAAACAATAGCAGAGGCTGATGAGCTTTTGGCTGTCTTCAACGCTTTGTTGTCCGTGGCGCAACTTGAGGCTGGGGCCCGAGATATCCAAAAAGAAATGCTGGATATTGTTGACCTTACTAAACAGGCTGTTGAATTTATGGAGCCTGTAGGTGAAGAAATTGGTGCGCGTTTTGATTTAGATTTGCCTGAAGCCCCTCTTTTAATGAAGGTTGCGCAGCCTCTTATGTCGCAAGCGCTCATTAATTTAATAGATAATGCCATCAAATACGGTTCTTCTGATGAGACGGTGATTTCAGTCGGGCTAACTAAATCAAAAAACACATTAATTATTTATGTGGCAGATAATGGTCCAGGCATTCCGCCGTCAGATATGTCACGTGTGACTGAACGCTTTGTCCGGCTGGATGCTAGTCGAAATAGGCCGGGGAGTGGTTTAGGTCTGTCGCTAGTATCCGCGATTGCCCAAAGTCATGGCGGAAAGCTTCGTTTAAAACAAAATTTACCTCAAGGGCTGAAAGCTGAAATTGTGTTAACATTAGACGCATGAAAAAAGGCTTTTCAGACCGAAAGAAAACTGATGTGAAACACAGGGACAGCGAGGCTTATCGGGTCGCGTATAGTCATTTTGTGGATTGCAAATCGATTTGGATTTCTGAATTATCTGCCGAAGCAAAATCAGCAATCATCTCATTTGTGAATGACCATGAAGATCTGTTTCTCCAAATTTTTGCAGGCTCCTCATTTTTAACACGTATTATTCGTACGCGTCCGGAGATACTTATAGAGCTGGCTCAAGATGGGCCGGATGTCTTTTGTGAAAAAATATTAACTCATATTTATGAGCAAGATTTGTCTTGCGACCAAGATGGATTGATGCGGTATTTACGACTCTGCCGACAGAGTATGTCTCTGGCGACTGCCATGGCAGATATTGCCGGCATCTGGTCACTGGATGAGGTAACGGGGACTCTAACAGATTTTGCCGATGCCTCCGTCAGGGTCAGCTTGGATTGGTTGCTTAAAAACAGGTCTGTTCAATATGGTTTGGATGCACCGCCGACAGCCGATCAATGCCAGTGCGTTATTTTAGGTATGGGAAAATATGGCGCACGCGAACTGAATTATTCATCTGATATCGATATAGTCGTTTTTTACGAACCGGAGCGTATAAAATCTCTGGATGGTTATAAGCTCAATGAATTTTGGGTTGAGTTGACGAAAAATTTGTCCACGATTTTGCAATCTACCACAGATGCAGGTTTTGTGTTTCGGGTGGATTTGCGATTACGCCCAGATCCTGGGTCTACCCCAGTTGCAGTGTCCATCCCGGCAGCAGAAATATATTACGAGTCCTTCGGTCAGAACTGGGAGCGAGCCGCGTTCATAAAGGCACGACAGATTGCCGGTGATAAGAGAACGGGCGATAAACTGCTCGCTATATTGTCCCCCTTTATCTGGAGAAAGAATTTGGATTTTGCCGCTATTGAAGACGTCCACGCAATGAAGCGGCAAATTCATGCGGTTCGGGGGCATGGTCAAATCGCTGTTGCGGGACATAACATCAAGCTTGGAAGGGGGGGTATTAGGGAGATTGAGTTCTTTGTGCAGACACAGCAACTTATAGCCGGAGGGCGGGATAAAAGCCTGCGTGGGTCTCAAACTTGTCCCATGCTCACCCGCCTGGCAGAGCGTGGTTGGATTAAAACCGAAACTGTAGATGAATTGACGGCAGCTTATCATTTCCTACGCGGCATAGAACACCGGTTGCAAATGCAGCAAGATGAACAAACACATACGCTTCCTAAAACTGAAGAAAAATTACAGAGATTTTCATATTTCTGTGGCTATGAAACGCTTGATGATTTTAGAAGCCAACTCATAGAAGTTCTGAAAACTGTTCAAACACATTATGCTGAGCTGTTTGAGCAAGGTGAGGTGCTGGCGAATGAGATGGGCAATCTTGTTTTTGTCGGTAGTGAGAATGATCCAGAAACATTGGAGACACTTTCCCAGATGGGATTTGAACGGGCGGCGCAGATGTCCGATGAAATCAGAGGGTGGCATAGCGGCAGATTTGCCGCAGTTCGCACGCCGCGCGCCCGGGAGTTGTTGACAAGAATAAAGCCTCGCCTCCTGAAGAGCCTATCGCAAACCCCTGATCCGGATTTTGCATTTGCACGGTTTAACGATTTTATGACAGGCCTCCCTTCAGGAATACAAATTTTTTCTCTTTTTCAATCCAACCCTGATTTGCTTAATCTTATCACCGATATTGTTGGGACTGCGCCACGCTTATCCGCGCAATTGAGCCGCCGTCCCGTGACGCTGGACAGTTTGCTTGATCCCAATTTCAATCAACCACTGTCGGATGCTGATGACGTATTACAAGATCTCCAAAGTTATATGTCCGGTATAACTCATTTTGAAGATATGCTGGATGCGACTAGGCGTTGGCATAGGGAAAAAATATTTCGGATTGGTTCCCATATTTTGTCCGGTAAGTTAACCGGACTTGCTGCGGGTGAGGATATTACTAAAATTGCCGATGCGAGTGCGCGCGTCCTTTATGACTTTGTAATGAAAGATTTGCTGGGTGAAGTATCGCTCCCTGAGGGTGCTGAGATGGTGGTGCTAGGGCTAGGTAAACTCGGCAGCCGCGAAATGACGGTATCCTCTGATCTTGACCTTATTATTGTTTGTGCGGCTGAAGATTACGCACAGGATGTGACCTATACGGCGACGTCCTCAATGGAAGTTTTTTTTAGTCGTGCTGCACGACGTTTCATTTCTGCCATGACGGCACCAACCTCTGAAGGCCATCTTTTTGATATAGACATGCGTTTGCGCCCAACGGGAAATGCCGGCCCTCTCGTCACGAAAATTAAAAGTTTTGAAGATTACCAATTCTCAAATGCATGGCTTTGGGAGCATATGGCATTGACGCGGGGGCGGGTGCTGGCAGGTGGAGAAAATCTTTCAAACCAGATATACGCCTTACAGAAAAAAGTTTTCCAGATGCCACGTGATTCCGATGAGTCGCGGCATAATATTGTGGATATGAAAAAACGGCTTGAGGCGCATCATATTAAAAAAGGCGACTTCAAATGGGATATTAAACAGGCTCCAGGCGGTCTGGTTGATATTGAATTTATCGCTCAAGGTCTCTGCCTCATGCATGGTCTGGCACTTGCTAATCGTATAGGCACTTCCACCCGATCTAATCTTGATTTGCTTGGCGCGGAACATATTTTATCGCCTGATGATACGACCCGACTCACTGAGGCCTTGTCGTTTTATTCGGGTCTTTTACAGATTTTCCGCCTGTGCCTTGAAACGCCGGCTGACCCTCCATTTTCTCAGTCGTTAAATTTGTTGTTATGTCAAAGCTCTGCTCTTCCAGATATGGCTCATTTGGAACAAACACTGAGTGAGCATCAAAAATCTGTGCGCGATATCTTTATGCGTATGTTTGGTTCTTTATCTGGCTAATTTTTTCAAGACATCCTCAGCTATTTGAGCCATATCTATTTCATGAGCACGCATCGATTTTGTATAGCGCCAATGATGGACTGGACGGATAGACACGACCGTTATTTTTTACGGCTCTTGTCTAAAAAGTCTCGGCTTTATTCTGAAATGGTCACGGCAGATGCGGTACGCCATGGCGATCGTGCGCATCTCTTGTCTTTTAACTCTGCCGAGCACCCCGTTGCCCTCCAGTTAGGTGGCAGTGATGCTTCAGCGCTGACTGAGGCTGCCAAAATTGGTGAAGATTTTGGCTATGATGAAATCAATCTCAATGTCGGTTGCCCATCCGATAGGGTACAAGCTGGCCGATTTGGTGCGTGCCTAATGCAGGAGCCGGAGCTTGTTGCTGACTGCGTATCAGCTATGCGTGCGAAGGTTAAAATCCCTGTCACCATTAAATCCCGCATCGGTGTTGACGACCAAGACCCTGAGGAAGCACTTTTCCGGTTGGTAGAATTATCTGCGCAAGCCGGGTGTGAGGTGTTCATCGTGCATGCCAGAAAAGCTTGGCTTGATGGTTTAAGCCCTAAGCAAAACCGAGATATTCCTCCGCTTAATTATGATCTCGTTTATGAATTGAAAAAGTCACATCAGGATTTGACGATTATTTTGAATGGCGGCATTGATACATTGTCAGAGGCACAGGCGCATTTACATCATGTTGATGGCGTCATGTTGGGGCGTGCAGCTTATAAAACCCCTTATATACTTGCTGATGTGGACCGCCTGATTTTCAACGATGATACCCCGGCGCCATGCCGTGAATCCGTGGTGGAAGCATTAATACCTTATGCCGAAAAGCTGGTCGCTGACGGGGTTCCCTTACATGCCTTGACCCGACACCTTATGGGATTGTTTCAATCTCAACCCGGCGGGCGATTATGGCGGCGATATTTGAGTGAGAACGCGCCAAAAAATGAAGCCGACGCCTCTGTTTTATCCGCGGCACTTCAGTATATGCGTCAAGCGGTTCAGCGAACCTATGATGTCGATCAAGATATAAATCAGGCTGTTGACTAAAATGAAAACCCCGGGCCAAGAATATAAAAACAAAGGATATAAATATGCCTGAATTGGAAATGCCGGTCCTCATAACTCTTTTTATTCTAGCTGGCTCTGTCGCCGGTTATATGGCTGGTCTATTGGGTATTGGCGGTGGGGCTATTCTTGTGCCGGTACTGTTTCAGACCTTTATTTTTCTCGGCCTTGATGAGGCACATCAAATTCATGCTGCTGTCGCAACCTCTTTGACAATTATTGTGCTGACATCCATTCAGTCAGGACGCATTCATTATAAGAATGATGCTGTTGATATGAGCGTCGTGCGCCATTGGGTGCCGTTTTTGATAACTGGCGTTGTTTCCGGCGCACTATTAGCGGGTTATTTCAACGCTGAGGTTTTAAAAATAATATTTGCGGTTCTGACCTCCCTTATAGCCTTGAATATGATGTTTAACAAAGTTGACGACTCGCTGGATGGCGATTTGCCCGCTATCTGGTTGCAACGCGGGGTGGCTATAATCATCGGGTTTTTCTCGGCATTAATGGGGATCGGCGGCGGGGCATTTTCTGTCACCATTATGCGTTTGTTCGGCCGTCCGATCCATAAAGCGGTTGGTACGGCAGCAGTACTTGGTATTTTTATAGCCCTGCCAGGTAGTCTCGGCTTTGTCGTTTCCGGCTGGGGGAAAGAAGGTCTTGCCCCATATTTTCTGGGTTATGTTAACTGGCTTGCTGTCTTGTTGCTTATTCCGGTCACAACGCTCACCGCTCCAATGGGGGCGCGAATGGCACATAAGATTGACCGGAAAAAACTCGAGAAGATTTTTATCTTTTTTCTGTTTCTGGCATCTGCACGTATTTTGTGGTCGGTGTTTTAAGTTTAAAGCTTCTGGTCATACTCACCAACTTCAGGCCATGAGGAAAGCAAATTATCTATTTCTGCAAACATATCCCGCATACGGTTTTCAGAAACCGGGCTCTCGACAACGACAACAAGGCCGGGTTTGTTTGAAGAAGCGCGAACTAACCCCCATGTCCCATCCTCGACAGTTATGCGGATACCATTAACAGTCACCAAGTCGCGGATTGGTTGTCCTGCAACCTTTTCACCGTCATCGGCACGTTTTTGAAAATGCGCAATGGCGCGGTCAACGACCTCGTATTTTTCCGTATCGGCACAATAGGGCGACATGGTAGGGGAGCCCCAGCTTTGCGGCAGGCTATCGTTTAGGTCCGCCATGCTTTTACCGGGATTTTGTTCTAACATTTCGCAAACAGTAATTGCCGTCACCAGCCCGTCATCATAGCCCCGTCCAATTGGTGCATTAAAAAAGAAGTGACCGCTTTTTTCAAATCCAGCCATCGCACCTGTCTCCACCGTATGACGTTTCATATAACTATGACCCGTTTTCCAGTAAACTGTCTCAGCGCCGAGTTCGTTCAGCACAGGGTCTGTCATAAACAGGCCTGTTGATTTTACGTCAGCAACAAATTTTGCATTTGGATGTTTTGCTGCAAGGTCTCTGGCAACAAGCACACCCATTTTGTCGGCAAAAATCTCCCGCCCTTGATTGTCCACGACGCCGCAACGATCACCATCACCGTCAAATGCGAAACCAATATCCGCGCCAGTTTCTTTTACTTTAGCACTCAAAGAATGCAGCATTTCCATATCTTCGGGATTTGGGTTGTGGTTCGGAAATGTAAAATCTGGTTCGCAATGCAAATCAACAGTTTCAATACCAAGTGCTGAAAGTGTCTTGGTTGCGAATACACCTGCGGTGCCGTTACCACATGCCAGTACGGCTTTAATTTTTCTTTTAAAAGCTGAACGCTTGGTTAAATCAGCCATGTAGCGCTCTGCCATATCCGGAACAAATACATAGCTCCCCCCATCGCGGGAAACACCAGTGCCGTTGAGGACTATATCGCGCAACTTTGTCATTTCTTCTGGGCCAAATGTTAGTGGGCGGTTGGCGCCCATTTTGACACCTGTCCAGCCATTTTCATTATGACTAGCTGTAACCATGGCGACGCCGGGAACATCCAACTCATATTGTGCAAAATATGCCGTGGGGGAAAGCGCTAGACCAATATCATGAACCTTTGCTCCTGCTGTCATCAGGCCGGTAATTAGCGCCAGCTTAATTGATTGTGAGTAGGAGCGGTAATCATGACCAACGACAAGTGAGGGGTTGTCGGTAAGTTCATGCAACACATTTCCAAGGCCGAAGCCAAGTGCTTGAATACCAGATAAATTGATTTCAGTAGGAAAAAGCCAGCGCGCGTCATATTCTCTAAAGCCGGTGGGCGTTATTTGCGGAGTATTTTCAAATTCAGGTGTATTCGGAACTAAATTTGAGACTGGAATTGGGAATAGGGGGCTGGGTTTATCCTGTGACATCGAAAATCCTCTTCTAATCTTCATTTCTTAGCGCATTGTAGACGTAAAGAACAGAAGCAATCGAGAGTTGAATTCATGCCTGATTGGCTCGTATAAGGCTCATATGGATAAAATAAAACAAGAGATTATTCGGCTTAAATTAACTGACACGCCTTTGCCTGATGTGCAAATTAGCGGTCTGCCGGTTTTTCTTCCCGGTTGGGTATGGCTCGCTGGTGCTGGGCCGGGCGACCCCGGACTGCTGACATTACATGCGGTTAATGCCATGCAACAGGCCGATGTCATTATTCATGATGCGCTGGTGAGTGAAGACATATTATCTATAGCCGGGGCAAATACGGAAATTTTCTATGCCGGTAAAAGGGGGGGTAAACCCTCGATGAAGCAAGCCGACATTACGGACAGTTTGGTGCATTACGCGAAAAAAGGAAAAAAAGTCCTTCGTCTTAAAGGGGGGGACCCGTTTGTTTTTGGGCGCGGTGGTGAGGAAGTTGAGAGATTGGTCGAGGAGGAGATATCATTCCGCCTCATTCCAGGGGTAACGTCAGGTATAGCAGGTCCAGAATATGCCGGAATTCCTGTGACGCATAGAGATGTGAATCACGCTGTGAGTTTTGTTACCGGACACCTTGCCGGGTCAGGAAAAACTGAATTGCTGGATTGGGAGTCTATTTCCAAGGCCACACCCGTAATCGTGGTCTATATGGCAATGAAAAAGATTGATATTATTGCCGAAAAATTGATGCAGGTTGGGCGGTCACCTGAAGAGCCTGTCGCGATTATCACTCAGGCCACGACCCCCCAACAACAGGTGCTGACCTCTACTTTGCGATCTGCGGCCTCGGACGCTAAAGCTGCCGGATTAGAGCCTCCCAGCATAATAGTTTTTGGGGCTGTAGCCTCTTTTGCGGACCGGCTTTCATGGTTTGGTAAAGAGTAAAGATGACAAAAATGACGCAGGCGTCATTTATTGCTTTTCTTTGTAAAAAGAAGTTTTATAACAACAGCAATTGTTACGGGAGATTAAAATGAATTTCGATTTCAGCCCTGAAGAAAATGCATTTAGAGAAGAAGTCAGCCAGTTTATTTCTGACAACTATCCTAAACATTTGACTGAAAGCCGTCGTGCAGAATTTGCAAAAGAAGATTTTTTGTCATGGCATCGTGTTCTTGCCGAAAAAGGCTGGGTTGCGCCGCATTGGCCTGAGGAATTTGGCGGGCCGGGATGGTCTGTGACACAGAGATATATCTTTGATGACGAATGCGCCAAAGCCAATACGCTTATTGTATTGCCATTTGGTATCACCATGCTGGGGCCGGTTTTGATGCATTATGCTAATGACGCTCAAAAGGCGCATTACTTGCCACGAATTCTGTCCGGAGAGGACTGGTGGTGTCAGGGTTATTCTGAGCCGGGTTCAGGATCTGATCTAGCCTCTCTCAAAACCAAAGCAGAACATGATGGAGATGACTACGTCGTCAATGGTCATAAAATCTGGACAACATTGGCACAGCATGCGGACTGGATGTTCTGCCTTGTAAGAACGTCGCAAGAAGACAAGCCACAAAAAGGTATCTCATTCTTACTGATAGATATGAATTCCCCCGGCATTGAGGTTCGTCCAATTATCACGATTGACGGCAGTCATGAAGTCAATGAAGTGTTTTTGACAGATGTCCGCGTACCTGCTGAAAATCTGGTTGGTGAAGAGGGTAATGGTTGGGGCATTGCAAAATTTTTGCTTGGGAATGAGCGCACAGGTATTGCTGGTGTTGCTAGATCTAAAAATGCTGTGAAGCGCCTTAAAGAAATTTCATGTGCGGAACTTGTTGATGGAGAGCCGCTCATTGAAGACATGGACTTTAAGAAAAAAATTAGCGAGTTGGAAATTGATCTACTCGCACTTGAATACACCGAATTGAGAACATTGGCGGCTGAAAGTGCGGGGCGTGGTCCGGGCGCTGAAAGTTCTATTCTCAAAATCAAAGGTACGGAAATTCAGCAAAAAGTGACCGAGTTGATTATGGAAGCTGTCGGCACATACAGTTTGCCAAAAATTCCGATGCTTGATACGGGCGCGAATTATAATCTTGTCGGTCCTGATTATAGTCATGGTGTTTCTCAAAGTTATTTCAACATGCGGAAGACCGCTATATATGGCGGAACAAATGAAGTTCAGCGCAACATCATTGCCAAGTTTGTTCTCGGTTTATAGGCCGAGAACCCAATGCATATAATTTAAGGCAGATAATTATGGATTTTGATTTTACTGAAGAACAGACTCTCCTACGGAATATGGTTCAGAGTTTCGTTCAGGATAATTACGATTTCGACAGCCGCATGAAGATTGTACGTTCAGAAACAGGTATGAGCCGTGAAAATTGGTCTCAATTTGCCGAACTCGGTTTGCTTGCTGCTCCCTTTGACGAGTCATTTGGCGGCCTCGGAGGAGGTGCTGTTGATACCATGATTATTACCGAGGAATTTGGTAAAGGTCTTGTTACTGAACCTTTTCTTCCGACTGTTGTTCTTTGCGGGGGTCTGCTGGAACGTCATGGGAGTGACGCTCAAAAAGACATGCATCTGCCGCCGCTCATTGGCGGTGAAAAAATCTGGGCGCTGGCATATTCTGAACCCAAAAGTCGTTTTAACCCTGCCAATGTTCAAACCACAGCCAAACAAGATGGTGATGGCTTTGTCCTTAGCGGTCTGAAATCTGTTGTTAATGGCGGCCCTTGGGCAGATTATCTGATTGTGTCTGCCAGAACTTCAGGTGAAGGGTGGCAACAGGACGGTATCAGTCTCTTTATCGTTGATAAATCTGCTGATGGCGTTGCGTCTCAAGATTACGAGACTATTGATGGCGGCCGCGCCGCTGATATTAGTTTTGAAAATGTGAAGCTCAGTCCCGAATCTCTTCTGGGAACATTGGATGCCGGACTGCCGCTCCTTGAAGAAGCTTTGGATTACGGCATTGCTGCGATTTGTGGTGAAGCGATTGGTGGGATGCATAAAGCGCATCAGGCTACTGTTGAATATTGTAAAACCCGTAACCAGTTCGGAGTGGCAATTGGAAGCTTTCAGGCTCTGCAACACCGTATGGTCGATATGTTTATGGAATATGAGCAATCAGTCTCTTTGACATATATGGTCAATATGCATGTGGGTGGTGATGCAGCTTCAAGAACACGGGCCGCTTCTGGCGCGAAAGTTCAGATTGGTAAAGCTGGACGATATATTGGTCAAAGCGCGGTGCATCTGCATGGCGGCATGGGCATGTCAGAAGAGCTGAATGTTGGTCACTATTTTAAACGCCTCACTGCCATTGACGCACAACTAGGAAGTATTGATTATCATCTCAAACGTTTTGGTTCCTCCGAAGCTGCTTAGAGAGAATATCATATGACCAACTCATTATTGACCACTCGGCAAGGGGCGGTCATAACTGTCACGATGAACCGCCCTGACCAATTAAACATTCTTGGCGAGCCGGGCGATGGTGATGCTTTCCGTAAAGTATTTGAAGATATTAACAAGGATCGTACGATTAAATGCGTCATATTTACTGGCGCTGGTCGGGCCTTTTCAGCTGGTGGCAATGTCAAAGACATGCGTGACAGAGAAAATCTTTTTGCAGGTTCTGAAGCAGATATCGCAGATAATTATCGCAACAATGTTCATGAAATTGTCAGGTCCATTTGGCATTGTGCAGTGCCGGTTATTGCTGCTGTCAATGGCCCTGCGGTTGGCCTAGGGCATGACGTTTCCGGTCTTTGTGATATTCGCCTTGCTGGGCAATCTGCTAAATTTGGGTCTACGTTTTTGAAAATAGGACTCATTCCCGGCGATGGTGGTTCATGGATATTGCCGCAAAATATTGGTGCGTCACGGGCAGCTGAAATGCTTTACACCGCCCGTATTATTGATGCCCAAACAGCATTGTCATGGGGTCTGGTGTCTGAAGTATATCCTGATGAGGAATTGTTGGCTGCAGCAGAAGAAATGGCTGCAAAGATTATTTCCCAACCGACAGCCGCATTGCGGGCAACCAAAAAACTACTCAGAAGTGCAAAAACGCCTGAACTTGATGCGGCACTTGAAATGGCGGCTGTAGAGCAAGCAAAGCTTCATGTGACGGATGACCATCTAGAAGCGGTGACGGCCTTTATTGAAAAAAGGCCGCCACAATTTTCGGATAGCTAATTAACGCTTGAGATTATGCAGCGCGAAGAATTTCGCCGATTGCTCAAAACCCATACCCAGAGGTTTGGCTTCAGTCAAATCAGAAATTTCTTCCCAGTTAGCAGCAACATCTTCTGCAGCCGCATCCAGTCCAAGCAATTTACCTGGTGACTCAACAACTTGTGCAGCAGCAAAAACGCCTGCGCCAGCACAAATTATTTGCCCGCTTGGTGCTTGATCTGAACTCATGAAAACCACAGCAGGTGTGACACTTTCAGGTGTCAGGAGTGCTTCAGCCTCAGGGGGCATTAAGTCTTCTGTCATCCGTGTCCAAGCAACTGGCGCCAAGGCATTCACATGGATGTTATATTTGGCACCTTCAAGTTCGAGCGTGTTCATCATGCCGACGACACCCATTTTACCGGCGCCATAATTAGACTGACCAAAATTACCGTAAAGGCCGGAAGATGAAGTCGTCACAACGATGCGTCCGTAATTTTGTTCTTTCATAATTGGAAATACGGCATGGGTCACTTTAACAGTTCCCATCAAATGAACATCGACAACAAATTCGAAATCCGACATGGGCATGTTGGAAAATGATTTATCACGTAATACGCCAGCATTATTTACCAGAACGTCAATTCTACCGAATTCTGAAAGTGTCTGCTCAACCATATTGGCGACACCTTTATCATCAGTTACAGACGAGCCGTTAGAAATGGCCTTGCCGCCATTATCAGTGATGGTTTTAACCACAGTATCAGCTGCTTCGGATGATCCGCCTGATCCGTCTACGGAGCCACCAAGATCATTAACAACTACGTTTGCGCCTCTACGTGCAAACTCTAAAGCGTGACTGCGGCCTAGCCCACCACCTGATCCGGTGACAATCACAGTTTTTCCAGTGAAATCAAGACTCATAAATCTTCCCCTATAGTTATCTCACATGCATAATCAACATGACTTATCACCTTTTTGCACGTAATGGGTCAAGCATATCAATTTAATTATAGAATTTTTTTTCTATGCAAACTAACTTACGGTAAATTTTAGAGTTTTTAAGTCATTTGAGTTGTGGCGGGGGAATATGAGCAACAAAAATATGTATGAAATCCTTAATCAGGTCACTGCAGAGTTGACGAGTGAAACGAGTTTGTTCGCACTTACGAAGACTGAAGTAAATGGCATTGAAGTTAAATCTTTTGCGCTAGCTCCACCAACTTTAAGAGATGTATGGAGCCTTACCGAGCCTCATGCTGACAAGAACTACATCATCTATGAAGATGAAAGATGGCTCTACAAGGATGCCCATGCTGAAGTTGCATCGATTGGTAACTGGCTGTTGGCGAATGGTGTTGAGCCGGGTGATCGTATTGCCATTGCAATGAGAAACTTTCCTGAATGGACTCTCGCCTATTGGGGAGCTGTTAATGTTGGGGTTGCTGTTGTTGGTGTCAATGCATGGTGGATAGAGGAAGAGCTTGCATTTGCGTTAGAAGACTCCCAGCCCAAGATTCTGATATGCGACCAGCAGCGCTATAACCGCTTTGCGAATATACAAGATAGATTTCCTGATATGCGCGTTATAGGCGTCCGCATGGAAAACCCGGGTGAGGATGTCATAGATTATGCAGAGCTTAAAGCATATGGCGGTGACCAACCGACGCCGGATTTTGATACAGATAGCGATGCGTGCATCTTTTATACATCTGGCACGACAGGACGGCCTAAAGGGGCGCAATTGACCCACAGAAGCTGTATCAACCAGCTTATGGGATATGTGCTTAGCACCTATGTTTATAATATTTCTTCAGCTCGTTTGAATGGTGATATGGAGAATGACGGGACTCAACCTCCACCCATTACGATTGTTACCACACCATTATTTCATGTAACGGCGAATAATTGCGTTATGCAACCTGCCACGCTTGGAGGTGGCACGATGGTTCATATGTATAAATGGGATGCAAGAGAGGCGCTGGAAATTATAGAAAGAGAAAAAGTCAACGCGCTAACAGGTGTGCCTGTCATGTCTCGTGAAGTGCTTACCCACCCCGATTTTGAAAAATTTGATACATCTTCCATCACTACGATGGGCGGTGGCGGGGCGCAGGTGCCGCCGGATTTGGTTTTGAAAATTGACGATAAGCTTGCTAACGGGAAACCCGGCACAGGTTATGGCATGACTGAGGGCAGTGGTATGATGTGTTCCATTACTAAGGATTATTATGTCGCTAATCCTGAAAGTGTTGGACCAACTATAGCTGTTTATGAATCCAAGATTGTTGATGAAAATGGTAATGAAGTGGCTGACGGTGAGTTAGGCGAAATCTGCTTTAAGAGTGCAGCTATTTTTAAAGGTTACCTCAACAACCCTGAAGCGACGGCTGAAACTATCCGAGACGGGTGGCTCTATACCGGTGATATTGCGCGTAAAGATGAAAACGGGTTTGTATATATTATGGACCGGGCCAAGGATATGCTGATTAGAGGCGGCGAGAATGTCTATTGTGCAGAAGTCGAGTCTTCGATTTATAAATTTGATGGCATAGCTGAATGTTCGGTCTTCGGTGTGCCGGATGATAGGCTTGGTGAAGAAGTTGGGGTTGCAATATACCTCACACCTGGTGTCACCATGACAGCTGAAGACTTGCGCGCTCATTGTAAGGCGACCATGGCGGCGTACAAATCTCCAAGATATATCTGGTTTCTTGAGCACCCCTTGCCGAGAAATGCCAGTGGTAAGTTTCTTAAGCGTGAATTAAAGGATGCGCTAGATACAGCGCTCGCTGTTTAGGCTCATTTTTTTTATTTTAGATTTTGGATAGGTGATGCCCCATCATGGGTCTCAATGCAGTTACTGTATCATAGAAGGTTTCGTAATCATCAATGACGGCTTCTGCGCCTAATGACTGAACAGGTTGCAGCGAATATCCAAAGGTAACGCAAATACAAGGGATGCCCGCATTTTGTGCTGCCTGTGTATCGGCTGCGCTATCTCCAACCATAATGGTTTGAGAGGGGTCACCATCGAGTCTCTTCATGGCTTCATAAATCATGCCGGGGTCAGGTTTTCTGGTAGGCAATGTGTCACCGGCGACCAGTGTGCCAAAATATTTTAATAGCCCAAGTTGGGTTAAAAGCTTTTCCGACAAATCAAATCTTTTGTTGGTCACCACTGCCAGACCAATCCCAGCTCTTTGTGCGGTCTGTAAAATATCTTCAATATGCGGAAATATTTTTGTGTGGGTGTCGATGTTCTCCATATACCAAGCAACGAAGTCCTCAACATCTTTATCCAGCTCAGCTTCTGATATGCTGACATCTCTATAAGCCAGACCTCGTTTAAGTATCATCCTTGCACCACCGCCGATCATACCTCTAACAATGTCGTTGGGAACGGGTTCCAGCCCCTTGGTGCTCAGGACATAATTCATCGCGGCACATAAATCTGGAGCTGTGTCAGCTAATGTGCCGTCTAGATCGAATAAAAGCGTTGCGGAGGAATTTTTGGACATGGACTTAAACCATATGAAATAAAAAGCTATAGTGGGTTACAGTTTCTGCATACCACGAATGGTAAATTAATATGCAAATGATTGAATGTTTGTCGCCCAATTTTAATCCCCGCCCTGTTGGGAGCGAGGTAAATATGTTGATTATGCATACGACCTGTATGGAAGACACGCAATCAGCTCTGGACAGGTTGTGCGATCCAGCCAGTAAAGTGTCCGCGCATTATGTCATAGATGAAGAGGGGCAAGTATATCATCTCGTTGATGAGAGAGAACGCGCATGGCATGCCGGCGTAGCTTTTTGGGATGGTGAAACGGATGTTAACGGATGCTCTATCGGAATTGAAATAGCGCATCCTGGCCCGGATGAAAATGGTGAGGGGCCAGAGTTTCCTTCACATCAGTGGCAGGCATTAACTAATTTATCGCAGGATATTATCAGCCGTCATCCTATACCTGCTCACAGAGTTTTGGCGCATAGTGATGTGGCCCCTTCACGCAAAACAG
>QOQK01000010.1 GCA_003331985.1 PS1 clade bacterium | reverse complement strand
CAATGGCAGTAAAATTTGGACAACGCATGGTCACCATGCCAATAAAATATTCTGTCTGCTCCGCACTGAAAAGGCTGAACGCCCTCAACAGGGCATTAGCTTCATTCTACTCGATCTTGACCAGCCGGGCATTTCGGTAAAACCGATTATCACGCTGGCAGGTGACCATGAGGTCAATCAAGTATTCTTTGATGATGCTGTCACGCCGATTGAAAATCTTGTCGGTGAAGAAGGCCAGGGTTGGGAAATTGCAAAATTTCTACTCGAAAATGAGCGCGGTGGCTCCTGTCATGCCCCTGAATTGCTTGCCGATTTGGAAAGATTGGATTTGGCCGCTTCACAAGAAATTTTTGAAGATGATTGTAAAGTTTCTGAAACTCGAACATGGCGTCGTAAACTGGCAGATATTCGTTTGCGCGCCCAGGCACTGGAAGTCACGGAATTGCAGGTACTCGCTAATATTATGGAAGGCCTTGAGCCAGGGCCACAAACCTCGCTAATTAAATTTGTCGCGTCAAAGGTCCGTCAAGAGGTTGATGGTCTTGCCGTTGATCTTTTCGGTCATGCGGCTTTGCAACTTGAAACACAACGACCGCTTTATGGTGGTAATGCCCCGCAACCGATTTTCTCGCAAGGGGCACAGATTGCGACGCCGCGTTACTTGAACAGTCGGGCGTGGACTATTTTTGGTGGGACAAATGAAGTTCAGGCGAATATCATATCCAAAACCGTGCTTGGCCTGTAAGGTGGCTTTCAAAGTATCGGTAAACAGTACGTTTAAAAACGGAGGGAAGAATGCAAATCAGTGAAGATGCGCTAAAGCAGGCATACAGGCAGATGAAAACTATCCGCATGTTTGAAGAGCGTTTGCATGATGAGATTATGACAGGTGAAATCGCAGGTTTCACCCATCTCTATGCAGGTCAAGAAGCGGTTGCTGTCGGGGTTTGTGAACATCTCGATTATAATGACACGATAGCTTCTACCCATAGAGGGCATGGTCACTGTATCGCCAAGGGCTGTGATGTCAGAGGCATGATGCTAGAAATTTACGGCCGCGCTGACGGGATTTGTAAAGGCAAGGGCGGTTCCATGCATATTGCCGATATTGAAAAAGGTATGCTGGGTGCAAATGGTATCGTTGGTGGCGGTCCACCGATTGTTGTCGGCGCTGCGCTGGCTGCGAAATTATACGGTGATGGCCGTTTGGCTGTCGCTTTCTCTGGTGACGGTGCGTGTAACCAAGGCACAACTTTTGAGGCCATGAATTTGGCTGTTGTGACTAATGCCCCTGCAATTTTTGCGTTTGAGAATAATCATTATTCAGAGCACACCGGCGTGGCCTATGCTGTCGGCAGTAAGGATATTGCGAGCCGTGCTGAAAGTTTTGGCATGAAAGCTTGGCGCGTTGACGGGTGTGACTTTTTTAAAGTCTATGAAACTATGGGTGAAGTTGTTGACCATGTTCGCGCCGGAAAAGGTCCGGCAGCTGTAGAGTTTGATACTGAAAGATTCTTTGGTCACTTTGAGGGCGATCCGCAAAACTATCGTGGCGAAGGCGAGATTGCACGCCTCAGAGAAGAGCGCGATAGCATAAAGATATTCAGAGAGCATGCGGCGAAGAACAAGCTCGTCAGCAAAAAAGATTTGGACGCCATTGATAAAGAAGTCTCAGACCTGATTGACAAATCGGTCGAAGAGTCACGGGCTGCTGCGCCGCCTACGGCTGAAGATGTTCTTACCGATGTCTATATTGACTATATCTAAGAAGGGACAAACAGATGGCTGAATTAATGCTGCGTGAAGCAATTTTACAAACTCTGTTCGCTGAAATGGAACGGGATGAGAATGTCGTCGTTCTTGGTGAGGACATTGTAGGTGGTATGGGAACAGAAGGTGGCCCCGAGGCAATCGGTGGTATCTGGGGAACGTCTACCGGTCTTTATGATAAGTTTGGTGGAGATCGCGTCATTGATACGCCGATTTCTGAAAGTGCGATTATTGGTGCTGCCGGCGGCCTTGGTCTGACGGGTAAGCGCCCTGTCGCAGAAATTATGTTCGCCGACTTTTTGGGCGTTTGTATGGATCAGATCTGGAACCAGATGGCAAAATTCCGCTATATGTTTGGCGGTAAAACTGAGTGTCCGGCAGTGGTGCGAATGATTTACGGTGCCGGGTTGAACGCTGCTGCTCAGCACAGTCAGGCGCCGCACGGTATTCTGACTTCCATGCCGGGGCTGAAAGTTGTAATGCCGTCAACGCCGGCTGATGCTAAAGGACTTTTGACGACAGCTATTCGGGATCAAGATCCGGTTATCTTTCTGGAACACAAAGCTCTTTATGCCGAAAAAGGCGAAGTGCCTGAAGGTGAATATACTATTCCTTTCGGTCATGCGCGATTGGCTCATGCCGGCGAAGATGTCACAATCGTTGCTGCAGGTTTGATGGTTAAATTTGCAACAAAAGCTGCTCAAGGACTTGCCGAGCAAGGTATAGGCTGTGATGTCATTGATTTACGAACCACCAGCCCGTTAGATGAAGAGGCTATTTTGGACTCAGTCGAAAATACCGGTCGTTTGGTCGTTGTTGACGAGTCGCCCCCGCGTTGCGGGTTGGCTACCGATATTGTATCGCTGGTCACTAACAAAGCTTATGCGAGCTTGAAGGCGCCGCCCGAAATGGTCACATCGCCGCACACACCCGTGCCTTTTGCACGAGAACTTGAAAAGGCCTATCTGCCGTCTCCGGGCAAAATCGCAGATGCCGTTCAACGAACTCTAGCCTGGAAATAGCGCGAGGCAACGATGAAAAATATCAAAGCATTCACCATGCCCAAATGGGGTATCGAGATGCAAGAAGGCACAATCTCGGAATGGGTTGTGAAAGAAGGCCAGTCATTCAAAAAGGGTGAAATTATTGCTCTGATTGAAACTGACAAAATTTCAAATGAGGTGGAAGCTGAATTTGATGGTGTTCTTCGCAAAATCGTAACACCTTCCGGCCAAACAGAACCTGTCGGGGCTTTGCTTGGCGTTTTCGGAGATACAGATGTGCCGGACGGTGAGATTGAAACTTTTGCTCAAAGCTTTGAAGCGGCTGACACGGGCACAGCGGTTGGGCGTAATTCAGACTCAGCAGCACCAGCGCCTGTTGAAACATCTGTCGCCGAAGCGCCTGCGCCGTCAGCGCCGGCGATTAGTGATACGAGTTTCGACAATCTGAATATCAGTCCGAAAGCACGGGAACTGGCAATTGAGTTGCAAGTTGACGCCACTCAGATAAGCGGCTCGGGCCGAAATGGACGCATCACCTATCAAGATGTGCATCAAGCTTCGCGGCCTGATGCGGCAGTTGATCTGGGTGGAGCTTTGCCCGTACCAGCTGATGACGAGTCAATTTTTGCATCACCGCTTGCTAAAAGGCTTGCCGCCATGAACGGTATTGACCTTAAAGGTGTCACGGGATCGGGTGCACGTGGGCGGATTCGTAAAGAAGACGTTTTTGCATTGCTACCGGATGCCGGTGCTAGACCGCAAGCATCACTTGCTGAAAACGCTGACAACACACCGCAAATTGTTGAGATGGATAAAATTCGTAAGGTTATCGCCAAGCGTTTGACAGAAGCCAAATCAACAATACCGCATTTCTATATTCGCAGTGATTTTGATGTTGAGAACCTTTTAGAATTCCGCCGTATCGGTAATAAGGTGCTGAGCACCAAAGCGTCCCTAAACGATTATCTGGTTAAGGCTGTCGGTCGGGCGCTCGTTGAGCATCCCGATGTCAATGTGCAAGTACATGACGATAAAATTCATTATTACTCGCATGCCAATGTCGGGGTTGCGATTGCGGCGAAGTCCGGTCTCATAACGCCTGTCGTCAAAAATGTTGACCTCATGGATATCAGCGATATTTCACGGGCGACGACCCAGCTTATTAAGAAAGCAAATACGGGCAAACTTGGCTTTGCTGATTTGGAGGGTGGTACACTGACCATTTCCAATCTGGGTATGATGGGTGTTGACCAGTTTGATGCGATTATCAATCCGCCTCAAGGGTCTATTCTGGCGATTGGCGGCATTAGCCGTGTGATGACAGAAATGGAAGATGGCTCCGGCGAATTCCGCAGCAAGCTGTCAGTTGCCATGTCTTGCGATCACCGCGCGATTGATGGTGCCGCTGGAGCAAAGTTCATGGCGACTTTGAAGTCAATGATTGAAGACCCGGAACTGTTTTTCTAAGAAGTTATTTCTGGCTGCTTATTTTAGGCAGTGTTAGCTTTAGAAATGGCATGTACCTGGTCATGGTTAAAGTAGAATGGCTTAATCATGCACAGCTTATCCCCACGGAAGACATACATTTCCATCATCTCTATGACCTCATCTGAATCCTTAGGGTGAAGTTCAACCTCACAGCAGACTGAAGTTTCGCCGAGCATTAAATTAGACTGTCTGACTTCTGAAATTTTCAGCATTGGCATAATTTTAGTATAGAGGTTTTGCAATGCTTTTTTGCCGGTATATCTTCCGGCAAATGGAAGACTATCTGACTCGATAATCACGATATCGTCCGTCATCATGGCTTCAAGTTCTGCGAAGTTTCCTTGGCGGGCATATTCAAAAAAAATGTTCACCAAATTAATCAAATCAGGCTTATCGGACATAAATTTACCTCCATTTATCTTGGATTGAGCATGGAAAATTAGTCTGGATATAAATACTCCCCAAAAAGCTAGTGGTTTGCGGTCAGGTCAGGGTCTTTTATGAGTTTACGACCTGCAAAAACAGCAGGCATTATATTTGGGGGAACTGATATGATTTTTGTAGCCGGAACAATGACAATGAATCCTGAAATCATTGACGATTTTAAAGCCGAGGTTGCCGCTATGGTTGACAAAGTGCGTGCCGAGGATGGATGCATGCATTACTCCTTACTGGTAGAGGATGCGGATAAGGGTCTTGTGAATGTCCTTGAGAAATGGCGTGATGATGAGGCATTGCTTGTTCATTTTGGACAGCCATGGATTATGGCATTCTTCGAAAAATTCTTTCCGCATATGCAGGATACAACTGTCAAAGTCTTCGACATTTCTGGCGAGCGTCCACTCCCCGGATCTGAGTAAAGTTTAAAACCTAGAATAAAAAATTGGAGATATGCTGTGGTTGAAAATCTCACCAATCGCTTCTGGAAATTCATCAAACGGCCCGAAGGTAATGCCTATGATGAAGCGTTCACGCTAGAGGAGACGCCACTTACAACTCCAGTTGATGGTCAAGTGATAGTTAAAAATCAGTACCTTTCTCTTGATGCCGGAACACGCATGTGGATTACCGGGCGGGAAGATGGCTACCAACCGCCGCTGGATTTGAATATTCCTATGGTGGGGTTGGGCGTCGGGGAAGTAATAGCTTCATCTGACCCGAATTTTGAAGAAGGCGATTTAGTGCGCGGCTTCGGGCAATGGGCTGATTATTCGGTGTTCACGGCGGAACTTTCCGGCCTTATGAAATTAGATAAATCTATCGACGATATTCGTCAGCATCTCGGCGTACTTGGTTTTACAGGCTGGACCGGCATGTGGGGCATTACAGAAACTGGCGAAGCCAAAGCTGGTGAAAATGTGTTGGTATCTGCCGCAGGTGGCGCCGCCGGCATGGTGGCCTGTCAGATTGCCAGAAATCTTGGATGTAATGTTTACGGTACGGCAGGTGGTGCAGATAAATGTGCTTTCTTGGAAAAAGAATTTGGCATTACTGCCATTGATTATAAATCTGAAAATGTTGAGGAGCGTCTGGCACAGATTGAAGGTGGCATTGATGTTTACTTTGATAATGTCGGCGGCCCGCAAATTGATGCGGTTTTCCCAAACATGGCAAATTATGGACGGATTGCGATTAGTGGTCTGATTGCGGAATATTCCGGCCAACCAACACAGCCTGCTAGATTTGATCAGATTTTGATGAAGCGCCTGACGGTTAAGGGTTTCTTCTCACCAGATTTTGCCGATCAGGGCGCGCGCTTAACTGAGGCCCTTAAGGAGCAATATGTTGCCGGCAAGCTGGATATGCCATTCGATGTTACGGATGGGTTGGATAATATGCTGACGGCTTATACGAAGCTGTTTACCGGAGGCAATATTGGCAAGACGCTGGTTAAACTTTTTTAAGGTTTAGCCAGACTCACCCCCCTAGAAGCCCCCAGAGGTTACATTGCTGTAACGCCACCATCCACAACAAGCTCTGCGCCGGTGATGTATTTTCCCTGATCACTCGCCAGGAACAATGCACAATTTGCGATATCTTCAGGATCTCCCAATCGACCCATTGGAATAGCTTGCACAAACATATCCCAGTTCGCGGCATTTTCCTGTTTCGCGCCAGCGAGTAAATTTGTATCGATCAAGCCGGGGTGAATGGAGTTCACACGAATATTTTCTTTTGCGGTTTCCATAGCGACAGTTTTTGTCATCAGCCTTACCCCCGCCTTAGCTGCACTATAGGCCACATTACCGGGGATACCGACAATGCCAGAGATGGAGGACATATTGATAATATTCCCGCCATTACCGGTTTCACGCATCATCGCGACGGCTCTTTTGGTGCCATAAAAAACGCTATGCATATTTGTATCCATGACACGCAGATATTCTTCCGATGTCGCCGAGTCAATTGTGCCTAGTTGTGAAATGCCGGCATTATTAACAAGAATATCGAGCTGACCTTTTTGCTCTTTAATAGCGGCGAAAACATTATCCCAATCTTTTTCATCCGTGACATTATGTTTCAGCGCAGCACCCTGTCCGCCATTATTTTTAATAACATCAAGTGACTCGATACATCCATTTTCGTCAATATCGGTGAGAAATACAAAAGCGCCTTCCGATGCAAATTTATCTGCAATGGCACTCCCTAGCCCCGGGCGGGATGCACCGCCAGTAACCAAAGCTACTTTGTTTTCGAGTTGGTTCATTATCATCTCCCTTTTTCCCTAAAATTAATTTCAATCAGATTTTTAAAATCTGCTTCCCTTTATTTAATCCCTTATATAGGCGGTTCAGTGTTTCAGGCGCCGCTTCAAACCCGGACTGACAATCCTCCTGCCATGTTAATTTGTCGTCTTTAATCAGTTGCATCATGCGTTTTCGGATAGCCGGAAATTCACTTGTGTAATCAAGGACAATAAACCCTGCCATCGTTGCACGACGGAAAATTAAATTAAAATAATTTTGTGGGCCGGCGGGCATGTCGCCGGTTTCATAACGGCTGATACCACCACACACAACGACACGCGCATGAGTGGCAATATTTCCCAGCATATCATCTAGAACTTTGCCCCCTACATTGTCGTAGACGATATTTGCACCTTTTGGGGCAAGCTCCCGCAAGCGTTCTTTGACGTTTTCGTTTTTATAATCAATGGCGGCGTCAAAACCTGCTTCATTCTGAAGCCAGGCACATTTTTCAGCTCCGCCAGCAATGCCAATGACACGGCACTGCATCAGTTTTGCCAGTTGACCGACAATCGATCCGGTTGCACCTGCGGCGCCGGACACAACAATTGTATCTCCGGCGACAGGCATGCCAATTTTGAACAAGCCACACCAGGCAGTCATTCCTGTCAAACCTAAAACAGAAAGGCTGGCTGTTGGCGCCAATTCGGTCTCGACAGCATCAAACCCTTTGCCGTCCGTAATAAAATGTTCAGTCCAGCCGGTCATGCCAGTCCAAAGACTGCCAACAGGCATATCGGGATTGTTGCTTTCTATAACCTCCCCGATACCCGTGCCGCGCATGATATCGCCGACTTGCATGGGCGCGACATAATCGGCAACATTTTCCATCCAACCTTTTTGAGCGGGATCAAAACCGAGCCAAAGCGTTTTTAGCAGAGCTTCACCTGCGCCGGGTTGGGGTTGGTCAATATCCACCAATTTGAAGTCGCTGTCTTCAAGGGGGCGCCCTCTAGGATGGGCGGTTATTTGCCAACATCTGGTCATGATTGGATTACCTGACATGTTATATTCATTATTTTCATAGCAATAGCATAGCTGCCAATTTGTAATGGCATACTCTGTTAATTGTTAGTTGCGGCAAGGTCGCTCTGTGCGATTATGACGACAAACATTAGGAGGAATAGAGATGACGAACAGAAGATTTATTCTCAAAAAACGCCCTGTCGGGGAGCCAAAACCGGATGATTTTGAGTTGCTGGAAACGCCAATCCCCGAGCCTGAAGATGGGGCGTTTGTTGTCCGTAATCACTTTATTTCTATCGATCCTGCCATGCGGGGCTGGCTTGATGATGCCCCCTCATATATGCCGCCTGTTGATCTAGATGACGCGGTGCGAGCCACGACAGTTGGCCGGGTTTATAAGTCAAAAAACCCAGAATTTACTGAAGGTCAATGGGTTTTGGGACTGAATAAGGTCGAGGAATATTCTTTGGTTCTGCCCGGTGGTTTTACGTCGCCAATTGATGTCGATATTGTTCTTTCGCCCAGTATTTTTCTGTCAGCCTTGGGGGCAGTTGGTCTGACCGCTTATTTCGGCTTGCAAGATGCAGGACAACCAAAAGCTGGTGAGACAGTTTTGGTGTCCGGCGCTGCGGGTGCGGTTGGTTCAATGGTTGGCCAGATTGCAAAAATTAAAGGCTGTCGTGCTGTTGGCATTGCGGGCGGTGCTGAAAAATGCCGCCGCTTGATTGAGGATTATGGTTTTGACGCGGCAGTTGATTATCGCGGTAAAGATGTCGATAGCCTTACCAAAGAGATTGGTGAAGCTGCGCCAGATGGCGTGGACATTATCTTTGAAAATGTTGGTGGTGATATTCTCGATGCCGGATTGATGAATTTAAATGAATATTCACGGGTTATTTTGTGTGGGCTTATCAGTGAATATAATACTGAGCCAAAAGGTGCGCGCAATCTGTGGCAGACCATTGTCAAACAGACAACAGTTAAAGGGTTTCTTATCAGAGACTATGCCCCTCGGTTTGCTGAAGGTGGGGCAGAAGTCGCTGGCTGGATTGCAGACGGAAAAGTGAGATTTGATGAGCATATAGATAGCGGTATCGAAAATTCTTTCGAAGTCTTTATGAAACTGTTTAGTGGTCAAAATACCGGTAAGCTTATTTTGGATGTTAGCCCAGATTAAAGGGTCAAATTCATTCGTGCGAGCAATCAAAAGGGAGCAGACTTTTGAGCGAACAGACATCAGATAGGTTAAATGGACGGGTAGCTGTTGTTACTGGTGGGGCATCGGGTATTGGTGCTCAAACTGCGGCACGGCTAGTTGCTGACGGGGCGGAGGTTCTGCGGGTTGACCAAAAGGGCGATGCCGATTTGCTTCTGGATGTCACATCAGATACTGCAAGCAAGGAAATTCTTGATGCGGTGAAGAGCCGGTTCGGGAAACTGGACATCATTGTGACCTGTGCTGGTATTAGTAAGTTTTTGCCACTTGAAGACACAAGTGATCAGGTTTGGGACAATAATCTTGCGGTTAATCTCACAGCTGTGTTTCGACTTGTGCGTGACGCCGCGCTATTATTGAAAGAGTCGCAAGCTGGGCGGGTTGTAACCATCGGCTCGGTCATGTCGGAATTTGCAGGCCCCGGGCTGGCTGCATATACGGCCTCAAAACATGGCCTGCTCGGATTAAGCCGTGCGCTGGCAACCGAATTGGGCGGACATGGCATTACGGTAAATTGTGTTCAGCCCGGCGCGATTGAAACCCCGATGACCGCACCGGCGTTTAACGATATGCCTGAATATAAAACTTTCTGGTCAGAAAAAGCGCCCCTCGGCAGGCTCGGTCAGCCGCAAGACATAGCCGATGTAATCGCCTTTTTGGTTAGCGATGAGGCGCGCTTCATGAGTGGTCACGGCATCTATGTTGATGGTGCCGCAATGGTGCAACCCTAAATGAGAATTAGAATTGTACCCTTTTAGTGTACCCACCATCTACTACGATATTAGTGCCGGTTGTATAGGATGATGCCGGGCTGGCAAGAAACACGACAGCTTTTGCAACATCTTCAGGGCTACCGAAGCGACCCAGCGCCATCTGTCCGATGGTAGCGTCGTAAAGTTCCGGCATGGCTGTTTCAATTGTTTCCCAGTTGCCGCCGGGGAATTTAATTGGACCGGGAGAAACCGCGTTCACACGAATATGCTTCGGCCCCAAATGCTGGGAGAGCTGTTTCGTGTAAGTCATCAAAGCGCCTTTAATGGCATTATAGGGTTGTGGCACAAGGAATGTTTCCGCCCCTGCCGTGCTGGACATTACCACTATGGAGCCATTGTCGGATTTTTCTAGATATGGCTCAAGCGCCCCTGCACCAATCGCGGTGCCTTTAAGGTCATATTGCACACATTTGTCCCAGTCATCGGTTGCGCCAGCACCTGATGCACTAACATTGGGTATGAAAATATCACATCCCCCAAGCGCATCGGCTGTTTTCGTTAGCCACTCCGGATATGCATCGAAATTATCCATGTCAAAGGCTTCACCTATGACTTTTCCACCATGTTTTGAGAGGCTATCAACTGTCTCGGCAACCTGTTCTGCATTCCGAGAAAAGAACCCGATATCGCAGCCTTCAGCCGCAAAAATTTCCAGTGCAGCGCGACCAATACCGCGGCTACCGCCGGTAAGAATAACTTTCAATCCTTTAAGACCAAGATCCATAATAACCCCCTAAATTTGTTTGTGACAGGCTAACCTCTTGATTTGAATTTTATACCTAGTAATCACGCTAGTTGTTGATAGCCGAGGGACAACGCCATGCTGTGGGCAGGGTATAAATGGAAGATAATTCTCAGGAGGAGACTATGGGCAGACTAGAGGGAAAATGTGCCGTCATACTTGGCGCCGCCAGCAAAGACAATATGGGTCAGGTCATGGCGCGCCGTTTTGTGGCTGAAGGTGCCAAGGTTTTAGTGGCCGGCAGAAATGAAGATATTTTACAAGATATATCTGGCGAAATTGGCGGCCATTACGCGCTGTGTGATATTACCAATCGCGATCAAGTTTTTGCTCTTGCTAAAAGTGCTGTTGAGAAAATGGGTAAGGTTGACATTGCCATTAACTCAACCGGCTGGGGATTGTTGAAGCCTTTTCTTGAAAATACCGAAGAAGATCTCGAAAAAATGACTAAACTTCAATATATCGGCCCGTTTTTCTTCTATCAGGCCATGCTTGAGGTTATGGGTGAAGGTGGGTCGCTTATCCAGATAAGTTCCGCAACCGCAAAAATTATGCTCAACGACCACGCGGCTTATATGGGAACGAAAGCTGGCACGGATCACGTAATCCGATGCATTGCACATGAATTTGGAGAAAAGGGCATTAGAGCCAATTCCATCTCACCCGGTCTCACCGACACACCGATGACCGCGGCTGCCAAGGAAACGCCGGGAATTTTTGAAGCCTTTGACAAAGGGTATCCGCTGGGGCGTATTAATACGTCCGAAGATATTGCAGCCTCCGCAGTTTGGCTTTCGAGTGATGAATGTTACATGACAGGTGAAAATCTGCAGGTTAATGGCGGGCTATGCCTGCGCGGTAACCCGACAAATAAAGACATTCAGGAGAGCGTCGTTAAGCATATGGAGTCATAGTCAGCTGACTTGACCAGATCACACCTTAACCTGTTCTCTAAGCTTATCTTTTCTGATTTTGCCGGAAGCTGTGCGTGGGAAATCATCAACAAAAATGAATTTCTCAGGCCGCTTCTGTTTTGCAAGGCCGGACTCAGCCATTTGTTCCAGCAATATTGATATAGCCTCATCGGAGTCTTTTGGCGCGGTATCCGTCAAAATTATAAAGGCGCAAACACCTTCGCCAAGCCGTTCGTGAGGCATGGATACAACGGCGGCTTCTCGCACGGCAGAACTAAGATGTAATACGTCTTCAATTTCTTTGGCGCTAATATTCTCCCCGCCGCGAATGATGAGATCTTTCTTTCGCCCGGAAATACAAAGAGCCCCCTCACTGTTAATAAAACCGATATCTCCGGTTTTAAAAAACCCATCCGGTGTTATAGCATCTGCGGTGTCACCCGCATCGGCATAGCCAATCATCATGGCTGGGCCGCGCACTTCTATCTCACCATCTGGAACTTCGCCATCTGCATTGGATGCGATAGGGTCTCCATTATCGTCAACAATCCGAATCTCATAATCCACGGCCTCGCCATCGGTTGTTGCGGCGAGATCGGCATTGGATTCGCCTTGATAGCCAAGCGTTACCAGCGGGGCTTCGGAACTGCCGAACACCCTAAAACAGCATGTTTCAGCAAATTGGCGGTTGGCCGAATAAACAATTTCCGGGGGTACTGCCGCGCCGCCGCAAGCAAAATATTTCAGACTGGGCAAACGGGTACCTTTCTCCTCAGCCAGACGAGAAAGTTCTTGCAGGAAAGGAGTGGCTGCGACAGTGCCGGCAACGCTAAAAGTTTCGATGAGTGCGACTGCTTTTTCAGCATTCCAGCTTTCCATCAACACAGTTCTTGTATCGCATAGAAAGGGTAGCTCCAACCCATTGGCATAACCGCTGACATGTGAAACGGGGGACGGCATTAAAATATGTGCGCCGGGTTCCATACCCCAATGGTCGCGCGCACAAAATGAAGCGCGTGCCAGAGTATTATGGCTGTGTAAGACCGCTTTGGGGCGGCCCGTTGTGCCGGAGGTATAAAGAAGCAGCTTCACATCATCTGGGTCTGGGGTTGGCAGAGATGTGTCGAGGTCGCGACCGGTCTCAATCATCTCTTGCAAATTACCGGGCTTGTCAGCGCGCACATGAGAGATGTGAAGCAGATCAGGGCATTCAGAGCGAATATCTTCCATCATGCCGGCAAAGTCATATTTATTAAAGCTTTCGCAAATAAACATCACTTTGGAACGGCTGTCTTGCAACATATGACGAACTTCTGCATGCCGATAAATAATGACAATTGGGCTGATAACAAACCCGCCCAGCGCGGCAGCGACATTGATGATTGCCGCTTCGGGCCAGTTAGGGGTCTGGAAGCTGATGACATCATCCGGTTGAACACCGGCTTTGTTAAGACCACGGGCAAGGGCAAGCGCATCATCATAAATGCGTTTATATGACCAGTCGCCTTCTATATTGGGAAAAACAGAAATGTCCGGCTTTTCCTCGGCTAATCTCTTTGCCATTTGCCCGATGGTTTCGTTGCACCAAACTGCACTGCCTTTATATTTTTGTAGATGACTGGCGCGCTCTTGGGCTTCGCGCCAACGGGTGGAATTGTCCATTATTTTGACCCTATCTTTTTAGAATGTCTGTATACATAGTTTGCTTTAAGGTTAAATTATGAAAACCTATTAATAGTCTCAGTTTGATACATTAATCCAGAATGGTTGGATAATGTGAAATAGGAGGGTTAACCATGCGCGAAGATCTGGCTCAAATTGCCGAAACATTACTCGATTATGCTGAAAACGGGAAAACTTTTCAGACCGATAAAATCACAACTGTTCCGTCGGGTGTCTATACGGACACGGATTTGTGGCAAAAAGAAATGGATGCGGTTTTCAAAAAGCTTCCTCTCGCATTGGCCGCAAGTACTGAATTGCCGGAGCCGGGAAATTACAAAGCAATGGAAGCTGTTGGTCTTCCAATTCTGATAACGCGCGATAAAGACGGACAGGCGCATGCTTTTTTGAATGTTTGCGCCCATCGCGGCGCCCCTGTTGCTGATGAGGGCTGTGGGCATAAATCACGATTTACCTGTAAATATCATGGCTGGACATACACAAATGACGGTAAGTTAATAGGTGTCGCTGAGGCGCACACATTTGGTGATATTGATAAATCAACACGCGGTTTGACCGCCCTGCCTTGTGAAGAAAAATCCGGGCTTATTTTTGTCACTCTAACGCCGGGTGCAGAAATGGACCTAGATGGATTTTTGGACGGTATGCTGGATGATCTCGATTATTATAATTTTAAGGACTGGGCTTATATCGGACAAAGAGTAATTACCGGCGCCAATTGGAAGATAGCTTTTGATGGTTATTTGGAAGGGTATCACTTCTCCTCGCTGCATCCTGAAAGCATTCACCCGCGCACTTACTCAAATTTGACCCACTATGAAAATTTTGGACCGCATATGCGCATCGGGTTTGCACAGACGGGGATTAAAGAGAAACTCGGCGCTGAGCCGAAAGAAAAATGGGGTGAGATGGAAAATAATGGATATGACTTTGTGCGTATCCTTTTCCCGAATGTATCGATATTTCTGGCGCCTGAAATTACGCAGGTCGCACAACTCTTCCCCGGGCCGACAGTTGATCAGAACCGCACGGTGCTGATGTTCTTCAGAAATGACCCACCCAAGGATGATGCTGACCGCGAAGGCTTAGAGGGCATGATGGATTGGCTGCGTCAGGTGGTTGAAGAAGAGGATTATATGATTGGCGATCTTATTCAAAAAGGTCTTCAATCAGGCGCACATGATGAGATTGTTCTTGGTAAAAATGAAAGAGGTAATCAGTTTTTCCACGAATGTCTTGCTTGGTACATGGCAAATGACAAGTCAAAACCAATGCCTAAAATTTAACGAACTGTCAGGACAAAAATTATGGAAAGACTAAAAGATAAAGTTGCAATTGTTACCGGGGCAGCAGACGGCATGGGTGAGGCCATCGTCAAACTTTTTGCCGCCGAGGGGGCGCAAGTTCTAGGTGTAGATTTAAATGCCGAGAAATTAAAAGAAGCGCATGGCGCCGCGACAAATTCTATCAAGCTGATGGATATTGATGTTACCGCAGATGATGCGGATGAAAAAATTGTTGGTGAGACACTTTCTGCCTTTGGTGCGGCAGATATTCTGGTTAATTGCGCCGGTGTTGTGGAATATGAAAACACTGAAATCATGCGTGATGATAATTGGGAACGCACTATGGATGTGAATCTGAATGCGGTATTCCGGCTATGTAGGCGTGTTATTCCTGAAATGCGGAAGCGTGGCGGCGGGAGAATTGTCAATATTGCGTCGATTAATGCTTATGTTGTGGCCCCCGGACTTGCGGCTTATGCGGCCTCTAAACATGCGATTGCCGGCCTCACCAAAACCATGGCTGTAGAGCTTGGACCGGATGAAATTACGGCGAATTTTATTAGCCCCGGTGCGATTCTGACGGGCATGACCCGTCCGCTTATGGATGATCCTGAGACGAAAGCCTTGTTTGAGAGCTTTTCGGTTCTGCCGCGCATGGGCATGCCCGAAGATATTGCAAATGGCGCCTTGTTTTTAGCTTCTGAGGAAGCATCCTTTATCACCGGTCAAGGTATTACGATTGACGGTGGCTTCTTGGCGAAAGTCTAGCACCTGTCGTGTCTCAAAGTTTATCTGTAAAAACAGATGATGTTTTAACGGCCAGCATGGTCGCGCGTATGTATGCAACTATGGACTGGGATGTTCCCGAAAATGGGCTCGAGACTGGTGCGCCGTCCCCACTAAATAGTTATCTCATGCTTTGTCTTGATCTTATCAAGAACGACCAGCTACGCCCAGATGGCTTGGCTTATGAAGATGAGGCGCTGCCATTTATTGACTTACCTCGACGGGTTTGGGGCGGCGGTAGTCTAAAATTTATCAATCCACTGCGTATTGGTGACAAGGTCAGCAGGACTAACAAAATCATCGATCAGAAAAATAAATCAGGCTCCATGGGAGAGATGACATTTGTTGATTTGATGAATGATTATTATGTTGATGGGGTGCATTGTTTGAGTGAGGAGCTTACGCTCATATATTTACCGGAGCGGTTAGAGTTGGCAGATGTTCCTGAAAAATCTGCAGCGTCGCGTCCGCCATGTGATTACGCACAAAGCGTCAGTTTTTCTCCGCATCAGCTGTTCAGGTTTTCTGCGATTACCTTTAACGCACACCGAATTCACTTCGACCCGCAACATGCCCAACAAGTTGAAGCCTATCCTGATCAAGTCGTTCACGGACCTATTCAAACAAGTATCGTTCTTAATTGCTGGCAACAGAATAATCCTGGTAAATCTCTCAAACATATTAAGTTACGTTGTAACGGCTCAGCTATGGTCAACCAGACGCTCCATGTTCAAGGTGTCAGAGATGATGGCGGCGACCACTTGGCGGTTTATAACAATCACGGTGAAGAGCTTTATACAGCTCAGGTGTTGGAGGCTTATTAATAAATGTCTGATATGGTTAACGTCAAAATTAAAACGAGAAGGTCCTATGCCGAGTCTGCGAAGGCCATGCTTGATTATGTTGAGAATGGTAAGACGTTTCAGACGGATAAAATCATTACACTGCCTACATCAATATTTACGGATGCCGATAGGTGGGAAAATGAAATGTCAGAAATTTTCGAGAAGCTCCCACTATGTCTTGCCACGACTGCGGAACTGAAAGAGATTGGGGACTACAAAGCCGCGGATATGCTTGGCAAGCCAGTGCTCATGGTGCGCGGTAAAGATAATAAAGTGCGCGCCTTCTTGAATGTATGCGCTCATCGCGGTGCTCCGGTTGTTGCAGAGGGTTGCGGGCATGTGCGGCGCATGAGTTGTAAATATCATGGATGGACTTATGACCTTGATGGCAAGCTGATCGGTGTGGCTGATGCTCACACTTTTGGGGATATAGACAAATCTACTAAGGGGCTCACAGAGCTTTCTTGTGAAGAAAAGAATGGGCTGATATTTGTCTGCCTTACGCCCGGACAGGCATTTAATCTTGATGATTTTTTTAAAGGTTTTCTAGATGATTTTGAGGAACTTGGATTTGCTGGCTGGCATTTTCTCGGTAGCCGTGTTCTCACTGGTGCGAATTGGAAAATTGCCTTTGATGGTTATATGGAGGCCTATCATTTTGCGGCTTTGCACCCCAAAACAGTTGCCCCGCGTACACCTTCAAATATCGCGCATTACCAGGCATTTGGCCCTCATCTGAGGATTGGGTTCCCTCAAGTAAATATTAGTAAGCATTTAAACCCAGTTTCGCCAGAAAAATGGGGGGATATGGAACATAAGGGTTATGATTTTATCCGAATACTTTTTCCCAATGTATCGGTTTTTGTGGCTAATAAGATTACCCAGTTAGCCCAGCTTTTCCCGGGCCCAACACCAGATCAAAATATTACTATTTTAAATTACTTTACGCGTCAGCCCCCACCAGATGCAGAGGCACAAGACGCGCTGGAAGGCATGATGGAATTTCTCTACAAGGTTGTTCGTGATGAAGATTATTGGATAGGCAATCATATACAAACTGGCTTGGAGTCTAAAGCGCATGACACCATCATTTTTGGCCAAAATGAAAGGGGCAACCAATATTTCCATGAATATGTGGATTGGTATTTGGGTTTACGTCCAGACGAACCCACCCTTTATTGATATATCTGTTATTAGTATGTAAAGGGCTTATCAGGCTCAACGAATGGCGTATCATTTCCCCATAGAGCACGATCTGCCAAAGCTGTATCCTGAAACTCGATAAGCCGCTTGATTTTTTCATCCTTAAAGCTGAACAGATGAGCATAGGTTTGGTCATAACGCTCACCACTTATAGATGTACCCTCAGCTTCGCAGATTACGACAATCCAGTTCTCGTCTTCACACATGATTTTAAAATTCTTACAGAACGTAAAATCTTCAAGGTTAAGTTTGCCCACAACAGTAGGAAAGACTTCATTTAAAACTTTCTCGCGTCCGTAAGTGCCGCTGAGCACTCCTCTATTAGCCGGAACTGATACTTCATATTCATCATGAATAATGGACTGGTATAATTCCATATCCCCCTTAATAATTGACTCGTAAAAACTGTTAACCAATTCTCTAGGTGTCGTCATTTTATCCTCCCAAATTAATTCTGCTCACGCAGAATACGTTTTAAAATTTTCCCAGTAGGCGCTTTGGGAAGTTCATCGATAAACTCCACAAATTTAGGTTTCTGGTAAGATGCCAAATTCTTTTTGGCCTCATCAATTATTTCCTGCTCGGTAGTTAGTGTGTCTGGTTTCAATACAACATAGGCTTTAACTGATTCGCCCCACTCATCATCGGGGATACCAATCACAGCTGCTTCGATAACCGCAGGATGTTTACAAATTGCCTCCTCGACCTGAACGGAATAAATATTTTCCCCGCCTGAGATAATCATATCTTTAGCCCGATCTTTTATAAATACATAATGCTCACTATCCATAGTCGCGATATCGCCGGTCCACATCCAGCCGTCTTTGATGGTATTCGCGGTTAGGTCATCGCGTTGATAATAACCAATCATATTCGCTGGGGATTTAACGATAATCTCTCCGGGTGTTTCCCCGTCTAGCGGTACATCATTTCCTAGTTCGTCAACCACTCGTACTGTTGTTACAAACCCTTCGCGCCCACAAGACAGCAAGCGTTCTGTATTTTCACCATTCACAACCGCTCTAATATGATCTTCATGCGAAAGGAAGGTCATGGTCGTGCCCTCGGTTTGGCCATAGCCCTGAATGATGCGACATGGCAGTTTCTCAACTACCTCCTTAATGACACGTGACGGCATGGGACCGCCGCCATATTGCACACATTGTAGGCTCGACAAATCGTATTTCTCGAAGCCTTCAACTGCCATCATCCAGTTCAGCATTGTTGTAATGCCAAGAAAGCCGGAAACACGCTCAGTCTCAATCAGGCGCAGCGCAAGCTCGGCATCGAAATTCATTAACACGACAGGGCATCCGTGCGCTGTGTAATTTACTGCAAGTAAGACAGGAATATGGAACATCTGACCGGTGAGCATGTAAACGCTATCAGGGCCAATACCCTCGGCAACCGTTTGGTTTAGCATTCCGAAATAGGCAGAGAGATGAGAATGAAGCGCACCTTTAGAGTCGCCTGTTGTGCCACCAGTATAAAGAATAAAAAGTGGGTCCTCCCCACCGACAGTCCAGTCAGGCTTTGGTTCTTGAGTACTGGCTGGCTCGATTGTTGTGTATAATGAATTGTCTGTTTCCGGACCATATCCCAGCCAATGCGCAACATTATTTTCTGTGCTTTTGAGATGCTCAGCAGTCTCAGAAAACCGTCCCTGATAAATAAAGACTTTCGGGTCACCATTAGACATAATTTTTAAAATTTCCTGATCCGCTAACCTCCAATTAAGAGTTTGCAGAACGGCGCCGGTTTTGGCACAAGCAAAAAATAGTGCAAAATATTCAACGCAGTTTTGCGATAGAATGGAGACCCTGTCACCTTTATCAACCCCTAATTCGAGGAGGGTGTTGGCGATTTTATTGACCATATTATTGAGTTCAGAGAAGGAAACTCTTTTATCATTTGGTTGGTCGTAAACCGCCAGTTTATTAGCTTTAAGATTTGCCTGTTTGGTAACGATATTTCCGATATTAATCATCTCTCTCCCAGTCTACTTTTTTTATCCACTCTGAAAAATAAGTTAACCTAACATCCAATTTATCAATTAGTGGTTGCATGTCTACCTTGAAAGGCTCAAGGGGGGACGAGTTATACCAAGTGTAAACTTTTACCAATTCATCGGATATTTTTTTTGCATCAAAAGAGTTCCTATCCGCAAATAAACCAGCCATAATTTTTCCAAATTCTGGAATAGGCATGGATTGAAACTCAATGTTAAGGCCTAGAGATTTTGAAAGATGTCGCGCTATATCGTCCCCCTTGAGAGCTTCAGGGCCTCCAATAGTAATTTCTTGGCCATCAAATTCATTCTTTTCTGTCAGAGCCAGCATTATATTGGCGACATCACGAAGGCTTATCCATGAGACATCAAGTTTTTCATGATGCGGATAACAAAAAACTTTTTGTTCTGTAATGCCAGGCCGCGCCCATGTGGCGAGCAGGTTATCCATATAGATGACTGGTTTGACAGTCACATTAGAGTGTAAAGATTGCTGCAGCCGATTAATCATTTCCCGTCGGACGCGGGGCGCTTGAAATTGTACATCCCCATCTGCAACATACATGCTGGTGTTAAATATGATTTTTTTAGGTTCTGCTATATCGCAAGCAGTGAGGAGGTTATCAAACATGCTGAGAAGTTTATTCTCATCGTTAAAGGACGATGAGGGCATATTGATTAAAACATAATCCACTGCTTGCAATGCGAGGATGATTTCCGATTTATTTGCGAGGTCAGCTTTTTTCCAGCTAAGGTTTTCGTTTTTCAATTTTGCCTGATGGCTTAATGCACGTGACTGACCGACAGCTACCACCTCATGCCCTTGTTCCAGACCGGCAAGAACTTGTTGATAGCCTTGCTGACCAGTTCCGCCGATAATACATAATTTCATTAGCTTTGTTTTGCGGTGATGGCGATAAGGTCTTTATAGCCATTAATATAGATAATCATCGCAATAGGCGCTGAGAAAAGACCAAGTAACCCCATTGATAAGCCGACACTCATTGGATCCTGGAAAATATTCTCTGTGAAGAACGCGACGAATGTTGGGCCTAAACCCATGCCCATTACATTGCCAGTTACAACAAAGATACCAGCAACCATTCCTCGCATTTTATTAGGGGATATGGTTTGAAGTGTAACAGCTAGCTGCGGCAGGGGTATGGTAACAAAAAAACTTGCAAGCGCTAAGAATATTAAGCAGTTCATTCCATCACTCTGCTGTCCGGCAATAAATAAAAACATGGCAGTAAGGGTGGTACTCATCATGAGCATCAATAATGGATAGCCCTTGATGTTGAAGTTTTGCATTAAACGAGCAACTATGGGTGATGATAGGACGCCTAAACTACCAGTGACCAAGGCCACTAAACCATAAATTCGGCCAGCATCTGAAATATCCCACTCGTGGACTCTAATCAGCAGTGTCGGAGACCATGCTTGAATACTGTAAAGAAGAATAATCATAAATGGTGAGCCGCCCAAGAAAGCTAAATAGACTTTCCAATTTTTCTTCATGAAACTTAATGCCTCTGATAATGGCATTGCATCGTCAGTTTCGTATGCTGAAGCGGTTCTTTTTGGCTCTTTCATAAACGCGTAAATTAAAGCAAAAATTATTCCAGGAGCACCACAGATTATAAGTGTTACTTGCCAGGGTTGAAGGATACCGAATACAGGTATTTCAAGAGGTGGTGAGGATTTAGAAATCTCAATAACTTGCGCTCCCGCAATTAATGCAATCCCAGCTCCAAGATATGGGGCCATTGAAAAAATACTCATCGCCAATGCTAATTGATTTTTATTAAAGATATCTGGAAACATCGACCAAACTGCGGGGGTAAGCGCAGCCTCTCCAGCGCCAACAAAACCTCTTGCAAATGCAAGTTGCGTATAATTTCCTGATAGACCTGCTGCGATAGTAGCAAAGCTCCAGACAAGAATACCTCCAATGATTACATAAATTCTTGAAAATACATCCACAAGTCTGCCAATGGGAATGCTCAGAAGCACATATGGGATTACAAAAATCAAACCCTGGAGATAACTAATTTGAACATCTGAGAGGTTCATATCATCTTTAATAGGTTCAACCAGAAGGTTTATGACTTGCCTATCAACAAATGAAAATGTGTAGGTTAAAGTAAAAAGTATTAATATTGACCATGTATAAAAACTACTGCTTGATTGGTTTTCAGCTTCAGATGACATGTTAAACACTTTCATAATCCAAAAGGAAACCCAAGCTCCAATAAAATGTTGCAACTTGCAAGTCTCATTTAAAACAAATTTTGTGATTACGAGGCATAGCTTTTTTATGCTTGATAGGCGCATAGCCTATCAATAGATTTATCTAATGATTACATTTAAAGAATTAAGATACGTTGCGCTTTTAGATAAATATAAAAATTTTAGTCAAGCTGCAAAACATGCTGGAATCTCTCAGCCAGCATTAAGCATGGCTATATCAAAATTAGAAGAAAAGCTTGATGTTACACTTTTTTATCGTGATACAAACGGTGTGGTTCGATCTAATATTTATAGTGATTTTTTATCAAACGAAGGGGGGAGTATAATTAAAAATGTCGACGATATTTTGTTACAGCTAAAAAGTATAACGAAAAAAAATACAGGAAGTGTTGATTTTGGTGTCGGAAATATTGTTGCCGAGAGTATATTGCCCGGAGCACTAAAGAGTTTTTGTAATAAAAATAAAGAAGTTTACCCTAAATTTATAAGCGGATATTGGTATGAACTTAGGGAAAAGCTACTTCGACAAGAGATTAACTTTTTTATAACTGCTAATCACTTAGATGCAGTTGACCAAGAAATTACGCAAGAAGATTTTATTAATTTGAAGGTCAACTTCTATGCCCGTTTCGATCATCCATTAACAAAGCTTGATAACATTTATTGCTTTAATTTAATTCAATATCCAGTGATTACATATCATACAGTCAGTTCAAAAAAGTATATTTTTGATAGGCTGGAAACTCAGCAGCAAATAAATAAGCTAGAAAAAAACTTTCCGGCAGGCAATTTAGAAAGTGTCAAACTCGCGGTGCCTATAGTTTCTGATACGAACTATGTGATTATGGCGCCAGAGAAGTTTTTTAAAAATGAAGTTAATCAGGGATTATTTAAAGTTTTAGAAATTGATGATTTTGATCTAACTTTAAAAATAAAGCTTGTTACAAGGTCCAATGAGCTACTTTCGCCTATTGAGTTAGACATGGTTGAAAGTTTTTATTTGGAAAGAGACGCTTTTGTTGGTTTGTAAAATTATTAATCTTTTAAAGAATTAATAGCTATGTGCTTTATAAGATTTTCTTATAAGTGGCGTTCGACTTATAAGGGTGGCATTTTACAGTTGCTTCCAAATTTAAGTTAATAAATATTAGTGAATTGGAATAATTTCTAGTGGGGGGAATAATGAAAAAGTTTATACATTTAAAATATTTAATGCTCGGTGTATTTGGATTTTTAATTGCGCCGGTTTTACTTTTTTCAGTTGAGGCTAATGCTCAAGCAATTGATGAGATCGTTGTTACGTCTCAAAAGCGTGCAACTGGTATATCAGTTCAAGATATTGCCAGTAGTGTTACTGCTGTAAACGCTGAGTTAATTGAAGCGACCGACTCAATTGATTTGACTGATATCGGTAGGTTGGCACCAAATGCTACGCTTCACCCATCTGCCACTTTCGCATCAACACCAAACTTTCTGATTAGAGGTATCGGAGTGAGTGGAACAACGAGGTCATTGGATCCCGCTGTCGGTGTTATTGTTGATGGTGTCTATCTAGGTTTTCCAGTAGGAGCAAACCTTGATATGTTTGATAGAGAGTCAGTTGAAATTCTCAGAGGACCTCAGGGGACCCTTCTTGGTAGAAATGTTACAGGTGGTGCAATTGTTATTAGAACTGCACGTCCCACTGGTGAGTTTGGTGGTAAAGTTAACTTAACAGTCGGTGATTATGATCGTGTCGATGTTTCCGCAAGTTTCGAAGGCCCACTAGTAGAGGGTAAAGTATCAGCAAAAGTTGCATTTATGAGCCGCAGCCGTGATGGTTACTGGGAGGATAATAATGGAGGAACAATTGTTCCCGACCCAACTGCCGGAGGTTTTGCTGGAGATTTTGACCTTGCTGGACAGGGTGGCTCTGGAACTAAGCCTGACGTTGACTTAACAATTATCCGCCCAATGCTGTACTTTACGCCAAATGACAACTTAGACATAACTCTAATGGCTGAGTTCTTAAGAGATAAGAGTGGCACAGCTAATAGTAGAAATTTTGTGCATCCAACTGCGCCTGCCAGAAGATCGCAGCTATGGGGATATACACCGCCAAATGATCCGTATGAAATTAATCACAACTTGATGGGCGGAAATGATCTTGAAACGGATACATTTATTGCGGAATTTAATTATCAAACTCAAAATGGTAAGTTGACAGGTATTGCTTCTTACAGAGAGCTTACTTACGACTCAAGTACTGACTTTGATGGTACTCCGTTTACTATCTTCCACTTCCCTGACAATCATGAGGAGCAAGAGCAGACCACTATGGAACTTAGGTATGCTGCAGATGTCTCGGACAAATTGAGTTATGTGGTCGGAGTGAGTACATTTGATCAAGAATTTTTTGTTGGTGAAAGGCGTTTGATTGGTACACTTGATAGATCTGGAGTGACTGAAATTGAGCATGAAACCCTGGGTATATTTGCAGAACTTGATTACATGATTACTGATCAACTCAAGCTTACATTGGGTGGGCGTTATACTGATGAGGAAAAAGACGTCATATTTAATGCTATTGGCTCATGTAATTTAGACTTTAGTGCGTGCCCAGGCAGATCAGCAGGAACATCCCCCGATACACTCTTTTCGGATGACATCGGCTTATCACAGAGCGGAAGTTTTGATGATACAACGCCAAAAGTTGCTCTGACGTACTTTGTAAATGACGATGTAAATGTTTACGCAAGTTATACTGAGGGTTTCCGCAGTGGTTCATTTGATGCTCGTGCTCGTACTATTGACTCATTTTTGAATAGTCGACCAGGACCCGAAACAGTTGAAAGTATTGAGTTAGGCTTTAAGTCAATATTGAATGATGGAAAACTTCTTTTAAATGTAGCTATCTTTCAGTCTGAATATACTGACATCCAAAAGCTTGCACTTGAGCCATGCACCATTAATCTAACCACATGTACCTCAGGAAATATTCAGAGACTAATTAATGCTGCTGAGGCAACTATTGAGGGTATTGAGATTGAGACTAAAGCCTTCCTTACTGATAGTTTTGTGCTAGAGGGTGCGCTTGGATATACAGACGCAGGCTATGACAGCTTCTCAGGTTTTGATGCTGATGGTACGGCCGGTTACGATCCAACAACTGACCCCGCGGCAGCGGCAGCATTGCCATTCGAAAGAGTTCCAGAACTAACATACACTGTGGCTGCAAGCTATAATGTACCTATGGCTAGTGGTTCTGAGCTCGACTTTAGAGTTTCTTATGCTTTTACTGATGATTTCACAAATGACGCCACAGGAACTGCGGCTATTGCAACCGAATCTTACGGACTGCTAGATGCTAGTGTTTCATACACGCGTGATAGTGATGGCCTGAAACTCACTCTATTTGGTAAAAATATTACTGATGAGGAATATCATGACTTTGCTCTTGATAATGCTCTAACCAGACTTACGTGGGGCGGCACTCCATCAACATATGGGGTTAAGGCAGCCTACTCATTCTAATTGAGCTAGTTGGTTTAAATTTACGGGCCGGATATTGTTATTCGGCCCGTTTTTTTAATTTTAATTATTATTTGGGAGTATTAAAAATAATAAGTATTTCTAAATACATTTTAGTTTTATTATTGATACTCTTCTTACACCCTCAGAATTCATTTGCTGAGGATAAAGTTATTAATGAAAAAGTTCTTCTTTGGGGTGATTTACACGTTCATAGCAATTTCTCATTTGATGCATATTCTTTCGGTAATACCTCTCTTGGTCCAGATAAGGCATATGAGTTTGCAAAGGGGTTACCCGTTAAGGCGCCAAATGGTGAATTGGCTCAATTAACTACGCCACTGGATTTTTTATTAGTGTCTGATCATGCAGAGTACCTTGGATTATTTTTGGGTCTTGAGGATGATGACCCAAAATTGAGTAGCTCCAGTTTGGGGCAGAGATGGCTTGATTATTTTCAATCAGGAAATCAAGCGCCTATTTCTCGCGAATATGTTCAAATGATTGAAAGACAAAAAGACATTGAGTTACTTCCTGAAAAATTTAATAGAAGCGCTTGGTCAAAATTATTGGGTTTTGCGGAAAGATATAATGAGCCGGGTGTTTTTTCAGCATTAATAGGTTTTGAGTGGACTTCAATGATTGATGGAGACAATTTACATCGCGTTGTTGTCTATAGGGATGGCATGACTAAGGCACAAAATATGCTCCCCTTTTCAGCATTAGACAGTCCTGACCCTGAAGATTTATGGAAGTTCATGGGGAAATATGAGAAATCAACCGGTGGTCAGGTTATTGCAATTCCTCATAACGGAAATGTTTCCAATGGCGTGATGTTTTCAGATAAGCGTGTTGATGGAAGTGATTTTAATAAGACATACACAGAACTCAGGCAAAGATGGGAACCTCTTTATGAAGTAACTCAAGTTAAAGGTGATGCTGAAGCCCATCCATATCTTTCTCCAGCTGATGAGTATGCAGATTTTGAGACTTGGGATCAGGGCAATCTCCGAATGGAGCCAAAAGACAAGAAAATGCTTCAGGGAGAATATGCTCGTGCCGCTTTAAAAAACGGTTTGGTCTTGTCAAATAAATATGGCGCCAACCCGTTTAAATTTGGTTTGGTTGGGGGAACAGATACGCACAATGCTTTAAGCACATCCGATGATGAAAACTTTTATGGAAAATTTGTTGACTCACTTCCTGGTGAAGAAAGAACCAGTTCCAGCATGGGAGACAGATTGTGGGATAACTGGCGATTATCAGCGTCTGGATATACTGCGGTTTGGGCAGAAAGAAATACGAGGGACTCAATTTTTGATGCGCTTAAAAGAAAGGAAGTATATGCAACATCTGGACCTAGAATTTTTCTGAAATTTTTTGGGGGTTGGGATTATGTTAAAGAGGACTTAGACAAAACAGAACTTTTTAGCAGAACTGCATATGAAAATGGAGTGCCAATGGGCGGTAGCTTGGCTAATAATAATGACAAATCCAAACCCAAATTTATCTTCAAGGCATCCAAGGATCCCAGAGGTAACAAAATAGAAAAATTTCAGATTGTTAAAGGGTGGTTAGATGAAAACGGTCAGCCAAAAGAAAAGGTTTTCACAGTAATGAAAACCAATGATGGCAAAGGTCAAGATAACTTTGTAGGTATTTGGGATGACCCAGATTTCAGTATTAATCAAAAGGCTTTCTATTATGCCAGGGTTTTGGAGGTTCCCAGTAAGAGATGGTCAACATACGATAAAGAAAGATTTGGTGTTTCATTAGATCCAGAGATACCCACTCTCATTCGTGAAAGGGCCTATTCTTCTCCAATTTGGTTTGAACCTAGTGGGAAATAAAAATTTAAATATTAAATTTCGTTCCCAATTTTCAAAAAAAGGTCAATTTATAAATTTTATGCATTCAATAAATCAAATTTTTAAGAAGCTAAATACATCTATAAGAATAACTTATAGGATAATTATTTGTATATAAGTTTTGGTATATATCATTGAAAAGATTGGACTTTTAACTTTTAATTAAAACTGCCGAAAAAAATCACACGGGAAATTTTCATGACAGGTAGACTGAATAAAAAAACAATTATTGTAACTGGTGCTGGCTCTGGTCTTGGTAGGGCATCTGCATTAAAATTAGCCGAGGAAGATGCTCAGGTATTTTGTGTTGACATTAATCCTGAAACCGTGAAGGAAACTTCAGACATAATTACCTCCCGAGGCGGGGTTGCATATCACTATCAAGCTGATATGTGCTCTGAAACTGAAATCATTGCGATGGTTACAGAAGCCGAAAAAACCTATAATGGGATTGATGGTTTGTTGGCAAATGCAGGTATTGCAGGCACTGGCGCAGCTCATGAGACTTCTTTAGAAGATTGGGATCGTCTTATAAAAGTTTCTTTAACTGGCAAATGGTTGTGTGCGAAACATGTGATACCGCATTTTATTGCCAAAAAATCAGGTAATATTGTGTTTCAGTCTTCTATATGTGCACTGAATGGTTTCCCAAAATTAGTTGCTTATACAGCTGCAAAAGGAGCCATTGCAGCGATTACACGTCAAATGGCTTCTGATTATGGGGAATATAATATCAGAATAAATGCGATAGCACCCGGCACGATAGAGACTGAACTTGTTCGAGAGACTTACAAACAGAGACTTGATGACGCTAAAAGTGATATTACAGTTGATGAGAGCTTATCTCAGACGGCTAATCGTTACCCTCTTCGCCGACTTGGACAGGAAATGGATGTTTCAAATATGTCAGTTTTTCTTTTTTCAGAAGAGTCTAATTGGATGACAGGTACTGTTATTCCTGTAGATGGCGGTTATACAGCTAAGTAATGTTAGGTGTACATGAAAAGTAAAAATTCATCAGATATAGATTTGTTCACTGAGGAGGTTTCAGATTGCCCTTTCTCAGCATACAAACAAATCAGGGAAAGTGGGCGTGTTTACCAAGAGCCACGCTATGGCAATTATGTGCTGACCCATCATAATGATATTCAATCTCTAAAAAATGATCAGGTTTTTGATGCGAGGCATGGTGTAGACCCTGCAGGAAGATTCTCTGAGGGTACGTACCCTGATATCAACCGAACTGATCCTCCGCGGCATGCAAAAATGAAAGCTTTTCTGTATAAGTCGTTTTCGCCTAAGGCTATTCAATCTTGGGAGGATGACATACGCAAAATTTTTGTTGAGCATTTTGACAATATTGCGTGCGATAACTCTGAACAGTCTTTTGATATTGTGCACCATGTTTGTTACCCAGCGCCCGCTGCTGTTATATGTCGAATGCTCGGGTTTTCAGACGATAGACGAGAAGATTTCCAACGTTGGTCAGCTGCATTAGTTGAGAGATTGGGAACAGACATATCAGAAGAACAGAGAAACGCACTTATAGAAATGGCTCGTTTCATTCGGTTAAAGGCTGAAGAAAAAGAAAAAAAACCAGGCAAAGATCTTATGACTGAGATAGTTTTTGCTGAGGTAGATGGGGAAAGGCTTTCCCGAGAAGAAGTTGTTGCCAACGGGGTATTCTTTTTGGCTGCTGGACATGAAACAACCGCAAATTTTCTTAGTAATTTCATTTACCAAATTTGCACGATACCGAGATTATTTGAAAGTATGCAATCCGATAGAAGCTTGTTGAAATCGGCTCTAGAGGAGTCTCTGCGTCTAGAGAGCCCAGTTCAAAATATTTGCAGAACTGTCAAAGATGACATGTCAATTGATGATAAATTCATTCTACAAGATGACCGAATGATGTTTTCACTTGGCGCAGGAAATCGCGATCCAGATGTTTTTGAGTGTCCAGAGGATTTTAATTTAAAGCGGGATAATCTTAATCAGCATCTGGCATTTGGCTATGGTCATCATCAATGCCTAGGTGCGAGATTGGCTCGTCTTGAGGGCGAAATTTTTGCTAATATTCTTCTAGATAGATATGAAAAAATTGAACTCGCAGGAGATTTTGAACGTCAACCAGGCAATGTTATGAGGGGGTATAAGTCCCTTAACATTAAATGTTCATAAATTTTTTTTAAGGGTTAAATAATGTTATCAAGATCAGATAATCCAACACTAATAGATTTGCTAAAACATGCAGCAGAAAAGAACCCAGGCGGGCTTTGTCTCAGTATGGATGGGGTTAAATGTAGTTTTTCTGATCTTTATCAAGGGGCATTAAAAAGAGCTGAGTGCTTTACTAATTTAGGTGCACAAAATGGAGACAAGGTTGGCATTCTATTGCCAAATGGTATTGAATATTTAGAAATCTTTTATGGTGCGATGTTAGCTGGCTGTATTCCAGTTACAATCAATAACAGATATAAAGTAGCTGAACTCAAATATGTACTATCCCATGGTGATGTTAGATTTCTTTTCACAAGTGCAGCGCAAGAAACAAATTTTTTAAATACATTGAATGAAGCTTTTTCTGACTTGGACGATACACAAAATAGTCAAAATCTATCAGATGCCCCGTTTCTTGAAAAAATTTATATTGTTGAGAATTCTCCAAGTTCAAATATTTCAGACGCGTCTTTTCTTTCAAATTTAAATGAGGGTAATTTCAATCCACCTCTTATTAAAAGTGATGATGTTGCCTTTATAATGTTTACTTCTGGGACGACTGCTAATCCAAAAGCTTGCTGCCTATCTCACAGGTCTGTTGTTGGAAATGGGTTTGCACAAGTTGAACGATGGCAGATGTCGGCAGAGGATCGAATGTATGATCCCTTACCATTTTTCCATATGTCAGCAATCTTACCATTAACTGCATCTATATGCTCAATGTCATCTTTATTTGCGACAAGGTATTTCAACGCCGATGAGGCTGTTGATACTTTCATAAATGATGAAATCACAATCGGATTTATTGCGTTCCCAACACTAACAAATGAAATTATTAATCATCCAAAATTTGATGGTGCGGCACTAAAATCGGTCAGGCTTGTCAATAATGTTGCGCCAGTCTCAACCCTTGAAATTTATGATAAGTCTTTCGAGCACGGTGTTGGTGTCTCAGCTTTTGGAATGACTGAAGCTGGTGGCGTTATTTGTTATGGGGATGTAGATGATAGTTTGGAGAAACGTCTAAACTCATGTGGAAAGTCATTTCCAGGAATTGAAGTTCGAATTTCGAACCCTGAAATCCCTGGTGAGGTTCTTGGTGCCAATCAAAAGGGAGAAATACAAATACGGGGATATTCACTATTTGAGGGGTACTATAAAGATGAAGAGGCAACTCAGAATGCCATGACTGATGATGGGTGGTATCGTTCTGGTGATCTTGGTGCGCTAGATGAAGATGGCTATTTATCTTATCTTGGACGTTGGAAAGATATGTTAAAGATTGGTGGCGAGAATGTTGCCGCTCTAGAGATAGAGTCTCATATAAATACTTACCCAGGTGTTATTCTTTCACAGGTTGTTGGAATAGAAGATGAAAGATATGACGAAGTTGCAGCAGTTTTCATTGAGGCTACTAAAGAAGAGAGTGTTTCTGCTGAAGATATAATTAATTACTGCAAAGGTCAGATTTCAAATTTTAAAATTCCTAGATATGTTATTTTTGTTGATGAATGGCCAATGTCAGCAACTAAAATTCAAAAATTTAAATTGAAATCTTTTAATTTAGGCCCAAAAATAGACATATAATTTTAATCACTTATCCTGGTTGATATAACGATCAATCTCACGATGTAAGTGTCGGATGCGGTCTTCCTGTTCACACCAAAGAGGTCCATTAAATCCACGTGATCTAACCCCCTGCTGAACGCTGGCGATCAAATCAACATCCTGATTAAGCACTTCTCCAAGATTAGCATCCATATCAGCGCTAAAATGTTCAATTTCAGGTCTTATTGAGCCTGTAACATCCATACCCTCCGGCAGGCCCATCCATCCTGGCACAGTGTAACTTGGGTCATTAACATAACGAAACATGGTCATCGTGTCGTAATAAAATCTTTCTGGATCAGTTGCATGAGGCACAAAGCGCATTAGGAAGACCCCCTCAGGGTGCATGCCGATTTGAACATTCGGGAAGAAGCCAGTTGCCCAACTATCAGTAAGTTGGCCATCTGTTAAATTATCATAGAAATTGAGGCCAAATTTCAGCCCACGCTCACGTTTAGCTTTTTGAATAGCGACACGTACATCTTTGGCTGAACCTTTAAAACCCTCAGCATCAATTCCTGCCTCCATCATCATAAAAGTTTGATAGGGATCAATTGTCTCCTGATCTTCAACACGATGTGATTTAACACCAATCGGCACTATCATTCTGCTGAAACCATTTGGATAAAGGTCTACTTGAACAAAATCTTCCATAACACCTTGTGTTTGAGGATGAATATGCGGCAGGTGATAGGATTCATAAAACGCATCAACTCCCGTCTTCCAATTTGCGAGCCATTCGGTACGCACATGGCGGATGACATTCATTTTCTCGATTTCGTAATTTTCAATATATCCTTCCGGCAGGCCAATCCACTCCCTGAGGGGTGGCGCATTGCCGTCCATATTAATGAAAATCAAACCACCAATTGTTTCGCAACGTATTTCAGTTAATCCAGGACGATGTGCGATTAAATCAGCATCATAGGTTTCTTCATCTGTGATTGATGCAAGCGAACCATCTGTGAGGAATTGCCAGCCGTGAAAAGGGCAGGAAAATTTAGGCACATTACCTTGCTCAATCTGGCAGACACGTTTACCTCGATGTGGACAGACGTTATAAAAAGATCGGATTTTATTGTCTTCGTGGCGAACAATTAAAAACTCTTCATGACCATGACGATGTGTTATAAAATCACCTGGCTCCTTAATATCGGGCGTTACCCCAGCTAATAACCAAACTTTTGGCCAAAGTAATTCCCACTCTTTTTGCATAAAGTCTTTGCAGAAATATCTTTGAGGATCCGGAATTTCAGTTCCAATGTCTTTTGGACGAGGCAATTTAGCTTCGAGTGACCCTGCGGGAGATCCAAGACTCATTGGCCATTTAATATCTAATGAATTTGACATATCTAATCTTCCTTATGGGATTACATCTGGTTCGGTATAATTCCAGATATGTTTAGTTACTTTCCAGTTACCACTTTCATTTTTCATTAATATATCTAGAAAATTTCTAATCGTTGGGTAGGAAATTTGATCATTTTTGGATGTTCGGATAATTTCATAATCATAACGTGCATATGCCAGATTTCCGCTAATAATGATCTCCCTATCCCCAATCTGGTTTATTTTAAAACTATCATCTACAAAAACGGTCTTGAGAAAATCTCCATAATCTTTATTCGTTCTAAGAGCAGGTGCATCGGTCGGGATGAGTTCAATATCCTCACTTAGGACGCCAAGATATAGGTCGGTATTTCCGGTTTCAACAGCTGTAATCCAATCCTGATAGAGGCTTTCG
>QOQK01000001.1 GCA_003331985.1 PS1 clade bacterium | reverse complement strand
AAGCCCTCAGGATGTGATTTCCATCAATGGCCGCGTCCCCGACCCTGCCGCGATTGACAATGAAGCGCGTCGCAAGGCAACAGAGCGTGCGCTGGCCTATATGGGGCTGGAGGCAGATATGCCGGTTCAGTCAATTGAGATTGACCGCGTTTTTATCGGGTCTTGCACCAATAGCCGGATTGAGGATTTACGCGCCGCCGCAAAAGTGATTGAAGGCAAAAAAGTGTCTGACCGTGTTAATGCGATGGTTGTGCCGGGTTCTGGTCTCGTCAAAAAGCAGGCTGAAGAAGAAGGTCTAGATAAGGTTTTCCTCGATGCCGGTTTTGAATGGCGTGATCCGGGATGTTCTATGTGTCTGGCGATGAATGCGGATAAACTATCACCGCAGGAGCGTTGTGCGTCGACGTCGAACAGAAATTTTGAGGGGCGTCAGGGTCGTGAAGGTCGGACGCATCTCGTTTCGCCTGCTATGGCGGCCGCAGCCGCCATTCGCGGTCATTTTGTCGATATTCGTGACTTTTAATCGGAGGCTATGCTAATGGAAAAATTTACAACCTTTGAAGGCATCGTCGCTCCGCTTGATATGATCAATGTTGATACGGATATGATTGTGCCAAAGCAGTTTTTGAAAACAATTAAGCGCTCCGGTTTGGGTGCCAATGTTTTTGATGAAATGCGCTTTCGTCCTGACGGGTCTGAAATTGAAGATTTTGTTCTTAATCAGCCGGATTATCGTCAGTCGCAAATTCTGGTTGCCGGCGATAATTTCGGCTGTGGGTCTAGCCGCGAGCATGCGCCTTGGGCATTGCTGGATTTTGGCTTCCGTTGTGTAATCGCGCCGAGCTTTGCCGATATTTTCTTCAATAATTGCTTCAAGAACGGCATTTTGCCAATTGCCCTGCCGCAGGCTGAAGTCTACAGACTAATGTCCGATGCCAAGCAAGGCAATGGCACAGTGCTGTCGATCAATCTCGAGGGGCAAACCATCACGCGCCCAAATGGTGAAACGATTGCTTTCGATGTTGATCCATTCAGAAAAAATTGTCTGATAGAAGGTTTGGACGATATTGGCCTGACCTTGAAAAAAAGTGAAAAAATTGACGCTTTTGAAGCCGAACGCAATCAACTTGCATGGTGTTAAATAAGTCTTAGATGGGTCTAGACACATTTAATTCTAGAAAATCTGGCTTTTAATAAGAGGTAACCTCATGGGTAAAATATTAATGCTTCCGGGCGATGGTATAGGTACGGAAGTAATGGCTGAAGTGCGACGTATCGTTGACTGGTTCGGCACACAGCGTGGATTTGATGTCACCATAGATGAAGATCTTGTTGGAGGCTGTGCCTATGATGCACATGGTCAGGCGATTTCCGATGCTGCGATGGAAAAAGCACATCAATCCGACGCAGTAATGCTTGGTGCTGTCGGTGGGCCTCAATGGGATGGGGTTGCCTATGATGTGCGCCCCGAAGCAGGTCTTTTAAGGTTACGGGGTGAATTGGGGCTTTTTGCTAACTTACGCCCGGCAATCTGCTTTTCACCCCTTGCTGATGCGTCCTCTTTAAAGCGCGATATTATTGAAGGTCTGGATATTCTGATAGTACGTGAATTGACTGGCGGGGTTTATTTCGGTGAGCCGCGCGGGATTGAAGATCTTGGTAACGGTCAAAGACGCGGAGTGAACACTCAGGTCTATGAGACATACGAAATTGAACGTATTGCTCGTGTCGCCGGTGACCTCGCCATGAAACGAGACAAGCGACTGGCTTCGGCTGAAAAACGCAATGTAATGGAAAGTGGTCTGCTCTGGAATGAGGAAGTCACCCGCGTCATCGGTAATGAGTTTCCCGAACTTCAGCTTGAGCATGTGCTGGCTGATAATTGTGCCATGCAACTTGTTCGGAATCCGAAGCAATATGATGTGTTGGTGACGGATAATCTGTTTGGCGACTTGTTATCGGATGTAGCTGCGATGTTAACCGGCTCACTAGGTATGTTGCCGTCTGCAGCGCTCGGTGCGGCAGATGATGAAGGCCGTTCCAAAGCCATGTATGAACCCGTACACGGCTCTGCGCCTGACATTGCTGGACAAGGCATTGCCAATCCGATTGCGACTATCATGTCGTTTGCAATGGCGTTGCGATATAGTTTCAATCGTGGCCAAGATGCAGATCTTTTGGAAGCTTCCGTGACGCATGTTTTGGATAAGGGCATTCGATGTGGCGATATTATGCAGCCCGGCATGGAAAAAGTCGGCACTGTGGGAATGGGCGATGCGGTAATAGCGTCGTTGAATGAGTTGCAGGAGCAATATTCATAATGGGCTATCGTATTGCTATTGCCGGTGCTACCGGAAATGTCGGCAGAGAAATTCTGAATATTTTGTCAGAACGCGGCTTTCCAGCGACAGAAGTTTTCGGGTTGGCGTCTCGCCGTTCACAGGGCAGAGAAATAAGTTTTGGTGACAAGACACTTAAAGCTTCCGCTATGGAACACTTTGATTGGTCAAAAGCCGATATCGCGTTGTTTGCTTGCGGTTCTTCCGCAACAAAAGAATTCGCGCCGAAAGCTGCGGCTGCAGGATGTATTGTGATTGATAACAGTTCGCTCTACCGCATGGATGAGGATGTCCCGTTGATTGTCCCTGAAGTTAATCCTGAAGCATTGGCGGGCTACTCAAAGAAAAATATTATTGCCAATCCAAATTGTTCAACTGCCCAACTGGTAGTTGCCTTAAAACCTCTCCACGACATTGCCCAAATCAAACGGGTTGTGGTGTCGACTTATCAATCCGTTTCAGGTGCAGGTAATGCCGCCATGGATGAATTATTCACCCAAACCCGGGGTATTTTTGTGAATGATGAGATGGTGAAGGAGAACTTCACCAAACAGATTGCTTTTAATGTCATTCCTCATATTGATGTTTTTATGGATGACGGAAGTACTAAAGAAGAATGGAAAATGGTTGTCGAGACGAAAAAAATTCTCGATCCAGCCATTGAGATGACCACGACCTGTGTTCGTGTGCCTGTATTTGTCGGGCACTCAGAAGCGGTGACGATTGAGTTCGCCAAGCCGATTGACGAGAAACAGGCGCGCGAGGCTTTGCGTGAAGCCCCTGGTTTGCTGGTCGTCGATAAAAGAGAAGATGGTGGATATGTCACGCCGGTTGAATGTGTGGGTGATTATGCGACTTTTGTATCGCGTATTCGTAAAGACCCGACTGTTGAAAACGGGCTGAATATTTGGGTGGTTTCCGACAATCTAAGAAAAGGGGCGGCGTTGAATGCTGTTCAAATCGCTGAGGAACTTGTCGAACGTCACTTAAAGGCCAAAACCTAAAATGAATGCGTCCGACACCCGTCTTCGTCCAAGGCGCAGTGCGCTTTTTATGCCGGGAAGTAATGATAGGGCGCTAACAAAGGCGCGGTCTCTTCGTGCAGATTGTATCATTATTGACCTTGAAGACGCGGTTTCACCTGATGATAAACAGTTTGCGCGGGACACAGCCGTGTCGCATCTGCGTGAGGGGGGTTTCGGTAATCGAGAACGGATTGTCCGGATAAATGATTCATCGGAAAATTTTGGCCAGGCAGATATTGCAGCACTTGCAGAACTCCCAAGTAATGAGATGCCGGATGCGATATTATTGCCAAAAATAAATGGCAAGGCAGATCTAGATATTTCAGGCTTACCGGCAGAGTTGCCTCTTTGGGTAATGATTGAAACTCCCCATGCAGTTTTAAATTGTCCCGATATTGCGGCGCATCCAAGGGTTACCTGCCTTATTGCTGGCACGAATGATTTAGCGAAAGACATGCAGATTCGGGTGACATCCGATCGTCATGTCAGACGAGATGGGATGCTCTATGCCCTTTCCAAAATGGTGACGGCGGCGCGAGCCTATAATATCAGCGTCCTTGATGGGGTGTTTAATGACATCGCTGACCTTGATGGTCTGGGTCGGGAGTGTGAACATGGTACGGCACTTGGTTTTGACGGAAAGACCTTGATACACCCTAATCAGATTGAAACCGCAAACACGCTTTTCGCGCCCACATCAGAAGAAATTAGTGAAGCTGAACATATTATTAATGCTTTTGAGAATCCAGAAAATGCAGGTAAGGGCGTGATACAAGTGAATGGAAAAATGACGGAATTACTGCATCTGGAACAGGCAAAGCGCATTGTTGCTATTGTAGCGGCTATAAAGTTAATGGAGACCTGAAAGCCATTTAAAAGTTACTTTAACGCTACATTTTTCATCCCGATTCCTGCGCCGACCTGTCGCACTGGCGAGGATGACATTATCAAATGTGAAGAGTATAAGTGGTAGGTGAACTTGGGAAGTTATAATGTCAGATACATCAGACAAAACAGTTAACGGAGAAATCCATCAGCGGCCGCTTTCGCCTCATATCCAGATTTATCGCTGGACGCTGACAATGTTTTTATCCATTTTGCATCGTGCAACGGGTGTCGCTCTTTACGCGGGTACTTTATTGCTTGTTTGGTGGTTAATGGCGGCTGCAACCGGGCCTGAAGCTTTTGCCCTTTTTCAGGGCGTCGCAGGAAGTTGGATAGGACGACTGGTTCTGTTTGGTTACACATGGGCGCTGTTTCACCATATGTTTGGTGGTATTAAACATTTTATTTGGGATACTGGCGCCGGTTTTGAGCTTTCTGTGGTTGAATGGATTTCACGCGGAGCAACGGTGATACCTATCCTTCTGACCTTAATTAGCTGGGTTTTGGCTTATAAATTCATGGGAGCATTTTAATGTCTGAAATGCGTACACCGCTTTCTCGCGTGCGGGGTCTTGGATCCGCCAAAAAAGGCACGGAGCATTTTTGGCTTCAACGTGTCACCGCGCTGGCCAATATTCCGCTTGCTGTTTTCTTCGTCAGTGCAATGGTTGCCCATGCAGGGGCTGATTATGTGACCGTCACAGCCTTCCTGTCTCGCCCGATTGTGGCGCTTGTCATGCTTTTATTGATTTTAAGTATGGTTTGGCACATGCGTTTGGGTTTACAAGTCGTTATAGAAGACTATATCCATGGTCATATGGCCAAACTTTTGGCGCTTATTCTGAATACCTTTTTTGCCTTAGCTGTCGGTACCTCAAGTGTACTGGCCATCTTGAAACTTACACTGGCCTAAACGGCCGCGCGTGGAGTAAAGAATGAGTGAATACGAATATATAGACCACACTTATGATGTTGTTGTTGTTGGCGCTGGCGGTTCAGGCTTGCGTGCTGCGCTTGGTTGTGCCGAACGGGGTCTCAAAACAGCATGTATTTCAAAAGTTTTCCCAACGCGATCACACACAGTTGCGGCGCAGGGCGGTATTTCTGCCGCGCTTGGCAATATGGGTGATGATGATTGGCGCTGGCACATGTATGACACCGTGAAGGGGTCAGACTGGCTTGGCGATCAAGACGCGATTGAATATCTTTGCCGTAACGCATCGGAGGCGGTTTATGAGCTTGAGCATTTTGGTGTGCCTTTCTCCAGAACCGATGAAGGTAAGATTTACCAACGCCCCTTTGGTGGTATGACCACTAATTTTGGCGAAGGTATTGCGCAGCGCACCTGCGCAGCTGCTGACCGCACGGGTCATGCAATTTTACATACGCTTTACGGACAATCACTTCGTCATTCGACTGAATTTTTCATTGAGTATTTCGCGCTTGATTTGATGATGGATGATGAAGGCCGATGTATTGGTATCACTGCATTGTGCATGGCTGACGGATCACTTCATCGTTTCAGAGCGCATGAAACTATTCTGGCGACAGGTGGATACGGGCGTGCCTATTTCTCGGCGACGTCTGCCCACACATGTACAGGTGATGGTTCGGCCATGGCCGTGCGTGCCGGATTACCGTTACAGGATATGGAATTTGTCCAATTCCACCCAACAGGTATTTATGGTGCAGGTTGTCTGATTACCGAAGGTTCACGCGGTGAAGGCGGTATTCTTATTAACTCCGAAGGTGAGCGTTTTATGGAACGCTATGCGCCATCTGCTAAAGATTTGGCGTCCCGCGATGTTGTTTCGCGCTCCATGACGATTGAAATTCGTGAAGGGCGCGGTGTCGGGCCACAAAATGATCACATCTATCTACATCTAGATCACCTCGACCCCGATGTACTGGCAGAACGCCTGCCGGGTATTTCAGAGAGTGCGCGCATTTTTGCAGGTGTGGATGTTACGAAAGAACCGATCCCAGTTCTGCCAACTGTGCATTATAATATGGGCGGTATTCCAACCAATTATCACGGTGAAGTACTGAATCCGACCGAAAGCGAACCGGATCGAACTGTTCCCGGTCTAATGGCGATTGGTGAAGCCGCGTGTGTATCCGTTCACGGTGCCAATCGTCTTGGTTCCAACTCACTGATTGATCTTGTTGTGTTTGGTCGCGCATCCGCCATTCGGGCAGCTGAGTTGGTTTCGCCAGGTCAGTCACATGCGGCAATGCCAGCTGATGCCGGACAAAACGCTATTGATCGTCTTGATCACTTCCGCAATGCAGAGGGAAGCACACCGACCTCAGAACTTCGCCTTGAGATGCAACGTACTATGCAGGAAAATTGCGCAGTATTCCGTTCCGGTGAAGTATTGGAAGAAGGTTGCCAGCGCATGCGTAAGGTTGTTGAGGGCATGTCCGACATTTCCGTGTCTGATCGCTCCTTGATTTGGAATTCCGATTTGATTGAAACGCTTGAATTTGACAATCTTGTGGTTCAGGCAGTCACGACAGTTGAAGGCGCAAATGCCCGTAAGGAAAGCCGTGGCGGTCATGCCCGTGAAGATTTCCCGGATCGTGATGATGAGGACTGGATGAAGCATACTTTGGTATGGGTCGGCAGTACGCAAGAAGGTGCTAAGCCAACTATTGGGTATCGCCCTGTACACGAACACACGCTGACAAATGAAATCAGTTACATTGAACCCAAAGCGCGCGTTTACTAATAAATTAAGGAAGCAGTTATGGTTGAGATTGCCCTGCCCAAAAATTCCCGTGTCCAAAAAGGGATTGTTCACAAAGCCGATAAGAAGCTTGAAAAACCTCGGACATTAAAAATTTATCGTTGGGATCCAGAAGACCCGGCAAATCCACGCATGGATACTTATGAGATTGATGCTGCCGATTGTGGGCCTATGCTTCTGGATGCGCTTATTAAAATCAAAAATGAGATTGATCCGACGCTGACCTTCCGCAGATCTTGCCGGGAAGGTATTTGCGGCTCTTGCGCTATGAATATTGACGGGCAAAACACGCTGGCCTGTACGAAAGGTCTTGATGAGACCAAGGGGAAAATTACTGTTCGTCCTCTGCCGCATATGCCGGTCATTAAAGACTTGGTGCCTGATTTAACAAATCTATACGCGCAGTATCAGTCTATTGAGCCATGGCTGAAAACCGATACGCCGCAACCGCAAAGCGAGTGGAAGCAATCTCGTGAAGATCGCGAAAAGCTGGATGGCCTCTATGAGTGTATTTTGTGCGCTTGTTGTTCTACATCCTGCCCGTCTTACTGGTGGAATTCAGATAAATATCTTGGCCCGGCGGTATTGCTGCAAGCTTATCGCTGGCTTATTGACAGTCGGGACGAGGCGACCGGTGAGCGTCTGGATGACTTGGAAGATCCATTCCGCGTCTATCGCTGTCATACAATTATGAATTGTGCCAAGGCTTGTCCTAAAGGGTTATCCCCGGCCAAGGCCATTTCTGAGATTAAAAAAATGATGGTGACCCGCGAGGTTTAATTACTCTGGCTCATTTCTGTGACTTATTTCTGGGCTGGTCAAACGGCACCGAAATCAGTAAACCCTCATTATGAACTCGGAGCCTCTCGCAAAATATAATGCGCTGATTGAGAGCGGTATTCTTCAGCCTGATAGCGGTCAAGCGGATGTTGTTGCGCGCCTGAATAGCTTACACGACGCGCTCAAGCCGACAGGTCTTTCTCAAATTTTTAAAAAACAGCTCTCTCCACGAGGGATTTATATTCATGGCGATGTTGGGCGCGGTAAGTCCATGCTTATGGATTTGTTTTATGAAAGCGCTACGGAGCAAAGAAAAAGACGCGTGCATTTTCATGCTTTTATGCAGGAGGTGCATGAACGTATTCATGATTATCGTCAGCAACTTAAGCAAGGTCTTGTGCGGGGGGATGACCCCATTCCGCCCGTCGCTTCTGCCTTGGCAAAATCGGCGCGACTGCTATGTTTCGATGAGTTTCAGGTCAAGGATATTGCCGATGCTTCTATTCTTGGTCGTCTATTCGAAGTATTGTTTTCTGCAGGGGTCATTGTGGTGGCAACTTCAAATCGTATCCCGGATGAGCTTTATCAGGGGGGCCTGAATCGCCATCGCTTTTTGCCATTTATCGATTTGTTAAAAACCCGTGTTGATGTGCTGTATCTCGACAGTCCGACAGATTATCGCCTCGACAGACTGAAAGGCTATCCTGTTTGGTTCAAACCTTTAGGCTCATTCGCCCGAAGTGAAATGGATAATGCTTTTATCCGCATGACGGGTGGCGCGGAAGCTAAACGTACTAATATCGCAGTCAAAGGGCGTGAGGTGATTATCCCAAGTTCGGCGCAAGGTGTGGCGCGATTTGAATTTACGGATCTGTGTGCGGCCAATCTGGGAGCCGTTGACTATCTTGAATTGGCGCGAACTTTCCATACGATTTTCATTGATAATATCCCTGTTCTCTCACCTGAACGGCGCAATGAGGCTATCAGATTTGTAAATCTGATTGATGCGCTTTACGAGCATAAGGTAAAATTACTGGCCTCCGCTGAGGCTAACCCGTCTGAGCTTTATCCTTTGGGTGACTCTGCATTTGAATTTCGTCGAACGGCTTCAAGGTTACATGAGATGCAATCGGAAGACTATTTCAGTCTCGGGCATAATTCAGGCGCAGATATGATTGAAGAGGCCTGAAGTGGTGAAGGTTGACTGTATCGGGGTTGCATCAAGCTTCTAAAAAAGGTAACTGAAAGATGCAATTCACTAATGGAGGTTTCCCATGGCACGCAAAAAAATAGCACTTATCGGTGGCGGACAAATTGGCGGCACGCTGGCACATCTTGCTGGGCTTAAAGAGCTTGGAGATGTTGTAATATTTGACATTGTTGACGGTGTGCCTCAGGGCAAAGCACTCGATCTTGTGCAAAGTTCCACGGTAAGTCATTTTGATGCGGATCTTAAAGGGACAAAGTCCTATGCGGCCATTAAAGGCGCAGATGTTGTTATTGTTACTGCTGGTATTCCCCGTAAGCCGGGTATGAGCCGTGATGATTTGCTGAGTATTAATCTCAAAGTGATGAGCCAGGTCGGTGAAGGCATCAAAAAATATGCACCGAAAGCTTTTGTGATTTGTATCACCAATCCGCTGGATGCAATGGTATGGGCGCTGCAAAAAGCGTGTGGCTTGCCTAAAAATATGGTCGTTGGTATGGCGGGTGTACTTGACTCTGCTCGCTTCCGTTATTTCCTTGCCGATGAAATGAATGTTTCAGTGAAAGATGTCACAGCATTTGTGCTGGGTGGGCATGGTGACACAATGGTGCCATCTGTGCGGTATTCCACTGTTGCCGGTATTCCTTTGCCGGATTTGGTGAAAATGAAATGGATTACCCAGAAAAAAGTCGATGAAATTGTCCAGCGGACACGCGATGGCGGCGCTGAAATAGTTGCTCTTTTGAAAAACGGGTCTGCCTTTTACGCCCCTGCAGCTGCTGCAATTGAAATGGCTGAAAGTTATATGAAAGACCAAAAGCGAGTTCTGCCATGTGCTGCGCATCTGAATGGTCAATATGGTCAAAAAGGTCTTTATGTTGGCGTTCCGGTGGTCATTGGCGCCAAAGGGGTCGAAAAAATTGTAGAAATCAAGCTTGATGCTGGCGAACGTGCAGGTTTTAAAAAATCAGTTACGGCCGTGAAGGGTCTGATTAAAGATTGTCAGAAGATTGATCCTAAGCTGAAATAAGACTGCTGTCTGGGGTCCCTTGTGGTAATTTCTTGCACTTTCAGCAATAAGTAATACTTTATTTATGAAAAATAGCCCAACTAGGCAACATAGCTACTAAAAAAGCTTATTTTTGCGGTTTTCCGCGCCGATTAAGCTTGTCTGCCTTAGGTCAATCAGTTAGCCTCAGCTCAATTAAATTTAATCTGAGGGTCAATAATGAATATTCATGAGTATCAGGCCAAGGCTGTTTTAAAAGGCTTTGGCGTATCTGTACCGCAGGGAGGTATTGCTTTTTCCCCTGATGAGGCGGTTCAGCATGCTGAAAGCCTTGGCGGTCCGGTATGGGTTGTTAAAGCACAAATTCACGCCGGTGGTCGCGGTAAAGGCGGCGGTGTAAAAGTCGTTAAATCTGTAGATGACGTTCGCGCAGAAGCGGATCGTATGCTCGGTATGACCCTAATTACCCACCAAACAGGCCCTGAAGGCAAAGAAGTTGGCAGGGTTTATATTGAAGAAGGCTCCGAAATTGAACGTGAGCTATATCTCTCCATTCTTGTGGATCGTGCGACCTCTAAAGTGTCCTTCATTGCCTCAACCGAAGGCGGTATGGATATTGAGGAAGTGGCGGCCGAAACGCCCGAAAAGATTTTAACTGTGGGCGTTGACCCAATTGCGGGCATGACTGATGCAAATGGCCAAGAAATCGCTTCAGCTCTTGAACTGACCGGTAATCAAGTCGATCAATGTGTGACTCTGGTTAAAAATCTTTACAAAGCTTTTGTTGATACAGATATGAGTCTGCTTGAGATTAACCCACTGGTTGTTAACGGTGCGGGTGATTTGATTTGTCTCGATGCAAAAGTCAACTTTGATAGCAATGCCTTATATCGTCATAACGATATTGTGGAATTACGTGACCTTTCTGAAGAAGACCCAGCTGAAGTTGAAGCGTCAAAATATGACCTCAGCTATGTCAAGCTTGATGGGTCAATCGGTTGTATGGTGAACGGCGCTGGTCTGGCTATGGCGACCATGGATATCATTAAGCTCTATGGTGAAGAGCCTGCAAACTTTCTGGATGTAGGCGGTGGTGCGACTAAAGAAAAAGTTACCGAAGCCTTTAAAATCATCCTGTCTGACTCAAACGTCAAAGGTATTTTGGTGAATATTTTTGGTGGCATTATGCGGTGTGACATTATCGCGGAGGGTGTGATTGCGGCGGCGTCTGAACTTGCTCTTTCTGTACCTCTGGTAGTTCGTCTTGAAGGGACGAATGTCGAACAAGGTAAGGAAATTATGGCGGCTTCCGGCCTGGCTATTATTCCTGCCGATAATCTTGAGGATGCTGCAGAAAAAATTGTTGCCGCTGTTAAGGAGGCCGCGTGATGTCAGTACTCGTTGGAAAAGAAACCAAAGTTATTTGTCAGGGCTTTACAGGTAGCCAGGGCACGTTCCACTCAGAACAGGCGATTGCATACGGCACACAAATGGTCGGCGGCGTAACGCCAAAGCGCGGTGGTGAAACCCATCTTGGTCTGCCCGTTTTTGATACAGTAGCAGAAGCCGTTGACAAAACGGGCGCAACGGCAAGCGCGATTTATGTGCCACCACCTTTTGCTGCCAACGCGATTCTCGAGGCTATTGAAGCTGAGATTGAGCTTGCTGTCTGTATTACCGAGGGTATTCCGGTTATGGATATGATTAAGGTCAAAAGCGCGTTGCAAGGTTCCAAGACAAGGTTGGTTGGCCCGAACTGCCCCGGCGTTATAACCCCGGGCGAGTGTAAAATCGGTATCATGCCCGGTCATATTCACCGGCCTGGCAGTGTTGGGATTGTTTCGCGTTCAGGTACGTTGACCTATGAAGCAGTGGCACAAACAACTGCGGCGGGTCTGGGTCAGTCGACTTGTATCGGTATTGGCGGTGATCCTGTTAACGGCACAAACTTTATTGACTGTTTGGAATTGTTTCTTGGTGATGAACAAACCGAGTCCATCATTATGATTGGTGAAATCGGTGGTTCAGCTGAGGAAGAAGCAGCAGAGTTTTTAAAATCATCAGCGGTTAAAAAGCCGGTTGTTGGTTTCATCGCTGGTGTTACCGCACCTCCCGGGCGTCGTATGGGCCATGCCGGTGCTATTATTTCGGGCGGTAAAGGCGGTGCTGAAGATAAAATGGAAGCGATGCGTTCTGCAGGAATTACGGTGTCTCCATCACCTGCAGCATTAGGCACTACATTGTCCCAGATATTAAACGGCTAGCTGTTTCGGATCGTAAGGAAAGTTTACGTTTATGAGTACACAGAGTGATAATGAGAACATGGTGACCGGAGAAGCCGGTCATCGCACATCTTTTCTAGATGGTGCTAACGCCTTTTATATCGAGCAACTTTATGAGCAATATCTTTCTGCGCCTAAATCTGTAGACCCAGGATGGAAAGAATTTTTTGATAATCTTGGCGCTGCTGAAAAAGGTCATGAAACTTTACGTCCAAGCTGGGAAAAACCGCATTGGCCTGAAACACCTAATGGGGAGATTACTTCTGCCCTAGACGGTAACTGGGGAGATGATATGCCCCCGGTTCAAATCGCCGGACAGATTGCCGAAAAAATTGTAACCCGTTCAAACGAAAACGGCGTAGCCCTTAATGAAGAATCCCTTAGGTCAGCGACGATTGATTCAGTCCGCGCGATTATGATGATCAGGGCTTATCGTGCGCGTGGACATCTGGCGGCAGATTTGGATCCACTAGGTCTTGAGCCCCCAAAATCGCACCCCGAACTAGAACCGGAAAGCTATGGTTTTACGGCAGAGGATTATGATCGTAAAATCTTCATCGATTATGTTTTGGGTTTAGAATTTGCTTCTATCAAAGAGATGTTGGAAATCCTGAAGCGCACCTATTGTGGGCGTTTGGCATTGGAGTTCATGCATATTAATGATCCTGAAGAAAAAAGCTGGTTACAGGAGCGTATGGAAGGCCCTGATAAGGAAATCAGTTTTACTACTGAAGGAAAAAAGGCGATTTTCGCTAAACTTGTCGAAGCCGAGGGATTAGAAAAGTTTATCGATGTTAAATATACCGGCACCAAGCGGTTTGGGCTTGATGGTGCTGAGTCCATTGTGCCTGCGCTTGAGCAAATTATCAAACGCGGTGGTAACCTTGGCGTTAAGGAAGTTGTTATTGGCATGCCTCATCGGGGGCGGTTAAATATCCTGACCAATGTGATGTCCAAACCTTTCCGCGCGTTGTTTAGCGAGTTTAAAGGTGGTGCAGCCCATCCCGATACGGTTGAAGGATCTGGCGATGTAAAATACCATTTGGGTACCTCATCTGATCGTGAATTTGATGGCAATAAAGTTCACCTTTCCCTGACAGCTAACCCGTCGCATCTGGAAGCGGTGGATCCGGTTGTGCTGGGTAAAGCGCGGGCGAAACAAGATACCTATAAACTTGAAAACGGTAAATCAGATCGTTCAAGTGTCATCCCATTGCTTTTACATGGTGATGCGGCTTTTGCCGGCCAGGGCATTGTTGCTGAATGTTTCGGTCTGTCCGGTCTTATCGGACATAAATCCGGTGGATCTATCCATTTTATTGTTAATAATCAGATTGGCTTTACCACCAATCCTAGATTTTCGCGCTCTTCACCTTATCCGTCTGATGTTGCGAAAATGGTCGAGGCACCGATTTTCCATGTAAATGGTGATGATCCCGAGGCGGTTGTTTATGCGACAAAAGTTGCGACAGAGTTCAGGCAGAAATTTCTAAAACCTGTTGTGATTGATATGTTCTGCTATCGCAGATTTGGTCACAATGAAGGGGACGAGCCAGCATTCACTCAACCGCTTATGTATGCGCGCATCAAAGAGCACCCTTCCGTTGTCAATGTCTATGGAAGCCAACTCGTTGAAGAAGGTTTGCTTTCTCAAGAAGAAGTGAACGCTCAACTGAGTAATTACCGCGCCATGCTTGAAACCGAATTCGAGTCTGCTAATGAGTTTAAACCGAACAAGCCTGACTGGCTTGATGGTCGGTGGTCAGGTCTTGAGAGCAAGCGCCGTGAAGAATTTATCAGAGGTGAAACGGGCGTTGATGCCGATCGGCTGCGTGATATTGGTGAAAGACTGACAGAAGTGCCGGACGATTTTAATTTGCATAAATCACTTACTCGCCAGTTAAAAAACAAGCAAAAAATGTTTGAGACCGGTCAGGGGTTTGACTGGTCAACTGCGGAAGCACTTGCATTTGGTAGCTTGATGCGTGAGGGATTTCCGGTTCGTTTGTCCGGTCAAGATAGTGAACGGGGAACGTTCTCTCAACGTCATTCCGTCTGGACCGACCAACAAAATGAAGACCGTTATAAGCCATTACAAAACCTCGCAGAGGATCAAGGCTCTTATGAGGTTATTAATTCCATGTTGTCCGAAGCTGCTGTGCTTGGGTTTGAATATGGCTATTCACTGGCTGAGCCTAATGCACTGGTATTGTGGGAGGCACAATTTGGTGATTTCGCTAATGGTGCTCAGGTTATGGTGGACCAGTTTATTTCCTCTTCCGAAGCTAAATGGTTACGCATGTCAGGCTTGGTGATGCTTTTGCCGCATGGTTATGAAGGTCAAGGACCGGAACACAGCTCTGCGCGTCTGGAGAGATATCTGCAATCCTGTGCTGAAGAAAATATGCAGGTTGCCAATGTGACGACTCCGGCAAATTATTTTCATATTTTGCGACGTCAGCTCCACAGAAATTATCGTAAGCCGCTTGTTCTAATGACGCCAAAGTCACTTTTGCGTCACAAAGAATGCATTTCCTCACTCGAAGATATGTCCATTGGCTCTTCATTTCACCGCGTGTTTTGGGACCATGATGATGTACGTCTTGACGGGCATCTCAAAGAGGTTGATAAAATCCGCCGCGTCGTGATGTGTAGTGGCAAGGTCTATTATGATTTACGCAAGGCGCGGAATGAAGCTGGGCTTGATGATGTTTATATTATGCGGATTGAGCAACTTTATCCCTATCCGGAGACTGCAGCACGGCAAATGCTGAGTGCCTTCCCACAGGCCGAGATGATTTGGTGTCAAGAAGAACCGAAAAATATGGGGGCTTGGACATTTATTGAGCCTTATCTTGAGCAGACACTGCTATCGATTGATGCAAAGCATACGCGGCCCGTTTATACGGGCAGGTCAGCTTCTGCTTCAACCGCAACAGGTTTGATGGCACGCCATCAGGCTGAAATGGAAAGATTTACGAATGATGCGCTCGGATTATCGAAATAAAGATTATCGAAATAGAGATTACCGGCATAAGGCTTTCCACTGTGGCAACATAGTAAATGACCCGCATAGAATGAAAAGAGTGAGGACATAAAATGAGTACAGAAATCCGCGTTCCAACTTTGGGCGAGTCCATCACAGAAGCGACCGTTGCTCAATGGTACAAAAAACCCGGTGAAGCCGTTTCTGCAGATGAGCCGCTTTGTGAACTTGAAACTGATAAGGTGACCATCGAAGTTCCTGCACCCTCAGCGGGTGTTATGGGAGATGTAGCCGTTGAGGATGGTGCGACTGTCGAAGTTGGTGCTTTGCTCGGTGAAATTCTCGAGGGTGCGGGTATACCGCCATCACCTGCAAAAGAGGCGCCTGTTTCAGCAGCATCGGATACCCAAGCACCGGCATCCGTTGAACCCCCAAGAGAAGAACCAGATACAAAACCCTCTTCAGATGAAGTTTTAGCACCTTCTGTCCGACGTCTAGTCGATGAGCATGGCCTCGATGCCGCCGCATTGTCGGGCTCAGGTAAAGGTGGACGCTTAACTAAAGGTGATGTGCTTGAGGCTGTTGAAAAAGGTGTTACAGCTCCCGAAGAAATCCCTACACCTCCGATGAGCGCAAGATCTGACGATACCGGAGCGCAGCCTGCACTTGAAGAACGCGTGAAAATGACACGCCTACGCCAAACTATCGCCAAACGCCTTAAAGAATCTCAAAATACGGCTGCGATGCTGACGACTTTTAATGAAGTCGATATGTCGGAACTGATGTCGGTTCGAAGCGCCTATAAAGAACAGTTTGAGAAAAAACACGGCGCCAAGCTCGGTTTTATGAGTTTCTTTGTAAAAGCTTGTGTCGTTGCATTGCAGGAAATACCTGCTGTGAATGCTGAAGTTGACGGTACTGACATCGTCTATAAGAATTATGTGAATATGGGCGTTGCAGTTGGCACCGATAAAGGCCTTGTTGTGCCGGTTGTTCGCGACGCACATATGATGGGTTTTGCTGAAATTGAAACCACCATTGCCGAATATGGAAGAAAAGCCCGTGAAGGGTCGTTGGCGATTGATGATTTGCAGGGAGGCACATTCACCATTTCTAATGGTGGGGTTTACGGCTCTCTCATGTCGACACCAATTCTGAATAGCCCACAATCCGGTATCTTAGGTATGCATAAAATCCAGGAACGTCCGATTGTTGTCGATGGTGAAATTGTCGTGCGTCCAATGATGTATCTTGCCTTGAGCTATGACCACAGAATTGTCGATGGTAAAGAAGCTGTGACTTTTCTTGTGCGCGTTAAAGAGGGATTAGAAAACCCTGAGCGGCTCTTATTAAATCTCTAGGAGAATAAAATGTCTGAAGAAGTTGGTGGTGATTTTGATCTTGTGGTGATTGGCTCAGGCCCGGGTGGATATGTTTGCGCCATCCGTGCTGCGCAATTAGGTTTGCGCGTTGCCTGTGTTGATAAACGCGGAAGTCACGGCGGGACATGTTTAAATATCGGTTGTATTCCCTCTAAAGCTCTATTGCATGCCTCTGAGGTGTTCACTGAAGCATCACATGCGGGCGATATGGGCATTCAACTCGGCAAACCGAAACTCGATTTGCCGGCAATGATGACGTACAAAGAAAATGGCATTACCGGCAATACGCAGGGTATTGATTTCTTGTTTAAGAAAAATAAGGTTGAGGCATTGCACGGATCGGCGTTAATTGTCGCTCCCGGTCAGGTTGAGGTCAGCCTTTTAGATGGGGGTACACGGACCCTGAACACGAAAAATATTGTGATTGCAACGGGTTCTGAAAGTACGCCGCTTCAAGGTGTTGAGGTTGACGAGAAACTTGTTGTGTCTTCTACCGGTGCGCTTGAATTTGACGCTGTGCCAAAACATTTGCTGATTGTTGGCGCTGGTATTATTGGGCTGGAGCTTGGTTCGGTTTGGGCGCGCCTTGGTGCGGAAGTGACAGTCGTTGAATATTTAGACCGGATTACCCCCGGTGTTGATGAAGAAGTGTCAAAACAATTCCAGCGGATTTTGCAAAAACAAGGATTTAAATTTTTGCTTGGCAAAAAAGTCACTGAGGTGAAACCTCTTAAGGCAAGTGTCAAAGTGACGATTGAGCCAGCCCAATCTGAGGGCGAGGCGGAAACGCTGTCGGTTGACAAGGTTTTGGTGTCAATTGGTCGCCGTCCTTACACAGAAGGGCTCGGCTTGGAGTCTGTCGGTGTTCAGCTAGATGTTGCAGGTCGGATTGAAACGAACGGCTTCAAAACAAATGTTGATGGCATTTATGCAATCGGTGATGTCATTACCGGGCCGATGTTGGCGCATAAGGCCGAAGATGAGGGTGTTGCTGTCGCTGAGATGCTGGCTGGTAAGTCAGGTCATGTAAATTATGATGTAATCCCGGGTGTGATTTATACTGCGCCGGAAGTTGCATGGGTGGGGCTTAATGAAGAAGAGTTGACCCAGCAAGGAGTTGATTACCGTATCGGGAAATTCCCTTTTATGGCTAATGGTCGTGCCAAGGTTAATAATACTACAGATGGTTTTGTGAAAGTTTTGGCGGACACAAAAACTGATCGTATTCTTGGGGTTCATATTGTCGGACCTGAGGCTGGGAATATGATTGCTGAAGCTGCGGTTGCTATGGAATTTGGCGGGAGCGCAGAAGATTTGGCGCGAACATGTCATGCGCACCCAACATTGACGGAAGCCGTGAAGGAAGCGGCCTTGGCCGTGGAAGACCGTGCGATACATATGTAGGTTTTAAAGTTTTGATCTCGGATGGGCGTTTTTATAAATACGTCCCAATTCGGTGTCTTCGATTTCAGTATAAATCTGTGTTGAACTGAGACTGCTGTGACCGAGCAATTCTTGAATGGTTCTCAAATCACCACCTGCGGCCAATAAATGTGTTGCGAAACTATGTCTAAAGGCATGCGGTGTTACCTCATCCGGTAGACCCATTAAACGGCGACATTTTGCGACAATCATTTGAACTTGTCGGGCTGAGAAGCGCCCGCCTTTAAGTCCTCTGAAAAGAGGATCGTCATCTTTAAAGTCAAATGGTGCGGCTTTAATATATTGTTGTATGGCATTCTCTATGAGCGGCAAAATAGGTGTATCTCGCTGTTTTTTACCCTTACCTGTTATCCGGACAGAAACATTACCGGGTTTTGGACGCTCCCCATAAGACAGGTTCAGTGCTTCTGAAATCCGCAACCCGCATCCATAAATCAGCATAAGTAAGGCTTGATTTCGTAAATTCTCCCATTGGCGTGAAGATATGTCTCCTGCCAGCGCTATCATTTGTAGAGCATCATTTTGAGACATAGGTTTTGGCAGGGATTTGGGAATTCTGGGTGATTTCACAATCTTGAAAGCGGAACTTACAGGATAATCTTTTTCAGAGAGATATAAAGTGAAAGAGCGAAGACCTGATAGGCTTCTGGCAAGTGAACGGCTTTGTGTGGTTTCCTGCTCACGCCGTTTTGCCAAAAAACTTCTTACATCCATAGCTTTTAACGCATTGAAAGAAGCCGGAGTGACCTCCTGCTCATAATGCCCTGCGAGAAAATCAATGAATTGGCTGACATCACGCTGATAGGCTTCAAGCGTATGTGAACTAAGATTTCGTTGCTTGAGTTGTTTCAGCCAAGCATTAATCAAAGTTTGTAGTTCGGCATTGGCTGTCATAAAAAGACACCGCAAAATGAGGTTAAATGTTTTCCTAGTAGCATTTGGTCAAAATCAAAGCTTCACTTATGATGAATCAAATTATGCCATAAAAACTAAGAATGGGACACGCAACATTATGCAGAGTACAGAAAATGACGACATGCTAATTGTTGCCGTTTGCCTGGCTGCGATTGTGCCCAAAGTATTTCATTATGCTGTGCCGCAAGATGCCGAACTTGTGCCTGGACAATTTGTGCTTGTTCCTTTCGGCAGAAAAAAACTTTACGGGGTGATATGGGAAAAACTGCGCCCCTGGCAAGAAAATGACCCGCCTAAAGACAAGCTTAAATCCGTTGAGCAGTTTTATGATATCCCGCCACTATCTGAGGAAAATCGAAAATTTGTGGATTGGGTATCGTCTTATGTGATGAGCCCACAAGGGGCGGTTCTCAAATTGGTGTTAAGTGTGCCGGACGCCCTTTCTCCTGAAAAGCCTGTGACCGGCTGGCAGGTTTCCGATAAACGCCCGTCGCGGATGACTGATGCCCGAGAAAGGGTCTTTGCTGCGCTCTTACCCGGCAAGACGATGCGAACCGGAGATTTGACCGAGGCTGCATCGGTATCGATTTCTACGCTGACATCCTTGGAAAAAGAAGGCGCCCTGATAAAGTCTGAACTCCCGGCCGGAACGTTATTTGATGTGCCTGACCCAACCTATAGCCGTGTGCAATTTTCAAATGAGCAACACGAAGCCGTGAATATGTTGACGGATAATATCGAGACAAGAGGCTTTCAATGCCATTTGCTCGATGGCGTAACGGGATCCGGCAAAACGGAAGTCTTTTTTGAAGTTATCGCGGCGGCGCTAACCAATGGAAAGTCTGCCCTTGTTCTTTTGCCGGAGATTGCCCTCACAGAGCAACTATTAGCAAGGTTTGAAGACCGTTTTGGTTGTCCTCCTGCTTTATGGCATTCGGGACTGACGGCGTCGGAACGTCGGCGGACATGGCGGACCGTTGCGGAGGGTAAGGTCAAGGTAATGGTTGCCGCGCGTTCAGGGTTGTTTTTGCCGTGGCAAGATCTGGGTGTGATTGTCGTGGATGAGGAGCACGACCCCGGATTCAAGCAGGAAGAAGGGGTAATTTATAATGCCAGGGATATGGCGGTGGTGCGTGGGCGTTTGGCTGATGCGACAGTTATTCTTTCATCTGCAACGCCGTCATTGGAAAGCTATGTCAATGCGCGGGATGGAAGGTATCATCTTGTCAAACTCCCAAGCCGCCATGGTTCAGCAGGTATGCCGGATTTATCTATGATTGATATGCGGATAGACCCACCAGCGCGTGGGCAATGGTTGTCTCCGGCAATGGTGTCGTCCATGCAAGACGCGCTTGACCGCGGAAAACAGACCTTGCTCTTTCTCAACCGCAGGGGATATGCCCCGCTTACCTTATGCCGAAATTGTGGGCATCGTTATGCTTGTTCGGATTGTGATGCATGGCTGGTTGAACATCGGAGCAAAAACATCATGGCCTGCCATCAATGCGGGAGTGTACGCAATGTGCCCGATAAATGCGAAGAATGTGGAGAAGTTGACTGTTTGACGGCCTGTGGTCCAGGCGTGGAGCGTGTACTGGAAGAGGTTGGACATGTGTTTCCTGATAAAAAGGCCGCTGTTTTGTCTTCCGATATGATTGGACAGACCGGAGAACTTCAAAGTCAGCTGAGCCTTATTCAAAGTGGCGCGATAGATATTATTATTGGCACTCAGATTATCGCCAAAGGTCATCACTTTCCTGAATTGGGTTTTGCAGGGGTTGTTGATGCAGATTTAGGGCTTGGTAATGGGGATTTGCGAGCGGCGGAGCGAACATATCAGACATTGCTACAGGTGTCCGGCAGAGCAGGACGAGAGGCATCAAAAGGCACTGCGATGTTGCAAAGCTATATGCCCGACCATCCGGTTTTAAAGGCTTTAATTGCCGGGGAACGGGATATATTTCTTGAGCGCGAGGCCGAAATGCGCGCACAGTCCGAGATGCCCCCTTTTGGGCGTTTGGCAGGACTTGTGCTGTCCGGTCCGGATATCGCCGCATTGAATAATTTTTCAAGAGATTTGGCGGCGTTGATACCTGCTTCGGATGATGTGCGTGTTCTCGGCCCTGCACCCGCACCCATTGCACGTATCCGTAACCGATATCGGCTCAGATTCCTCATAAAAGCTGGAAAACAGGCGAAAATACAGCAATTTATTGCCTCTTGGTTGGCTAAGACAAAAACACCAAGTCAGATTCGAGTGGCGATAGATATTGACCCGTATAATTTTTTATAAACCCTATTCTAAACTACTGACAGTCAACATAAATTAATCCCCAAAAGCTGTGTCAAAACGCCTTTATCGTCTATTGCAAGCAGGCTCATGCTGTGCTACCTCACTCGAAATATTAATGTCATTCCTGCTCATAATTGCTCATCTATTTTTTAGCAAAAACGGCAGTCAGCGCACAAAGGTACATCATTGGTTCTGATATGGTTTCTGATATGAGTTCATCCAGTGTTGAGTCATCCAAACCAGATTTTGTAGGTTCCGTCTCGGGTCTTTCCGGTCGCTACGCCTCCGCGCTTTTTGAACTTATGCAGGAAGCTCCCGACGCTGACCAGACGGATATCAACAATTCAATGGATGTTCTCTCCGGACTTTTTGGAGTTGATGAAAGCTTCGGTGACATGCTCGTAAGCCCCGTAATTTCTGTTGAAGATAAAGAAAATGCGCTGGTCGAAATTTTTTCGAAAGCATCTATTGGTCAGACTGTGGCAAATTTCTCTGTGCTGGTTGTAAAAAATCGACGGGCTTTTCTGTTACAAGATATTTGCAGAGCTTTCAAAGCATTGGAAGCTAGAGCGCGTGGTGAAATGACTGCTCATGTGACGACTGCGAGCAAGCTTTCAGAGCAGCATGAAAATGAATTAAAACAGCAGCTTAAAAATAAATTCGGGCAGGACATTAGTGTCATTTCTGAAGTCGATCAGACATTACTTGCAGGTATGATTGTGCGTGTCGGTAGTCGAATGATTGATGACTCTCTACGAACTAAACTTTTTACATTGAAACAAGCCATGAATGAGGCGGGGTAATGGACATTAAAGCATCCGAAATAACTTCCATCCTAAAACAGCAAATTAAGGACTTCGACAGTAAGTCTGAGGTTTCTGAAATCGGACAGGTTCTATCTGTCGGTGATGGTATTGCAAGAATTTATGGTCTGGATAATGTTCAGGCTGGTGAGATGGTAGAATTCCCCGGTGGAATTCGTGGCATGGCACTTAACCTTGAAGAAGATAATGTCGGTGTCGTGATTTTTGGTTCTGACCGCGATATTCGCGAGGGTGATACCGTGAAACGGACGGGCGATATTGTGTCCGTGCCAGTTGGTAAAGAGCTTCTTGGTCGTGTGGTTGATCCGCTGGGCAATCCGCTTGATGGTAAAGGACCAATTAACGCCCCTGAAAACCGCAAAGTGGATGTTAAGGCGCCGGGTATTATCCCGCGTAAATCTGTCCATGAGCCAATGCAGACAGGTCTTAAAGCTGTTGATGCACTTATTCCAATCGGTCGCGGTCAACGCGAATTGATTATTGGTGATCGCCAAACAGGTAAGACGGCCATTGCTATTGATGCGATTTTGAATCAGCGCGCTGTTAATGAAGGCGATGATGAAAGTGCTAAGCTTTACTGCGTTTATGTCGCTATTGGTCAAAAGCGTTCGACAGTTGCCCAAATTGTGAAGACGCTCGAAGAAAATGATGCCCTAAAATATTCAATTGTTGTTGCTGCGACGGCCTCAGAAGCTGCACCGCTACAATATCTTGCACCGTTTGCGGGTTGCACCATGGCTGAATATTTCAGGGATAATGGCATGCACGCCATGATTACCTATGATGATTTGTCAAAACAGGCTGTTGCCTACAGACAAATGTCCCTGTTGCTTCGTCGTCCACCAGGGCGTGAGGCCTATCCAGGTGATGTTTTCTTCCTGCACTCCCGTCTTCTCGAGCGTGCCGCGAAAATGAATGATGAATTTGGCTCAGGTTCCATGACGGCGTTGCCGATTATTGAAACCCAGGCTAATGACGTTTCCGCATATATCCCAACCAATGTTATTTCAATTACAGATGGTCAGATTTTCCTTGAAACAGATCTGTTTTATCAAGGTATTCGCCCTGCGGTGAATGTTGGTCTTTCTGTTTCGCGTGTGGGGTCTGCGGCGCAGATTAAAGCTATGAAACAGGTCGCGGGTAAGATTAAGGGTGAGTTGGCGCAATATCGTGAAATGGCAGCTTTTGCTCAGTTCGGCTCCGATCTTGATGCGGCGACACAACGCTTGCTTAATCGTGGTGCAAAACTGACAGAATTGCTTAAACAAGGTCAGTTCTCGCCACTTCAAGCTGAAGAACAAGTTGTCGTGATTTATGCGGGTGTGAATGGCTATCTGGATGATTTGCCTGTCGCCTCCGTCGGACGTTTTGAGCAAGAATTGCTTTCGCATGTTCATACAAAAGAAAGCGACATGCTCTCAACCATTCGGACTGAAAAAGCTCTCTCTAATGATACAGAGGCTAAGCTTAAATCTGTCATTGAAGGTTTCGCGGCTAAGTTTGCTGCCTGATTGAACAATTTTAGGAAAAAGAAGAGCAGATGGCGTCTTTAAAAGAACTTCGGAATAGGATTTCAAGCGTTAAGGCAACGCAAAAAATCACCCGTGCCATGCAAATGGTTGCGGCTTCCAAGCTTCGCCGTGCCCAAGAGGCTGCTGAGGCAGCTCGTCCTTACGCCGAGCGTATGAGCCTCGTGCTTGCCAATCTTGCTGCCGGTGTTGCCAGTCAGGATGGAGCACCTGCGCTTCTCTCGGGTACAGGTAAAGAAGACACGCATTTATTGATTGTCGCTACGGCTGAACGTGGTTTATGCGGCGGGTTTAACGCTTCAATTTCAAAATTGGCGAAAGAGCGCGCCTTAGCCCTTAAAGCTGAAGGAAAAACTGTTAAGATTTTGTGTGTCGGTCGTAAGGGCGGTGATTTGCTTAAGCGTGATTTTGAAGACGACATGCTCGAAACAGTTACTTATCAAGGACTTAAATCTGTTGGTTTTGAACAGGCTCAAGAAGTCGCAACGCAAATTTTGGAGCTTTTTGAAACTGAAGCTTTTGACGTATGTTCGCTTTACTATTCTGAATTTGTGAATGTTATCACGCAAAACCCTAAAGAATTGCAGATTATCCCTGCTCATCTCGATGAAGACTCCACGCTTGATTTGGGCGGAGCGGCTTATGATTACGAGCCTGAAGAGACTGAAATTCTGGATGCACTTCTACCGCGCAATATTTCTATCCAGATTTTGCGGGCACTGCTTGAAAATGCTGCGAGTGAACAAGGTGCGCGGATGAGCGCCATGGATAACGCTACACGTAATGCTGGCGAAATGATTGACAGCCTGACGATTACCTATAACAGGTCAAGACAGGCACAAATCACCAAGGAATTGATTGAAATTATATCTGGAGCAGAAGCCCTATAGTTGCTCCTAACTGAACCAACTTAACGAAACCATCTGAGGATGAACAAAATGGCAAATGATACACAAGCTGCAGGCAAAGTAACCCAGGTAATCGGCGCGGTTGTGGACGTCAGATTTGATGCGGCTCTGCCTGAAATTCTGAACAGTCTTGAAACAAAAATCGGCGATACAAGGCTTGTCCTTGAAGTTGCTCAGCATCTTGGTGAGCGCACTGTGAGAACTATCGCCATGGACTCGACTGAAGGTCTTGTGCGCGGTCAGGAAGTTTTGGATACGGGCAATCCAATTATGGTGCCAGTCGGTGCAAACACTTTGGGTCGCATTATGAATGTTATCGGCGAACCAGTTGATGAAGCTGGATATATCAATTCAGAACAAACACGTGCCATTCACCAAGAAGCCCCGGAATTCATTGAGCAGTCCACAGAGTCTGAAATGCTTGTGACCGGTATTAAGGTTGTTGACCTGCTCGCGCCTTATGCCAAGGGTGGTAAAATTGGCTTATTCGGTGGTGCGGGTGTTGGCAAGACCGTTTTGATTATGGAACTGATTAACAATGTTGCGAAAGCGCATGGTGGTTATTCTGTTTTCGCCGGTGTTGGTGAACGTACCCGTGAGGGTAACGACCTTTACTGGGAAATGATTGAATCCGGCGTGAATGTTGAAAAGGGCGGCGAAGGTTCAAAATGTGCGCTGGTTTATGGTCAAATGAATGAGCCTCCAGGTGCCCGTGCCCGTGTTGCGCTAACAGGTTTGACAGTAGCAGAACATTTCCGTGACGAAGGTCAAGACGTTCTATTCTTTGTTGATAATATTTTCCGCTTTACGCAGGCCGGCTCTGAAGTGTCTGCCCTGCTGGGCCGTATTCCATCTGCTGTGGGTTATCAACCTACACTGGCGACGGATATGGGTGCTATGCAGGAGCGTATTACGACAACAACCAAGGGGTCTATCACCTCCGTTCAGGCGATTTACGTGCCTGCGGATGACTTGACTGACCCTGCACCAGCAACATCTTTTGCTCACTTGGATGCGACAACTGTTTTGTCCCGTTCCATTGCTGAAAAAGGTATTTATCCGGCTGTGGATCCGTTGGACTCAACTTCAAGAATTATGGAGCCGCGTATTGTCGGTGATGAACATTACGGTGTTGCCCGTGAGGTTCAGGAAATTTTGCAGCGTTACAAAGCTCTTCAGGACATTATTGCTATTTTGGGTATGGATGAGCTTTCTGAAGAGGATAAGCAAGTTGTGTCACGTGCGCGTAAAATTGAGCGCTTTTTGTCACAACCTTTCCATGTTGCTGAAATCTTTACTGGATCGCCGGGTGTGCTGGTTGATCTTGTTGAGACTATCAAAGGCTTTAAAGGTCTGTGTGCTGGTGATTATGACCACCTGCCGGAGTCAGCGTTCTACATGGTCGGCACAATTGATGAAGCAATTGCTAAGGCTGAAAAACTTGCTGCAGAGGCTGCATAAGCATTATGAGCGAACGTCTTACATTCGATATGGTGTCTCCAGAGAAGCATTTATTTTCCGCAGAGGTTGACGTTGTCACCGTTCCGGGAAGTGAAGGTGATTTTGGAGTGCTTGCCAATCACAGCCCGATGATGTCGGTGTTGCGTCCTGGCATTGTACTTGTCGAAGACGGCGGAACGACCACGCGTTATTTTGTTCAAGGTGGTTTCGCTGATGTGACCCCGGACGGTTTAACCATTTTAGCCGAGCAAGCTCTTGCTGTGGATGGCGATGATAAAGATGCCCTGCAAGATGCGGTTACTGAGGCGAGGAGCCGTGTTGAGGCTGAAACTGATGAACAGAAAAAAGCTGAAGCCGAGAGCATCTTGAGAGTTCTAGAAGAAATCCAATAAATCTAAGGTTCTTTGCGAACTTCATTCTAATCAAAAACGACGGTTTTACCTTCATTCAATAGAATACGATGTTCGGTGTGAGCGCGTATGGCCTTTGCCATAACGCTTTGCTCAATCTCTTGACCTGCACCAATCATATCTTCAACAGACATATCATGCCTGACCGGAACAACCTGTTGCGCGATAATTGGCCCTTCATCAAGATTTGGGGTTACATAATGTGCGGTTGCGCCAATCATTTTGACGCCGCGATGATAGGCCTGACTATATGGCTCAGCTCCTTTAAAGCTCGGCAGGAATGAATGATGGATATTAATTATCTTTCCGGGATAGCTATTTGTCATATCCGATGAAAGAATTTGCATATATCTGGCAAGAATTACTAATTCAGCACTAGTCTCGGAAATGATTTTTCTGATTTGCGTCTCAGCATCCTGTTTGGTGTCGGCGGTAACAGGAATATGGTGGAAGGGAATGCCCTCGCGGTCAACAAGTTCACGGGCAGTATCGTGATTGGATATAACAGCAGCAATATCCATGTTTAATGTGCCGATGCGGCAGCGATATAGCAAATCAACAAGACAATGATCGAATTTTGAGACCATTATTATTGCTGGCGTGTTGAGGTTCATATCAAATAACTGCCAGTCCATCTCAAATTTTTCAGAAATGTCTTTAAATTTATCCTGTAGTTCCTTCTTTTTAACGTCGTCTGCGGGGTCTGCTGTCGTAAAAGCGACGCGCATGAAGAAGCGTCCGGTTTTGAGATCCCCAAATTGATTGCTTTCAAGAATATTCAGACCGGTTTCATAAAGAAAGGAGCTTACAGTGGCGACAATACCCGGTCGGTCAATACAAGATATAAGTAAGGTGAATTTTTTCATTTTAGAGCTGCCTATTTTTGTTGGTAGCTAAAGCTATCCCCGATTTTTTCTAACAGATGATCTAAAGCGGTTTGGACCACACCGCCTTTTTCATTTTGTTCTGCGAGATCATTCCTTAAATTAACTAAAGGTGTATTATAAGCAGGGTCGTAAAAAAAGGCTAAACTATGCCGTGTTCGGCCGCTCCGGTTGCTCACTTTGTGAAGAGTCGAGCGGTATTTACCCCCGGACCAAAACGCCAGCATGTCCCCAATATTGACGATAAGTGTGTTTTCAATTGGAGGGACACTTAACCATGTTCCGTCCGGCATAGCGATTATCAATCCCTCATTATCATCTTGAGCGAGCAGTGTTAGACATCCAAAATCCGTATGTGCGCCTGCGCTTAATGCAGTCTCAGCCTGGTCAAGCGCCGGGTAGCGAATAGGGCTGAGGGTTGCCATTGGTTCGGACTGCGGACGGGTAAGCCAGTAATCAAAATAATCAGTCTTAAGATTTAACGCCATGGCGAAATACTGCATCACTTCGAGGCCGGTTTGACAAAAATATTCATAAGTTGTCAGCATTGTTTTTTGCCATAAAACTGAGTCCATAGTCGGCATTGTCTCAAAATTTATCTGAGGCCATTGGTTCGGGCCGTGAAGTGGAATGCCATTTGTCACCAGCGGGTGGTTTAGCGGCAGGTCATTACCGATTTTAAGACCCTCTTTAATATCCCCTTCCCGTTGATGAACTGGATCGAGAACTTCACCGCCTAAAGCATACCACCCTCGGTGACAGGGAGACTTTTCAATAGTAATTTTATTTTTTTCAGTGGTGGGAAGGTCAAAAAACGCTTCGGCGGCCTTAAAACAGTCAGCAATAAGTTGTTCTGGAATTTGATAGCCAGTGAGATAAAAAAACCCGCATTGACATGCTGCATTATCGATATCTGACGCGATTTTTTTCTTCTGCGCATCCTGATCCCCTTTAGAAAGGGAGATATTTATAATTGGTAAAGTAGAATGAGGCATGAAGCCTTTTTAAACCTGTCTGTTGCCGGATGCAACAAAAGGGGCAAATTGTGCTGCAATGCTTAAATAGATATCGCGCTTAAAATCCACCACCATGTCGGGGCATTCGGCAAGCTGTCGCCATGTCCAATCGTCAAATTCCTGATGTTCAGTTGCCAAGATATTAATATCTTCATCTGAGCCTTCAAATTGCATAGCAAACCATTTTTGTCGCTGACCGCGAAAGCGGCCTTTTAATGCTTTGCCGATAAGTTCTGGAGGCAAATCATAGGTAAGCCACCCTGGCATTTCATAAATTACATGAGCTTTGGTAACACCGGTTTCTTCTGCCAGCTCGCGTTTGGCGGCAGTTTCGGGAACTTCACCTGCATCAATACCACCTTGTGGTAATTGCCACCGCGGGGCATCTGGTGGCAGATCACCCATTACGCGATGCCCTGACCAGACCAGCCCATCGCGATTAATCAGTACGATACCGACACAGGGGCGGTAAGGCAGGGTGGTATCCACTTGTGACATTTATCAGTTCTCTAGCAGACGTTGTCTTGAGGCATCCATAGCCAGCATAATTTCAATGGCTTTTTGGAGTTGTATGTCTTTTTCAAGTTCGCGAGGAACATATGCGAAAGATTTACCTTTTTCTTTGGTTTTGTCGTCTGAATTATCATCACTTTTTTCTTCTGAGTCAGTGTTGCCGTTATCGTCGGCTGCGTCATCAGCATTATCTGTAGCATTATCTGTTTTTGTCTCCAGATTTTCTTTATCATTTCCTGGACTGCTACTGAGGTGCCCCCTTAAGCTCGCTTCGCTTCGTCTGGGGCGGGGTTTCATGTCCTCGGGGAGTTCCTGATCAATAATCACATCAGGTGTCACACCTAAAGCCTGAATTGAACGCCCTGAAGGCGTAAAGTAGCGCGCTGTCGTCAGTCTTAACGCCCCATCATTGGGAAGTGGAATGACAGTCTGAACAGACCCCTTGCCAAAACTCTGTGTGCCGACAACCAAGGCACGATGATGATCCTGCAAAGCTCCAGCAACAATTTCAGATGCAGAGGCTGAACCGCCATTTATTAAAACCAGAACCGGTGCCCCTTTGGACATATCTCCCCGGCGCGCATTAAAACGTATATTGTCTTCGGTTTTGCGCGCGCGCGTGGATACAATCTCACCCTGACTCAGGAAGCTGTCGGAAACTTTTACCGCTTCACCCAATAAGCCACCGGGGTTATTTCGTAAATCAAGAATATAGCCTGCGAATTTTCCTTTACCTGCAGAAGCTGAAAGCTCTGCCATGGCCTTACGAAGGTTTTTGGTGGTGTTTTCGTTAAATGTTGTTAACCGAATATAAGCAATCTGACCGTCTGGTCCTTCAGCACGATAACGTACAGCCTTAATTTCGATGATATCGCGAATAATATCAATTTCGAGTGGATCTTCTTCGCCTTCGCGCAAGACCGTTAAGGTAATCTTGGTTCCAATTTTGCCGCGCATAATATCAACGGCGTCTGATAGTGTGAGGCCAAGAACATCCTCTCCGTCCAGACGGGCGATGAGGTCATTTGTAAGAATACCTGCCCGTTCTGCCGGCGTGTCAGCAATTGGGGCAACAACTTTCACCAAACCTCTTTCCATGGTGACTTCAATGCCTAGCCCACCAAATTCACCTTTGGTTTGAACCTTCATATCCTCAAAGTTTTTCGGCGGCATATAGGCGGAGTGCGGATCAAGCGATTGCAACATGCCAACCATCGCAGCTTCAATTAACTCGCGATTCTCTGGCTCATCCACATATTCGCGCTGAACCTTCTCAAGAACACCGCCAAATATTTTTAGTTGTTCATATAGATTTTCTGACTCAGATTTGGCGGTGGGCGCTGATTGAGCATCCTCTGCCATGGCCTTAACAGAGAGAATTGGCATGAACAGGAATGTAAGTAAAATTGTAAAAGTGGCTAAAGAGGAAGCGCGTTTCATATCTATCTTATGTGACCTATTTTCGTCTAAACCAACCAACTGAAGCCACTTGATTTCATGTTTATCTATACCATGAAAGCGCATCTTGAGGCTGACCTTTATACCTTATTTCTATATATAGCGTTTTTGGCGTATTTGTAAGGGGTTCCGGGATAATTTGCCCGACAGGTTCCCCGACTAGAATGACTTGACCGACATCCACAGAAATTGCGCTCAGACCGGCAAACAGCAAATGATAATTTTTGCCGACTCCAAGAATAAGCATATTCCCATAATCACGGAAAGGACCTGCATAGAGTACCTGCGCATCATAAGGAGCGGTTACAAGTGTTTGAGCGCGGGTCACTATATATGCGCCCTCACGCCCTGTTTCAGTGTTTTTGCGGATGGTCTCAGGTCTTGAAAGTAATTTCCCGGAAACTGGCAGGGGAAGCTTCCCTCTGGTACGGGAGAAACCTTTAATCTGATTATGCTGTTTTGCGCGGCGTTTCTCCAGTTTAGTGACAAGATCTTTTAGGTTTTTAGCCTTGGCAGCGAGTTGTTTGATTGCTGCTTGCTCGTTTGCCGCTTCCTGACGACGTACAGCTTCAGCTTGTTGCTTTTCTGCCACGAGTGAATCGAGTTTTGCGCGATCACTCTCGGCTTTTGCCAGAGCATCGTCTAACTCTTGCTGGCGTTTAACAATCTGGCGACGAATGGCAGACAGTTCATCAAGCCTAGCGTGGATTTCATCTACTTTTTGTTTAAGGCTTGGCACTATACCTGCCATTGCGAGTGCGCCGCGAATACCCTCAAGGGCGTCATCAGGCCTGACTGCGAGTGCAGGCGGGGAGGATTTCTCAAAGCGTTGCAGAGCAGCTAGAGACTGAGAAAGATTAACGCGATCTTTATTTAGAGCGGCAAGCAAATCAGATTGTGTGGTTAAAAGTGCGTCCAGCTTTTTATTAATCTTGATTTGTCTTTGTTCATTAGCCCGGATCTGCTCGGCAATGAAAATCATATTTAACTGAAGTTTGCGGCGTTGCGTCGCAATCTGCTCTGCCTGTTTTTCCAGTTCAACTCTTTTTTCATCGCGCGCTCTTATTTCTTTTTCGAGATTTTTTAATTGGCGTTTTTCCTTTGTCTGAGCAACAGCTTGATGCAGCGTCCCATCCGTCAAAGTAAAGGCACCGCATAAGCCGAATAAAAGAAATACTGCAATCACGTTTGATTTCAAAACAGGCTCCAAAGGGATTTTAATCCCTGTGATAGGGGTGATTGGTCAGAATTGATACGCTCCGCCACAACTGCTCAACCAACATGACACGAACAAGTTGATGCGGCCATGTCATTTTACCAAGGCATATTTTATCCTCTGCCAATTCTAGTACAGTTTCGGACAAACCGTCAGCACCACCAATAACAAAACAAAGGTTTTGTACACCTTGATCGAGGTTGTGTTGGACTAAATTTGACAGTTCGCGGCTGGTTACATGCCTGCCATGTTCATCAAGGGCAATGACTTTTCTGTCATTAGGCAATTGTGAGACAAGAAGTTCGGCTTCCAGGTTTTTTCTATTTACACCCCCGCCACTGTTAGCGGAGCGTTCTTTGGATTCGAGTATTTCTACTTGCGAAATGCCGATTTGCTTGGCTGGCCCGCGCAATCTTTTGAGATAATCAGCAACCAGGTCCGACTCGGGGCCTTTCTTGAGTAGGCCAATGGCACTTATAATGAGGCGCATTTACTCAGGTAACGGCTGACTCATTGGGAATATCTACATCCCACATTTTTTCCAGATTGTAGAAATCTCTGACTTCAGGTCTGAAAATATGAACCACAACATCCCCTGCATCAACCAACACCCAGTCGCAATTCGGCAGCCCTTCAACCTGAATATTCTTCAGGCCACGGCTTTTCAAACTTCTCAGGAGATGATCGGCAACAGCACCCACATGACGTTGGGAGCGGCCTGAAGCCACCACCATATAGTCAGCAAAAGCCGTTTTTCCGCGAAGGTCTATGGTTAGAATCTCTTGAGCCTGGTCGTCATCAAGGCTCTTAAGTATATTGTGGATGAGACTGGACTCGTCGTCAGGCAACAAACGTTTCATCCTTATGTTTTATATGGGCTTTCGTTAAAAGCAAAATTTTATTTAGCCTCAATATTCGGAATTTTTCAATAATTTAAGAAGAATTATTTCTAAGAGTAGTTGAAGAGATGTCATCCATCTTACCGGTGAGCATCACCCATGCAGGCGCATCAATATTTTTGAGGTTTGTAGCTTGGTCGGCGGCGATGCGATAATCCCCAAATTGCTTTGCCGCAGGGCTGAGTCCTGCTTTGACAACATATCCCGGGCGCGGATAAATCGCCATAGGAACATCATGCATCAAGACCTGCCAATCTTTCCAGCGATGAAGTGACGCCATATTATCGGCGCCCATAAGCCAAATAAACCTGACCTGCGGGTAAAGTTGCTTCAGTTTTCTGATGGTATCTACCGTATTACGCGTGCCTAGGTGAGTTTCTTCATCAGAGATGTAAACGCGGTTATTTGAGGGGCCAACCAAATCCTGACAGGCTTTCAGGCGTTTTTCCATTGCTTCAGGGCTGGCTCTTTTGAGGGGGTTTTGCGGTGCAACCAACCACCAAACCATATCAAGGCCGAGCGCTGTCTGTAGTTTAGCACTTACCAGAGAATGCCCCTTATGCGGCGGGTCAAAACTTCCCCCGAACAGACCGACTGTCATGCCGGGTGAAAATAGTTTGCGCCTGCTGAACATTTCTATCTGGGGCGTGTTTGCCCGCTGCCCCGCACCTGATATTTGAACGTTGTCAGTTGTTCTAACCCAACAGGGCCTCGCGCATGAAAGCGTCCCGTAGCGATACCAATTTCTGCACCCATGCCAAATTCACCACCATCAGCAAATTGAGTTGAGGCGTTGTGCATGACAATCGCGCTGTCAACGCCATTAAGATAGGCTTCAGCGGCAGATGCATCTTCTGAAATGATTGCTTCTGTGTGCCCAGAGCCATGCGCCGCAATATGGGAAATGGCGTCTTCCACCCCTTCGATGAGTTTGACGGAAATAATACTGTCGAGATATTCTGTATCCCAATCCTGCGCCGTAGCCATAACAACGCGCTTATCCACGGAGGCAACATTTTCATCACCGCGTACTTCGCAACCTTCATCCAGCAAGGCTTCAACCAGTGGCTTTAAGTGCGTATCGGCGCATTGGCGGTCGACGAGCAAGGTCTCAGTAGCTCCGCAAATACCTGTACGACGCAATTTAGCATTTAACGTGATGTCTTTTGCCATTTCAAGATCAGCGGAGGCATGAATATAGGTATGACAAATGCCATCAAGATGAGAGAAGACAGGAACACGGGCATCATTTTGAACCCGTTCTACAAGGCTTTTACCGCCGCGTGGAACAATCACATCAATCGTCCCCTCAAGACCTGCCAGCATCATGCCAACGGCTTCTCTATCAGGGGTGGGAACGAGCTGGACGCATGTCTTGGGTAAGCCGACACCCTCAAGCGCGGCATCAAAACAGGCCGCAACAGCTTTTGCTGAGTTTTGAATTTCAGAACTGCCGCGCAGAATAACTGCATTGCCCGACTTCAGGCACAGTGCGGCAGCGTCAGCGGTCACATTCGGGCGGCTTTCGTAAATCACCCCGATTACCCCCAACGGCACACGTATGCGAGAAATATCGAGCCCGTTTGGACGATCCCAGCGTGCCATCACATCGCCTACAGGGTCGGGCAGGGCTGCAACATCTTCCAATGCCTTAGCGATACCTTCAACACGCCCTGCATCTAGAGCAATTCGGTCCAGACGGGCATTATTAAGACCTGCTTCCTTGGCAATATCCATATCCAGCCTGTTGGCAGTCAGGAGTTCTTCAGTTTGGCCTCGTAAATTCTGTGCGGCTGCAATGAGGGCCTTATTTTTTTGCTCGGTGGTGGCTCTACCCAGTTCACGCGCCGCTATGGCGGCTTGTGCGCCCATGGCATTCATTGTTTCTTCAAGTGAAGTGTTAAGCGTCATTCTTGCCTCCTCGATTTTGCGTCATTACCAGATTGTCTCTATGTACCATCTCGGTCCGACCTTCATAAGATATCTCATTAACGATTTCAGCGGTCTGCTTACCGATAATATTTAAGGCTGACTCTGATGAATGTTCCACCAGACCACGCGCAATCTCTGATTTATCAGGACCTAGTATGGCAACACAATCACCTCTTTCAAAGTCCCCTGAGATACTTTTTATTCCAATCGGCAATAGACTTTTCCCATCTTGCAAGGCCTTGACCGCGCCTTCATCTATATGGACATACCCGCCAAGCTGAAGGCTGGCAGCAATCCAGTCTTTTCGGGCTGTACGCGGGCTTGCTTTCGTGCCGAAGAGTGTGCTTTTGCCATTCCCGTCCAAAATATTGCGTATGGGATTCGTATTTCGCCCACTGGCGAGTATCATGGATGCACCTGCATCGGTTGCGATGCGTGCTGCTTCCAGCTTGGTTTTCATACCGCCACTTCCAAAATGTCCGGCATTTTCACCCGCCATAGCAAGTACATTCTGTGTAATGTCAGGTATTTCCGCAATATGTGCCTCTGCATCACCAATGCGGTCAGCATCGCTATAGAGACCGTCAATATCGGATAGCAAGACCAGACAATCCCCCGAGACCATACTTGTCACACGCGCCGCCAACCGATCATTATCGCCATAACGAATTTCTTGTGTTGCGACAGTATCATTTTCATTGATTACAGGTACAGCTCCTAAATCCAGCAAAGCATTGAGTGTGCTTCTGGCATTTAGATATCGGCGTCTTTGTTCGGTATCTTCGAGTGTGAGGAGTATCTGTGCAATCGTTATACCTTGCGGAGTCAGCGCTTCTTGCCAAGCATGCGCCAAAGAAATTTGTCCTGCGGCTGCGGCTGCCTGACTTTGTTCCAAAGATAAAGGTGCATCCGAGAGACCAAGGCATCCACGCCCCAGCGCAATGGCACCTGAAGATACAAGAATAACGTCTTGTCCACGCGCTCGTGCGGCGGCGAGATCCTCGCCAAGTGTTGCCATCCAAGCCGTGTTAAGCGTCCCGTCTTTGCCCTGCATGAGCAATGAGGAGCCAACTTTTACAATCAGTCTCTTGGCCTGTGTCAGCGTCATGGCTGTCTTATGTTGTGTCTCTGTATTCATCTTGATTATGAGCGTTAAGGTTGCCAGCTTCCACTTTGAAGGTCTATAGCGGTGTTTCTTTGTGAAACATGCTCTAGAATATCCGACAGAACTTGCTTAACGCCATCGCCTGTTGCTCCAGAAATTAACTTTACGTCTTTGCCGCTGGATTTAGAAAGTGCTGATTGCTTTTCCTTCAATATTTCAGAGTCAATCAAATCACATTTATTTAGTGCTAGGATTTCTTTTTTATCCGTCAAACCATTCTCATAGGCAGCAATTTCCTCTCGAATTGTTTTCCAGTCCCCGACGACATCATCTTGTGATGCATCGACCAGATGCAAAAGTATCTCGCATCTCTCGACATGACCGAGAAATCTATGCCCCAAGCCGGCGCCTTCGCTCGCACCTTCAATTAGGCCGGGGATATCCGCAATGACAAATTCATTTCCCTTTACTGCGACAACACCGAGATTCGGATGAAGGGTTGTAAAGGGATAATCGGCAATTTTTGGTTTGGCGCGGCTGACTGAGGCCAAAAAAGTTGACTTACCAGCATTAGGCAGCCCAACTAGCCCGGCATCGGCGATGAGTTTCATACGCAACCATATCCAAGCTTCCCGTCCGGCTAGTCCGGGATTTGCATGACGGGGGGATTGATTAACCGGCCCCTTAAAGCGCGCATTGCCAAAACCGCCATTACCACCTTTAGCCAGAACAATCTCGTCGCCTATTTCGGTTAAATCGCCAATAAGTGTTTTTCCATCCTCTGCAAAAATCTGTGTTCCGACCGGTACTTTCAAAATTTTATCGGGACCATCTGCGCCGGTGCGGTTTTTGCCCATACCATGGGTGCCGGTGCCTGCTTTGAAATGTTGCTGATATCTATAGTCAATCAATGTGTTCAGGCCATCTACACATCTGACAATGACATTTCCGCCACAGCCGCCATCGCCGCCGTCAGGGCCGCCAAATTCGACATACTTTTCGCGCCGGAAACTAATGCACCCTGCGCCGCCGTCACCGGACCGAATAAATACTTTGGCTTGATCAAGAAATTTCATAACAATTTATTATACAGTTTTGTCCAGAAAATAAAAAAGGGAGATACGGCGATCTCCCTTTAAAACACTTAGGTCGTATAGCCGCGCCACTTTATTCCGCAGGGCTCTCCGGTGCTGTGTCAACAGACACATAGGTCCGGTCTCCGGTTGATTTGGAGAAACTGACCTTACCCTCAGTCAGGGCAAAAATTGTGTGGTCTTTACCGATGCCAACATTGTCACCGGGATGCCATTTTGTGCCGCGCTGACGGATAATGATATTGCCGGGAATAACATGCTCCCCACCGAATTTTTTGACGCCGAGGCGTCGGCCGGCACTATCGCGGCCGTTACGGGATGAACCACCAGCTTTTTTAGTAGCCATATCAGTTACTCCTTATCAGCTTGTGTGTCAGTTGCGGTTTCAGCAGGAGTCTCTGCAGCAGCTTTTGCTTTGCTCGCTGATTTGCTAATTGCTGAAATCTTAACCTTTGTGAGTTGCTGTTTGTGACCGAGTTGACGATGGTAGTTCTTACGACGTTTGAATTTAATCACATCAATTTTGTCACCACGAACCTGGTCGAGGACTTCAAGTGTGACGCTGGCGCCGCTCACGAGTGGATCTCCGATTGTAGGAGATTTACCGGCTTCGCCAATCATCAGAACTTCATCCAGCTTGATTTTGTCCCCAGTTTCACCATCCAGGCGTTCCAGTTCCAAAACATCGTCTTTAGCTACCCGGTATTGTTTTCCACCGGACCGTATTACGGCATACATTATCTTCATCCTTAAATAGGCTGCCCACCATAAAATTAACCCTTAGATAGGCAGAAACACTGCGCGATGCATAACCGCACAATTAGATGCGCAATATACATTTCCACCTTGCCAAGTCAAGCGAGTTTAAGCCTTTTCTGGCGTCATTATACTTTGGCGGATACTTTGAAATCTAATAAGTTTTCACGACTTTTCTCTTGGTCGGTTTCAGTTTGATTTTTCTTGCGGGTTACAAGATGTGAAGCAAAAATCTCTGTCGCTGTCTGCCAACTGAAGTTTTCGGCATATTTCCGAGCTGATTTTTTGGAAATATGTAAAGCTGACTCACAGGCTTTTTTTAAATCACTGTCCATGACCGCAGATTTGGTGTTTCCTAACACATCAATCGGGCCATCTACCGGATATGCGGCAACGGGTAATCCGCAGCCCATTGCCTCGAGCATGACGAGCCCAAATGTGTCGGTTTTACTGGGAAATACAAAAACATCGGCAGATCTGTAGTAATCAGGCAGTTCTTCCATTGATTTCATGCCAAAAAACGTCACATTTGGGTATTTTTTCTTGAGAGGTTGCAAATCCGGGCCATCACCGACGACCCATTTTTCACCCTTCAAATCAAGTGAAAGAAAAGCGTCTAAATTTTTTTCTACGGCAACTCTGCCAACAGAGAGGAATACAGGGTTGCTTTTGCTTGGAAATGAAGCTTTGCCGGGACTGAAAAGATCTAAATCTACGCCGCGTGGCCATAAAACAGGATTGCCAATATGCCAATCCTTTAGGGCTTCGACTACCGCTGGTGTTGGCACCATGACTCTTTCTGATTTTTTATGAAACCAACGCAAAAATGCATAGCTGACACTTAACGGGATGCCTGTTCGGGCTTTAACATATTCTGGAAACCTCGTGTGATAGGCGGTTGTGAAAGGCATATCTATTTTGACTGCATAGCGACGGGCAGCAAGGCCGAGCGGTCCCTCTGTTGCGATATGAAGCGCATCTGGCGCATATTCCTTAATTTTTTGACGCACGGCAGAATTTGCAAAAGGGGCAATTCGTATTTCAGGATAACTTGGCAAAGGAACGGAAAAAAAAGGTTCCGGTGTGACCATGTTTACCTCATGTCCGGCGGCAATGAGGCACTCGCGGGTTTTAAACAATGTGCGAACAACGCCATTTACCTGAGGGAACCAAGCGTCGGTGATTATTAGAATTTTCATACTTAACTGGCCAGTGCTGTTTCGGGCACATCTTCATCATCAGACAAACTATCTACAAGGTGATCCCAATAGATAATTTCTAGACGACCATCATCATGCTCAACAAGAGCCGACAGGGACTCCACCCAGTCACCATCATTGGCATAAAGAATGCCATCAATGTCTCGTATTTCCGCCTTGTGAATATGACCACACACAACACCATCGCACCCTTTACGTTTAGTTTGCGTGACCATTACTTTTTCATAGGTACTAATAAATGAAACGGCACCTTTAACTTTATGCTTGAGATATTGTGACAGCGACCAATATGGAAGCTTAAACAATCGCCTTATGGCATTGAGGTGGTTATTAATGACCAAAAGCGTCGTATATGCAAAATCACCTATATGAGCGACCCAGCGTGCATGTTGCATAATGCCATCAAACTTGTCGCCATGAACAACCCAGAGACGCTTGCCGTCTACAGTTTCGTGAAAAGCCTCATCAAGAATTTCGATGTCGCCAAATTTCATATCCACAAACTGGCGCGCGCCTTCATCATGATTACCAGGCACATAAACAACCCGTGTGCCTTTACGGGCTTTCCTGAGAATTTTTTGAATCACATCATTATGGCTTTGCGGCCAGAAAAATTTCTTTTTAAGTCGCCAGCCATCAATAATATCGCCGACAAGATAAATTGTGTCGGCTTCAGTGTGTTTGAGAAAATCCAGCAGGCTAGGAGCTTTGCATCCTGCAGTGCCGAGGTGAATATCTGAGATCCAAATTGTACGATACTTAGTCGGTCCAACTTGATCATTACCAATAAAAGACAAATGCGAATCAACCATGCCTATAACGTAATGGGATTCAGTTACAGATTTGTGACAAATCCAAAGTTAAATAAGAGCGCTTATTGAGAGTGTTTTTTCGACAATAATTCTCTCACCAGATAATAAGCGAGTGCTGCGCCTAAAAACTGAGCAATCACAAAAAAAGGCATGTCGGAAAGTCTTATGCCTGAAAAGCTATTCGTAAAGCTTCGGCCCAATGTTACCGCCGGATTAGCAAAACTCGTAGATGAAGTGAACCAGTAACCCGCCGTGATATAAAGGCTGACCAGACTGGCGACACTTTCAGGTTTATGACGAAGACCTGTTAGTATCGTTGCGACAAGGCCGAAAGTCGCGACACCCTCTGAGAGCCATATATTGCTGCCAAAACGAATGTTGACACCGGCCTGTATCAGGCTTTGATCGAACATGGCATGGGCTAGCATGACCCCCGCCATCGCCCCGAGGCACTGAAAAATAATATATTGAACGCAATGCGCTGGGACGAGTTCTCCTTTAAGGCAGAATACAAAACTGACCGCCGGGTTAAAATGGGCACCTGAAACCGGCCCTAAACAAGTTATAAGCACATAAAGTATGCCAGCTGTGGCCAGTGTATTGCCGAGTAAGGCTACTGCCGCATTCCCCCCAGCAAGTGACTCGGCCATGATTCCCGATCCAACAACTGTTGCAACCAGAAACAGGGTGCCGATAAATTCGCTGGCAAGTTTGCGCGTATCAAAAATCATTATTATGGCTTTCTTTAGCTTATAAAGTGGCTTTAACTTTTCAGCCCGGATGTTAATTCATCATCAATTTTATGACTAATCATGTCGTAAACGTCCTCAAAATATTGTCGGGTAGAAGCTCTGTCTCCCGAAAATCTTGCGGGGTCTGGGAAAGGCCAATGATGCGTAGCTGGATGCCCTGGCCAGATAGGACAGGTCTCTCCGGCAGCATTGTTGCAAACTGTCACAATATAATCCATCGCAGTGGTGGGGGAGGTGCCGTTTTGAGGCCCAAAGACATTCCAGTTTTTAGAATGGTAGCCTTCGACGGAAACATTGTGGCCTTTCAGCACTTCCAAAGCCATTGGATGCACGGCACCAGTCGGGTTGCTACCAGCGCTATAGGCTTGCCATGTATGTTTATAATGGTGATTTACATAGGCCTCAGCCAGAATGGATCTGCAGCTATTGCCGGTACATAAAAAAAGAATGTGATGCATAGTTACGTTAACCAATCTGCTTATTGCACCCATTAAGGGGCGCTACCTATTGGTTCCGTAGAAGTAAACAAAACCATATGATTCGAATATGTATGACACGATTGTGACATAACTGTTTCAAATGACGGTTTTCCCAAATATTTGGTGATGACTCTTTAGCTTAACTTTTTACAGTGGAGACGACTTCATCTGTAGTCATAATCCGTGCCCATAATCGCCCGAGCATATTCAGGGTGCTGTCCTGCATTTCCTGACTATCCGTGCCCGTAGCATCACTCACAACAATAACTTTATATTGGAGGTCACAGGCTTCCATGGCGGTCATGCCGACACAATTATTGGTCGATACACCAACACAGACAAGCGTGTCCACACCTGTGGCGCGCAGGACCGTATCGATTTTGGTTGAACAAAAGGCACCCATAGTGGTTTTGTTGAGTACAGGCTCATTGGGGAGCGGCGTTAAGTCGGTAACGATTTCATGTTCCTTCTGGCCTTCAATATTATTTGTTGCGGTCACGATTGGCTTCAAATGTTGCGGTACATCATGTGCGTCAGGTGTTTCAGCGCCATAGGTTACGAAAATAACCGGCCAATTATTATCTCGAAATGCGGTCAGGAGTTTTTGAATATTCGGCACGAGCAATTGTTCAATCCGGTCAAACCTGTAACCGGCTTGCTCTGCTTTTCCGCTCTCTGCGAGCAATTTACCAAGCCCCATAGCGCGGTTGCCGGTAGCATTTTGCATATCAACTACGATAAGGGCTGTTGAAGATGGATTGATTTCTATGGGTTGCGTAAAAGCATCAATAAAAGTTGGCTGGGTCATGTATACAAACTAATGACAATAGTCTGGACTTTCAATATAATAATGAAAATTAACGGGGGATAGGATGAGTAATTTTGATAAAGCAGGTTATGGGTCGGACAATATCGGCATTGGCGAGAAATGTGCGCTCTTGATTGTGGATTTTCAAAACGGTTTTACCGACCCGTCGAGCCAGATTGGTGGGTCGTCGCATGTAAATGCTGCTGTCGATAAAACTGCTGAACTGGTTAAGTTTGCGAGAAGTGTGGATATGCCAATTGCCTCTTGCCGGACAAGTTGGAGCGGACCCGAAGAAATGTCTTACTGGAAAGTCGCGCCGCTTTTCGAGGGTGGTTTTTTTCACGGCCATAAATTTACTGAAATTGACCCGCGCCTTTCTGACCCGGATAATCATTTTGAGTTTATTAAATCTGCGCCATCCATATTCTTCCTGACCCCGCTTCTTACGTGGCTGACTAAACACAATATTGATACAACTATCATAACCGGATGTACGACGAGCGGATGTATTCGCGCCTCCGTCATAGACAGTTTTTCATATGGTTACAGAACAATTGTTGCCGAGGATTGTTGTGGCGATCAGGATGCAGACGCGCATGCTGACAATATCAGAGATGTTGGCAGACGTTATGCCGACATAATGAGCTGTCAGGAAATCATCACAGCTTTAAGCTAGGGTCTAAATCAAGCTTAAGCGGAAAAAAGCGCTTCTGCGATATTGTTCCGGCTTTCCAATGACAAAATACTGTCGGAGAGTCGCGCCATATCACCATCCGTCATATAGGGTCCGCATAAGCTGTTAAACTTGAACAAAAACTCATCGCCCGACATGAAGTTTTCAGGCTCGCCTTTTGGAATTTGAACAAAACGTTCATAGCTTTCATCGCCGGCATGAATTTTTACCTTGGCGCTCATATTTTCTGGACTGAAAGATTCTGCTTCATCATCAATATAAACATTGATGTTTTTACAAAGTTCCAACGTGTCATTATCGTCAAGACATTCGCGGTAATCGTCCCAGACCAGCCCGTGCTTTTTAAAAGCAACGGCAGCACTGAAAGGCATGGAAAACTGACCGTCTACAATGCTTTTGGGCTGTTGCTTCTGATCCAGTGGATTACCGATAATGCCATAGCCTCTTTTAGAAAGGCCAACATCGATTTTAATATCGCTATTGGTATCGAGGTTGCTTTCCTCAAGAATATCCAGAATTCCGTCAATTGCAGCATGACTATAACGACATGACGGATAGGGCTTCACGCCCAGTGTCATGGTTTTCCAGCTTTTTCCGAGACCTTCTGTTGCCCGATGATGTTTGGCGGCACTGCTGTAGCTGTTGAAAAAGCCCCATTTACCTTCAAAGGCTTCTTCGGGTCCCTTAAAACCTTCATGCGCATAGAAAGCTGCCATCAGCCCATTCTGTGAAGCCTGACCGACATGCAGTCTTTTCGTCCAAGCACCATCCGTTAAGAATTGCATGGAGCCGGCTGATTGGCTGAGAGCAATACCAAAGGCATATCTAAATTGCTCGCTGGTGAGTTTGAGGATTTTACCTGCGGCGGCGGCAGCTGCAAAAATCCCGCAGGTTGCTGACGGATGAAAGCCACGCTCATAATGATCTGCCGCGCCAACTGCCTCACCCAGCCGGATATGGGTTTCATATCCAACAACACAAGCGGTTAAAAGTTCACGACCTGAAGCCCCCGTTAATTGTGCGGCGGCAATTGCAGCAGGAATAATTGGTGCGCTGGCATGAACCGAGGCTTCTGCATGTGTGTCATCAAAATCAAGCGAATGCGCCAGCGTGCCGTTAATAAGAGCCGCTGCCGCAGGGGCATAATTCTGGGTATCACCGAAGACACTGCAATTGCCGTCATTAAGACCAAGCTTGTCGATACCAGCGAGTAAACTATCTGTCGACTCGCTGTCATGCCTGGCGCGGACAATAATACCAATGGTATCCAGCAGAAGAAGTTTTGTGCGGTCAATAACGTCCTGAGGAATATCCTCATAGGCAATGTTTTCACAGAATTCTGATAAAATATGGGTTGCTTCAGACATAATTATCTCTCACTCATAAATTGCAGTTAACACTCATAATCGTGCTTTGCTCGGTTTGTATTAATTCAGCAGGGCTTTATTTTGCCTTGCTCTATTCAGCCAGTCTTTACTCAGCAGGTCTGGGCGGCATATCAATATTGAAATGCCGTTTTAGGATATCGCTGATATTCTCATAGCAACAACCAAAACGAACCACTTCTAGCGTCTCGACATTTAAAAGAGTCGATGACATGCCTTGATGGGTATATTTCACGGGACCGTAATTCACGATGAAATCTGCGGCTTCTTTAATCTCATCCTGCACATCCTCTACACGGAAACGCGTACCGGTTGTCGAAACATTGGCAGATGAACCAAAGAAAAGCTGACCCGCCTCGAAAGACAGGCGTGTAATTTCTGCATGAAAACGTCCGGCATTTGTGAGCATGGCAAGCGTGTTGTCCACTGTGCTACGTGTGTAAAGCTCTTCTTCAATTGTACCAAACAACTCGTGTTCAGGGTTGCAGGGCGCAATGATACCTAAAGGAAGATCATAATCTTCGACAATGGCAGAAACGATTTCGCGTCCTCTGCTTGTGCATTCATGCAAAGAGCGGTGATGGTCCATGTTACCGATAAGTGCGTTATATTTTGTGTTTGCGCGTTGCTTGGTATTGAAAATATGCATAACAGGGTCAAGACCTTTGCCCAAGAAAGCATAGCCTACATCCATTGGTAGAATGCAAGTACCGCCGCCCATAATGACGTCAAAGGCTTGCTTTGCGTCTTTCTCGATAGCTAAAACGCCCATAATAAATCCCCTCTATGTAAAGTGTAAGACCCACATTGCCGCTCTCACGACAATGTGGGTTATTGTTATTCAGCGGCCAGACGGCTTTTTGAAAAGTCCGGTGCTGCAGGTGGCTCAAGACCTGTTTCTGCTAGGCAATTGGCTCGAAGCTCTTCGAGTTCATCGCCAAAGTTAAACAGCTTAGCCTCCGCCTTATTGGCAGCTTTATCGGTTCTCAATGCCTCTGTAGCGGCTTCGTCAACAGCGCCATTTGCGATAACCACACCGTAAATGTCATTAGCGGCTTCAAGACTGACAAGTCCTGAGTTTACGTCTTTCAGGACGCGCTCTGCTTCTCTTGTCAGCGGGTCGCCGACACCGCCGCCGCCCCAAGTATTGAAGTAAAGAATGTCGCCGCTTTTAACTTCAAAACGGTCACATTTGGATGGCAGCATTTCTGTTTCACCGGTCGCACGCACCAGTTCTTTTGTGCTACGCCAGCCAGGATTAGCGCCGTTAACACCCCATGGGTAGGTCAACCAACGGTCATCATGAATTGAGATTTCCCCATCTTCAAGGAATCTGTAACCCATGCGAATGCCGTTACCACCTCGGTGATAGCCAGCACCGCCTGAGTCCGTAATTGACTCATAAGTTTCAATGCGGAGCGGGAAATAAGCCTCAAGGAATTCGTTAGGTACGTTCTTAAAGCCTGGCCACAGGGAGTGACCATCAGGCCCGTCACCAATAGGTCTTGCCGGAATACCGCCAAAGCCAATTTGGTAAAGCTGATACCATTCACCATTTTTATCATAACCGGAATACATAAAGTGAGGACTGTCAGAGAAGCCTGCACCACAAAGGAAATCCGGATTACCTTGACCAAGTAATCCGCCAAGAACATCAAAGATACGTCCCAGCGCATGTGTCCGGCATGAAAGTGCTGCCGGGCGGGTTGGTTTCAGTAAAGACCCTTCAGGAATACGGACATCCATGTAGTCGTAGAAACCGTCATTAAAGAGAATTTGCGGGTCAAATGCTGAAATCATAAATGTTCCGCAGAACATTTTGAACATTTCCTCATTCAGCAAGAAGTTAATCGAACCGGGGCTTTGTGGGTCGGTTCCGTCGAAGTCAAAAATGACTTTTTCGCCTTCACGCCACATTGAGCATTTGATTTTATAAGGCCCGGAACCCAGCGCATCATCACAGATATAATCTTCGAAGGTTTGAACCTCTTCCGGTACTGTTTCCATGATTAGTTTTTGCATGGCGCGGCAGTTACGTTCTAGCAACTCATCAAGAGCAGAATAGAAAACATCATCACCAAAGCGTTCGGCCATTTCAATGCAACGACGATCCGCAATATTACAGGCGGCAATAACGCCTTTAAAGTCACCTTCGTTCCAATGAGGCATACGTGAGTTACGCAAAACAATTTTAATAATGTCGTCTTGTAATTCACCTTTTCTGAAGACCTTCACAGGCGGCACGGCCACACCTTCTTCAAAAATCTCACGGGCTTCGTTCGGCAATGAACCTGGTGCTCGGCCGCCAATATCAGTCATATGACCGAAATGCGCTGCCCAGCAGAGGTGACGGCCATCTTTAAAAACCGGTTTGATGACCAAATAATCATTCAAATGGCTGACTGCGCCACCACAGCTGTAAGGGTCATTGGTGAAAATCATGTCACCTTCTTCAATGGTGCCTTCAAAAGCTTCCATGAAGCCATGAATGAACGAACCAAATTGTCCAACAACCATCTTGCCGTCTACATTGGCAATCATTGGAAAAGCGTCGCCCTGTTCACGGATGCCCGGTGACATGGCTGTACGGAAAAGCGTTGCATCCATTTGCTCACGGGTATTACGAAGCGCATTTTCAATAATATCCAGTGTAATGGGGTCAACTTCTAACCGGTTATAAGGGGTTGTGTTTGTCTCGAGAATTTTCTCATGCATGATAATAATCTCCCAATTTTCAGGATTTAGGTGACAGCAGCAAATTGCGACGGCTGTCTACTATGGCTTCATGGCCTGGGAACACAACGGTTGTTGAGTCCATTTCAGTGATTACGGCAGGGCCGTTAACAATGTGTCCGGGGTCAAGTTTGGCGCGGTCATAAACTTTTGCTTTGTGTAATTCACCATTATGGAAAATTTCGTGATCCATAATGATAGCATCATCAACCGATCCGGATGAGGCTTCGCCGGAGTCCGACAACTCAACATCTGATGGTGGGCCGAGAACGATAGCGCGAAGATTAACGAATTCTTTTTCAGCATCCAGACGGAATGTGAACAGCTGTTCGTGCATCTCGTCGAAATCATTGGCTACTGCATCGAATTTACCCGCTTTTACGTCTTCGAGGGACACAGGCACAGTTAACACCAGACCCTGACCTGAATACCTAATATCTATCTCATAACGATATTCCAGCGTTTTGGTGTCGAGGTTAATGGCATCATTGCTACCGGAGATGGTTAGACCGTCACCGGCACTTTGTGCCAATTCACCAAGATCTTTAGCGATTTTGCCGCCATCGGCATTCTTCATATTGACGATGATGGTTTTAGACGCCTCATTTCTCAAGCGTGTCGTGGCATCACCATAGGCACAAAGAATACCCGGCCCTGGCGGCACGATTACCGGCCATGACTGCGTCAACTCACCAAGTGCGTTGGCATGCAGAGGTCCGGCACCACCAAATGCCATCAAAGAGAAATCACGCGGATCATACCCTTTTTCAATTGATACGAGACGAACGGCACCGAACATGCGCTCATTGACGATTTTGACGATACCTTCCGCGGCTTCGTTAACCGTTAATCCCAGCGCATCAGCAACTTTCTGGACAGCTTTTTCGGCAAGGTCTTTACGGATGTTCATGTCACCGCCAAGTTTTTGATTTTCAGGCAGGTAGCCAAGAACCACATTGGCGTCAGTAACTGTTGGGTTTTCACCACCTTTATCATAAGCAGCAGGCCCGGGGACAGCACCGGCAGATTCGGGGCCGACACGCAGAGCTTTGGTTAGTTCCGGCACGTGGGCGATTGAACCGCCACCGGCACCGATAGAACGCACATCCAAGGCACTGGCGCGGACAGTTACATCACCGACAGTCGTTTCACGGCGGACAAGCGCCTGACCGTTTTCAATCAGTGCCACATCTGTAGATGTGCCACCCATATCGAAGGTGATGACATTATTAATACCGGCCTGTTCACCAACCCAGATAGCACCTGATACGCCACCAGCCGGGCCGCTCATAAGCAGGTTCACCGGAAAATTGGCGGCTGACGGGGCCGTAGCCAAACCACCATCAGATCTTAGGATTGACAGGCTAGCGCCATTCATCTTTTCGCTAAATTCGGCTTCAAGATTGGAGATATATTTTTCAACCTCAGGGCGCACATAGGAATTTGCGACTGTGGTGACCGTTCTCTCATATTCCTGCAGTTCAGGAATAACTTCGCTTGATATTGATGCAGGAATATCCGGCATGACTTCGCTGGCAATCTCTCTGATGCGTTTTTCATGTTCATCATTTGAGAAGCTGTTGATGAGACAAATTGTCAGGGCTTCGATATTTTTAGCTTTGAGACCTTCCAGTGAAGTTCTGAGCGCAGCCTCGTCGAGACCTTTAACAATTTCACCATCCGCGCCCATGCGCTCGTCAGCTTCAATCGTAAATTCTAAGGGGGCTAGTGGCGGAGTCTTTTGATAGTAGAGCCATCCACCCAAACCGCCCGGCACATAAGAGCGCGCAATCTGCAAAACCTGTCCATAGCCTTTTGTGGTGACAAGGCCTACTTTTGCGCCCTTCCCAGTCAAAATGGCGTTAGTTGCGACAGTTGTACCGTGTGTAATGACCTCAATATCTGCCATATCTACATTGGCTAATTCACAAGCTTTTTTAATACCGTTTAATACGCCTTTGGAGCTATCCTCTGGTGTTGATGGTACTTTGGATGTAAAAAAACTTGATGATTTTGTATCGACCAATAAGACGTCCGTGAAGGTTCCGCCTACATCAACTCCTACCTTAAACATTTTTATTCCCCCATGTGTAATGGATATTTTCTACTAGTAATATTTTGAATGCTTGTTTAACTATAGTAGCATCAATGATGCAGACCAATAAATCAAGACAGATTGTTATTTAAATGCAAAAAAAAATATATAAAGCCAGATATTCGGAGATTGCCGAAACACTCATTAACCAGATAACAAGTGGTCACTATGAATTAGGACAACAACTCCCCTCCGAACAGGCCATGTCGGAAAGTTTCAATGTCAGCCGCTTCACGATTAGAGCCGCGTTGAGAGAAATTGAAAAAATGGGGATGATTAGCCGCCATCGGCGTCGTGGAACTATCATTTTGTCCGACAAGCCTGTTGAACTTATCGTTCAAGAAATTAAGGGTTTTGAAGAGTTGTTTCAATATCCACAGGATACTGTCCTGCACATGACCAAGTCTAGTTCGACTGAAGCTGACATTTCACTCGCAAATTTTTTAAAAACTACGCCCGGTACCGAATGGACAAGATTGGAAGGTCTGAGGGTCACACAGGATAAATCACCTTTCTGCATAACCGACATTTATGTACCTAAAGAAATTAATCTTTCACTAAAGGATGTTAATAAGCCGAATCGACCCGTCTTTAAAATCATAGAAGAAAACTTTGGGCTTCAGGCAGAAGAAATAAACGCTGAGATTATGGCTGGCAGTCTTGGCAAAGAGCGTGCTGCGCGATTAAATGTGGAAGCTGGGAGTTCATCAATCATTATTGTCAGGCGTTATCGTGATACGCAGGGGCGGCTTTTCGAGGTCTCTGTCAGTGAACATCCGGCAAGCAGATTTACCTATTCATTTAATATGAGTTATAGGAGATAAGAATGTCCCAAGAAGGTGTTCGTCCATTTTCAGGACTGCGGAGCTTTCTATTCGTGCCGGGCAACCACCCAGACAAGTTGGCCAAGGTTTTTTCTTATGGTGCGGATGCGGTCATTCTTGATCTTGAAGATGCATGTGCGGATGCCGATAAGGTCGACGCAAGACAAACTGTTATTGATGTTTTGAAAAAGCCGCGCACCGGGAAAGGTTATGTTCGGGTCAATGCGATAGATACGCCCTACTGCTTCCGCGACATTGATACAGTTATCGGCCCATGGCTTGATGGCATTTTGTTGCCAAAGTTGGAAAACCCCGAAGAACTTTTTGCCGTGGACTGGGCAATAACGGAATATGAAAAAGAACGCAATTTGCCGTCCGGGAGTATTGACCTTATGCCCATTATCGAAACGGCAAAAGGGATGAAAAACCTTGAGGCCCTCTGCAAAAAGCCGGGCAGAATGAAGCGCTTCTCTTTTGGTGCAGGTGACTTTACCCGTGATGTTGGCATTAAGTGGAGTGCGGATGAAGGCGAACTTTCGTATGTGCGCGGTCACATGATTTTAACAGCGCGTGATGCGGGTTTAGAGCCACCAATTGACACTGTTCATATTGACCTCAAAGATGAAGACAGTTTTGAAGAGTCTGTCAAAACAGGTGTAAAATACGGCTTCCAAGGGAAATTATGTATTCATCCAAAGCAAGTTCCTTCTGTTAATCAGGGGTACATGCCGGACGCGGCTGAGATTGATAGGGCGGAAAAAATCATCGCTGCCTTTGAGGCTGCTGAAGCATCCGGCTCAGCCTCCATTCAGGTCGATGGTTACTTTATTGATTATCCGATTGTCGAAAAAGCTTATGCCATTCGCCGGCTCGCTGAAACTTACAGCTAGGATTTATGCATCCCTGTTGATTACTATTCGCCGAGCCAATCCTTTAACACATCTTCCGTATCTGCACCCAGAGCGCGACCTGCCCAGCTAATTTGACCCGGCGTCTCTGTGAGGCGGGGGCAGACATTCGGCAGGGTTATTGAGCCGAGGCGCGGGTCGTTAATTTCGACTAAATTCTCACGGGCTTTATATTGCGGGTCATTGAAAATTTCCTCAATCGAATAAACCGGGCCGCAGGGCACTTCAGCGGTTTCACAAGCCTTCAGAATTTCATCGCGCGTAAAGCCAGTCGTCCAATTCGTTACAAAAGCATCCACCTCTGCACGTTTAGCTTCGCGCATCGCAATCGTGCCATAAATACCGTCGCCGGTTACATCATTTCGATCCATCAGACCGGCAAGGCGATTAAAAATTTTGTCATTCGTACAGGCAATCGCTACCCACAACCCGTCTTTGGACGGGTAATGGCTATGCGGCACGGCGTTAACTGTTCCTGCGCCCATGCGCTCACGAACAAAATCCTTATAGGCGTAGGCCGGAGCCAACTCGTCCAGAATTCGGAAAACACTTTCGTACAGGCCGACATCTACAATCTGTCCGCTACCTGTTTTGGCGCGGGACTGCAAGGCGACCAGAACGCCTAATGCCGCATAAACGCCGGACATATAATCGGACAATGTAGCCGTACCGGGGGAGGCGGGTGGCGCGTCGGGTTCGCCGCACAAATAAGAGATGCCGCTAAATGCATTGGCAATGCGCCCAAATCCAGGGCGATGGCGATATGGCCCGGTCTGCCCGTATGCTGTAATGCGTGCAATGATGAGTGCGGGGTTAATTTCCTGAAGAATATCCGCACCAAGACCCCATTTCTCAAGTGTGCCGACCTGAAAGTTTTCGCAAAGAACATCAGCCTCAGCGACGAGTTTTTTGAGTGTTTCAGCTCCCTCTGTAGAACGTAAATCCAACTCAATCGATCTTTTGTTTCTACCCTCACTCATCCAGACCAGTGTATCTCCGCATTCTGTGGGTGTTCCAAATTTTCTGACCGGATCACCTGAGCCGGGGAGTTCAACTTTGACGACATCTGCGCCAAATTCTGCCAGAAACGTCGCACAATAAGGGCCAGCTATAAAAGTCGCCAAATCTAGGACTTTAAGACCGTTCAGTGCGCCGGGAGCCGGGCGGATATCTTTTTCTGTATGAGCTTGCGTCATTATATTCTCCAATTGTCCAGACTATATGCTGGACTGTTTTCTATAACTGAACTATGTTAAAAATTCAAACGTAAAGGTGATGCTATGCTTATGACATCTGAAGAATACAGAGAATCCCTCCGTCGCTTATCTCCAAAAGTCTATTTGGGCGGTAATTTGGTGGAGTCCGTAGCCGATGAGCCCGGTTTTGCGCCGGGTGTGAACGCCACGGGTATCACCTATGATTTTGCTCTTGTCGATGACTATAAAGATATGATGACCGCTAAGGGCGTCAATGGCGAAACCACGAACCGTCTCCTTGCGATTAACCGCAGTCGGCAGGATTTGCTTGAAAAACTCGAAGCTGTTCGCCTGACCTGCCAGTTTGCCGGTTGTGCTCAGCGTTATTTGACACATGATGCGTTTAACGCACTTTATGAAGCAACATGGCGGATTAGCGAACGTACGGGCGGCGAAAACCATGACCGCCTTCTGGCCTATATCCAACATGTCCAAGAAAATGACCTCTCTGTCGGTGTGGCGATGACCGACGGAAAAGGAGATCGTTCAAAACGCCCATCCCAGCAGGAAGTTCGTGACGCCTATGTGCATGTCACCGAGCGCCGCAAAGACGGTATTGTAATTTCCGGCGTAAAAGCCATTATTACCGGCGCCCCTTACATGCATGAGTTTCTCGTCATGCCCTGCCGTCGAATGCAGGAAGATGACAAGGATTTCACTGTCGCTTGTGCCGTGCCTGTTGATGCGGAAGGTATTACTATTGTCGCGCGCCCTGCGGGCCGTCCTGAAAATCCGGCAGCCAAAATGAGCGCTAAATTTGCTCAGGCAGTGGGTGTTGCGCATTTTGACAATGTATTTGTCCCATACGACAAAGTGTTTATTGATGGCGAAATTGAAGAAGCGCACATTATGACAACACATTATGCCACGCATCACCGACATAGTTGTATTGGTGCGCGCGCAGGTTTTGGTGATTTGCTGATTGGGGCAGGTGCTATGATGGCTGAAGCCAACGGGCTGGATGTCGAGAAAAAAGGCCATATGCGCGAAAAAATGGTCGATTTAATCAAAATTACCGAGGGTTTTTATGCCTGCGGAATCGCTGCCTCGACTATGGGTGTTCATGATGAAGCAGGGAATTTCCGCCCTGACCAAATTTATTCCAATATTGGCAAGCTGTTATTGGCAAATCAGATTTATGACATGCATCGTCTGGCGCATGATCTTTCCGGTGGTTTGGTCGTGGCACTCCCCGGTCCCGATGAAGACCACAATCCGGCAACGGCGGCAGTCCTTCAAGATGTATTGCGCGGTAGCCCTGATGTGACCTATGAGCATCGAGCTAATGTGGCGCGATTTATAGAGGATTTGACTGCGTCCGAAACCGGTGGGTGGTATTCTGTAATCAGTCTGCATGGTGGCGGGTCGCCAGAAGCTATGAAGCTTGAAATTTTGCGCAACTATAATGTCCAGGCAAGACGAGATCTTGTTCAGGCTTTGTTTGATCGCAATGCACTGGAGCTGGGCAAGGGCATGAAGATTGACCGCCAGCCGGGACGTTGCTGTGCCAAGGGCTGTCATGGTGATGAGTTGGTTTCCGGTAATACCGACAATAAAGCCGCAGAGTAAAGCGCCGTATAAAACGACATAAAATAAGGATGAGTCTCCTTTGGAGGGTATTTTCTGGGTCCTCGCCACTTTCACGGCGGCTTTTGGACAAGCATTAAGATCTGTCATTCAGAAACGCTACCGTCAGGAGCTTGGGCTTTATGGCAGTGCATATGTGCGTTTCCTTTATGGCTTTCCGGCGTCTCTTCTTCTGTTGCTATTTATTTTCCAGGATTATGATATTCGAACGCTTCATTTGCCTACCGAATTTTATTTATGGTTGGTGCCGGCGGCGATTATTCAAATTCTCTTTACGATTATTCTCGGTAAAGCCTTCGAGCAACGTAATTTTGCCACCTCCATTGCTCTGTCTAAAACCGATGCTATTCAGGCTGCCCTGTTTGAGCTGGTTCTGCTCTCGCTCGTGCCTGATATTAAAGTTGTGATTGCTATTTCAATCAGTTTTCTTGGCGTCTACATTATATCTCTCAGCCGGAATAAGGGGGATGCCGCCACGAATTGGCGACAAAAAGCCAATTCAGTCGCCCTTGGTCTACTTGCTGGTCTTGCGCTTGGCGGGTGCTCGTTTTCTTTCGAATTGCCATGGATACTTTACCCTATCTCGATGTGCTTAATCGGGCCGTGCTCACGGCTTTTCTGTCGGTTGCCATTCAGACGGTGATTATGGGAGCCGCTCTACTGATATGGCGCCAAGATGAGTTTTTCGCTTGTGTTCGCAGTTGGCGCGTATCGACATTTGCCGGAACAGTGGCTGCAATTACAACCTTTATGTGGTTTGTAGCTTTCAGCCTTATTGGTGTTGCGCCGGTTAGAATGCTGGGTCAGGTGGAGATTATTTTCAGCATGGCTTTCAGTTTCTGGTTTTTCAAAGAACAAATCGGGCGCACTGAAATTATGGGTATCGCACTTATTATTACCTCAGTGTGGATTTTGCTCAGTTAATCAACGTTAATATTTGCATCTCTTGAAAAAGTCGTATAACCTTTAGTCCATACCATTAATTTAACGTCAGGAAATCCATGTCCTTAAAATCTCATGAGATTAATTTAGACATCACCCCGATAACCGAGACGTTTGGTGCTATTATAAGCGGTGTTAAGTTATCCAACCAGATGTCACAAGATGAATTGAACCAGATCAAATCATATTGGAACAGGTATCAAATCCTCCTTTTTAGAGATCAGGACTTATCAAAAGAAGATATAATTGGCTTTAGCCGTGAATTAGGGGATTTGGAGATCCATATCCGCAATGAATGGCTTAATGAATCGCATCCTGAAATTCTGCAAATTTCGAATATTAATGTTGACGGCAAGCCGATTGGCGCCCTCGCAGATGGTGAAGTTGGTTGGCATTATGACCAGATTTACCTGAAAAGACCCGCGCTTGGGTCACTTCTGTGCTCTGTAAAAATCCCACCTGAGGGTGGGTGCACTTATTTTGCTGACATGACAACAGCCTATGAGCGCTTACCGCTTGAACTTAAAGCCACCATTGATGGCCGCCTGGGAATTCAATCTTATGAGAATTTCAATAATCTCTATTCAACCAAAACAGATGAAAATCAAACCAGTCTGACACAAAAAATCACGCAGCCACTCGTGCGAACACATCCCGTTACTGGTCGTCGCGCACTTTATTTGTGCCCCGGAATGACAGTTGGTATTACCGGCATACCTGATCATGAAAGTGATGCAATATTACAACAATTGTTCGATTGGTGCTTACAAGACGATTTTGTTTACAAGCATAATTGGCGTCTGGGAGATGCACTTTTGTGGGATAATGCCTGCACAATGCACCGCAGAGAGCCATTTGACAGTGTTCATGAACGACTTATGTTCAGAACTACAATCCTTCCACAAGCTGAAAGGGCTGTACCATTTTAGTTTACATACAATTATTATGTGCTTAGGGTAAAAATTACATAAAAATTGTATACTATTTTGTTTATCCTTAGGGGGATGATTATGAGAAACTTTAAGACATTTGTTTTGTCTGGATGTGCAGCAGCAGTGCTAATGCCCATCCTGCCCGTCAGTGCTCAAAGCATTGACGAGATTGTTGTCACAGCGCGGCGACAATCAGAAAGCCTCAGAGATGTACCTGCATCTGTGAGTGTTTTAACTGCCGACGCTCTAGAAAAAACTGGCGCTCAACTTGCTGAAGATTTTGTTCAGTTAACACCCGGTGTCACCATTGTTACTGGCACAGCCGAAGTGGGTGACAGTCAGATTAACATTCGTGGTATGAATGGTGCCCGTGATGCTGAGAGCTCTGTTGCCCTCGTTGTTGACGGAATTTTGAAAACAAACACAGCCCAGTTGAACCAAAACCACGGCACAATGAGCCAGGTTGAAATTCTTAAAGGTCCACAGGGCGCTATTTACGGCCGAAATGCTGCCGCCGGTGCGATTGTCCTTTCAACCCTGAAGCCAACTGATGAGTACACAGGTAACCTTAAAGTCAGCCTTGCTGAGCATGGCACACAGTCCGCGTCAGGTTATGTGTCCGGCCCTGTTGGCTCAAACTCAGGTTTTGTGGTTTCATTTAATAGAAAAGAAACTGACGGATTTTACACAAACAGGTTCCTAAACCAGGATGTTGTAGATAACGCAGAGCTTTATGGAATTGATACCCGTTTGATGGTTGAGTTAGACTCAACTACTTGGGATTTAAAAGCACGATATGCAAAAGTTGATAGTGCTTCAATTAACTTCCGTGCAGCATTCCAGCTACCAGCATTTGGTCCTGGGTTCACACAAAACGTTAATAGCATAGATTTTGAGGAAAACGGCGATGCTTACTATGGTAATATAATTCCTACTAATAATCAGGAAACAGTTGAGATTTCAGCTAAAGTTGATCATGAAATGGAAGACCATACTCTTACTGCTTGGATGTTGTATAGTGAAGTCGAGCAGGACTTGATGGCTGATGGTACCTCTGCTGACTTCGGTCGTTATGCAGCAGCAGCCTTAGCAGGTACGCCTGCAGCAACAGCTTCTGCTGCTCAATGTGCGGCTACTACAGCTGCACTCAGTACTTTTGTAATTAACTCTCCAGGTCAAATTGGTGGGACATTAGGTCCATACAGCCCTACAACTTGTGACGGTTCACAGTATCAGGTTAGAAATCAAAAAGACTTTAGTGTCGAGGCAAGGCTTGCAAGTAATACAGATGGCCCTCTGCAGTGGCAAGCTGGAGTGTACTATCTTGATATAGATAGGGAAGTTGGTGTTAGCCTTGGAGCAGACCTTGGACAAGGGGTTTTATATAGCCTTTATAATGGCCCAACGACAGTTAACCCGACATCACAGCTTTATCATGATGACTTCACAACTGAAGTTACGGCCATTTTCGCCTCGCTTGATTATGCAGCTTCGGATAACCTTAACGTTGGTTTTGCTCTTCGTTATGATGAAGAAAAAAGAGAGGTTGATAACCTTGTTCCACTAGTCGCTGACCCAATAACTGGTGCAGCTCTAAATCCTGGACAAGATGTTGATGGTGACGGCGTGTTAACTGCGATACCTTCTGACAGTGAAACTTACGACGAACTGCAACCTAAAATTTCCATGAACTATGCAGTTAACGATGAAACAAATATTTTTGCTAACGCAGGTATTGGCTTCAAGTCTGGTGGTTTCAACAACTCTGGTGCAGCACAGATTATTTCAAATAATCTTGTTAATGGACCTACATTATTGGATCTTGCTCTTACTGGAACGGCTGCAAATGTTAATTCTGAAGTAACCATTGCCGATAACTACGAAAAAGAGACCTCCACTGCATTTGAAGTAGGTGTTAAGGGTACATCTGGAGACTTTACTTATGAACTTGCTGGTTATTATACAGAAGTTGAAGATATGCAGTTCTTTGAGTTCTTCGTAGGTACATTTGGTCTATTGAGAGTCGTCAACAACATTGATGAAGTTGAAATTATGGGTTTAGAGGGTAGTTTAAAATATGACCTGAACGATGAGTTAGCATTGTTTGGATCATTCAACTATCTCGATAGTGAAATAACCTCTAATTCAGCTCGTCCTTCAACTGTTGGTAATAAGTCGCCTTACACTTCTGAATATACCATTAATATTGGTGCAGATTTCTCTAAAGAACTTAATAATGGTTCAGAATTAACGGCTCGTTTCGATTATAGAGTTACCGGGCCGACTTTCTTCCATACTGTTCAAGGTGTAAATACATCTCAGTGGGCAAGTTTTGCTCCTGGTAATTTTGCATTGGCTGAAAGAGATGAATATGGCGTAATGAACGCACGTATTGGTATCACAAATGGTAATCTCAAAGTATCTGCATATGCTAGAAATCTATTTGATGAGAAGTTCCTCGCAGAGGTTATTCCTGCTGCGGAATTTGCCGGTTCCTTCGTATCACCGGGCGCACGTCGTCTGGTCGGTGTTGAGGCCAGCCTGAGCTTCTAAGTTAGACTTTTTACAAAATTAAACCCCCGTCGCGGTTTGCGGCGGGGGTTTTTCTATTGAGAAACTTTTTGTTTATTTGGACATTTGATAAGTCATCCATCCGGCCATACGCCCACCAATTTGCTGTCCGATAATCTCACCGGCAAAATGCGAAGTCTCCAGCAGGGCCTTTTCATCAATGCCTGTTTCATAGCCCATTTGATGTGCCATGCTGACAAGATCTTCCGTAGCTAGGTTACCTGCTGCTCCTGGTGCGAATGGGCAACCCCCAAGACCGCCAATAGAGGCGTCAAATTTTCTAATTCCACATTCAATTGCTGCATATGCATTTGCAAGCCCCATCGCTCGAGTGTCATGAAAATGTGTTGCAAGGAGTTTTTTGTCGAATGATGATGTAAGGCGATTAAACAAGCTCTTAACCTGAGATGGATTTGCTGCGCCAATTGTATCGGCAATAATAATTTCCTGAGCCCCAGCATTTAGAAGGGTTTCTGTCATTTCCATAACACGGTCTTGAGAAACCTGCCCTTCAAAAGGGCACTCAAAGGCCACAGAGACATAAGCTTGCCCTTTAATGCCGTCATCCTTGGCACGCTTCATCAAATCGCAACTGAGTGCCAGTATGTCCTCATAGCCCATATTGATATTTTTTCGGTTCATGGTTTCTGTAGCGGATGGCACGACGGAAATGATTTTCGTACCCGCATCTCGTGCCATCTCGTAGCCTTTTAAATTAGGCACCAGCGCACTTAGCGCTGCCGGACTATCTTTGAGCGCGGTCATAATCTCCCCAGCGCCTGCCATGCGTGGTACAGCTTTTGGGCTGACAAAACTGGCAACTTCAACACCTGGCACGCCGGCATCAATAAGCTTTTGTATCAATGTAATGCGTGTTTCCGGCTCTACCTGAACGGCTTGATTTTGCAATCCGTCCCGTGGGCCGACATCATTTACAAATATAAAATTATCACTCATTTTGGGTCACTCCAGAGATTGGGCTTAGTATTAGTCTTTATTAAGCCATTCTTTCATTACGTCGTCATTATGCGCGCCAAGCAGCGGTGGTGGAGAAAAAGTGTCTCCATCTGTATCTGACAATTTAATCGGATTGCCCGGCACATGGGCGCTGCCTTCGACTGGGTGCTGTAATTCTACAACCATGTTACGCGCCGTAATTTGGGGGTCTGTCATGGCCTGCGCAACATTGTTTACACGGGCGCAAGGGATGCGCGCAGCTTCCAGCCTTTCGAGCCAGTAATCAGCCTCATGATTTGCCAGAACCTTGGTGATACGCTCTTCAATATAGGCTTTTTCATTCAATCTGGCTGGTGCAAATTCAAGCCGTTGGTCACGCAATTCGTCATCATCAAGCAAATCTAGAAGCGGCGGCCAGAATTGGTCACCGACACAGGCAATAACAATCATATCTGTTTTAGTTTTAAATGTGTTGTAAGGCACATGCACAAAATGTGAATTGCCTAGCGGGCCTGGAATATCTCCCGACATTGAATGCATGGTTGTCATGTAATTCATCATGCTGAGCTGGCAGTCCAGCATAGAAATATCAACATGTTGACCTCTGCCAGTTGTATGCCGTGCGTTTATTGCTGCAAGAATACCCATCACGGCAAACATACCGCCGCCTAGGTCACCAATCGGAATACCTGCGCGGATAACATCTTCGGGATTATTGCCTGTAATGGACATACCACCGCCAAGGGCTTGCGCAATTTGGTCAAATGCCGGACGCTTACAGGCAGGGCCTGTTTCGCCAAAACCTGTTACGGTGCAAGTGATGATGCGCGGATTAACTTTTGAGAGTGACTCATAGTCGATTTTTAATTTTTTGGTGACGCCAGCAGAAAAATTATTCATCACAACATCAGCAACTTTCACAAGCTCATAAAACTGGGACAATCCCTCTTCACTTTTTAAGTCCAGCGTGACACTACGCTTGTTCCTGTTCAGGGTGAAAAAATATGCGCCCATGCCGTCGATTGAATTATTTGGGTCTTTTTCTAGCAGACGACGGGTGCCTTCGCCGCTTTTAGGTGGCTCAACTTTAACAGTGTCAGCCCCCAAATCGGAAATAATCATAGCGCCATATGGCCCGGAGAGCATATGCGTTAAATCGAGCATCCTTATGCCTTCAAGTGGCTTTTTCATAAATTTTACATCCAGTAAATATCAGTAAATTGTATACAATCTATTAATTAGTCTGAGGGACAGTCTTTTGCAAGAGAAAAAGACCTAGACAGAAGAAAAATCAGAAGTCATTAAAATGTTCGGCATAGCTATCAGCAGCCGCAAGAATATGCGCTTGCATGACAGATTGTGCCCAATTTCTGTCGCCGGATTTTAGCGCTGTGACAATCATTTTATGGTCATGGCAGGATTGCTGAATGCGCTTAAAATCAAATACTTTGGCGGTTCTATGAACTAAAGGTGGGGGCGATAGCGCAAACATTAGATTTCGTAAGCGGTCATTCCTACATATTTCATAAAGTTTGTGATGAAAAGCGCGGTTATTTTCCAAAAATAGAGGCAGAATGCTCTCAACATTTTCATTGTTAGCAATATGGGCGGCGATAATATCTTCTAGATTTGCGACATTTCCGGCGAGATAGGTAATATCGTCTTCCTGAACTTTATCGGCGGTCAGCTGGATAATATAGCCTTCAACAAGGGCGCGGGCTTCAAAAACTTCTCTGACTTCTTCCTTTGACCATTGACGAACCCACCCGCCCTGATTTTCCTTAAGCGTGATAAAGCCTTCATAATTGAGTTTTTTTAACGCATCGCGCACGGGGGTGCGGCTGACCTGACAAAGCTCGACAAGTTCTTCCTCAACAATTTTTTCAGCTTCTTTTAGCTGACCATTGAGGATGGCCTCCCTAATGATTAAATATGCTTGTTCTGCAGCTTTTGGCATAACTCCCCCTCTATAAGCGCAAAGCCCCTTAAGTTGACATATATTTAGGTCATTAGCTTCAAAAAAAACCCTGTATCCGGTGGGATACGGGGTAATACTCAAACTTATAAGACCTGGGTCAGACTGCTTGCTTGTTTATGAGATAAACAATGATACCAAGTGCAATCAGGCCAACTAAGCCACCATCGCCTAGCTGCGCGATAATGCTCAGCATATTATTAACAATGTCTCCGCCAATAAATGGAACGGAACTTCCAAAAATGACCTGTAGGATGACGCCAAGAGCGACAACCAAAAGACTAAGATCAATTACTTCTTTCAAGAAAATTTTTACTTTAGATAACATTAGCCCCTCCTCAATTTTTATTTTTTTAGGGTCTGTTAAGACTGCCCCAATTTGCTATTTGGGTCAAATTTAAGCTTTAATTCATGGAAATAGCCGTGTTTTCCACCCTTTTGGGGGATATGGCATTATTTTGATATGAATCACATTAATGCAGAAAATTGGAATCAAGAGAGATGGCCGAATTTCGCCTTACGAGAATTTCAATGTAAGCATACAGGGTCATGTGGAATGCAACTCCGTTTTTTGGATGCCTTACAGCTATTGAGATCCGCATTGGGGTTTCCCTTCATAATCACATCGGGTTACCGCAGCCTGCAGCATCCACTCGAGACATTGAAGTTGTCTCCCGGTTCGCATGCTTTGGGTTGTGCTGCGGATATAGGTGTTTATGGAGAACGCGCCTATGAGTTGGTGCAAGCCGCTACATCGCTCGGCATGACCGGTATCGGGGTAATGCAGTCCTGCCCGTTGGTGGGGCGATATATTCATCTGGATAATGCCGAGTCTCGTCCTTTTGCGCCTCGCCCTATGATTTGGAGCTATGCGAGGCAAGGTGACTGATGCGTAGGCCTAATAAAGCCTGGCAGGGGTTAATCAAGAGTATTGCGCCAAGGGTTGGCCTGGCATTGGGGGGGCCATTTGCCGGTCTCGCAACGCAAACATTGGCAAACACACTATTCCCCGATCAATCTGGCGTGAAGCAGTCTGCAAGTCCCACGAAACTTCTCTCCGGTCCGTTAACGGGCGATGCTGTCATGCTGGAAAAACTTAGACAGGCAGAAAAGAAATTTGATGTGCAGATGCGTAAGCTTGATGTCGAAATAGAGACCCTGCATGTACAAGATCGAAATGCGGCACGCCATCGACAGGAAAAGCTTGGTGATTATTGGCCTAACTTACTTGGAATCATGGTTTTACTTTGTTTTTTTGCCACAGTTGCTTACATTTTGATGAATGGGTTGAACCATCTAGACAGTACGACGGCAGCCTTTTCCGGGACGCTTGTCGGCTATGTTTCCGCCAAAGCTGACCAAGTTATTGCTTATTTTTTCGGGTCCTCAAGCGGATCGAGAGAAAAAACCCGTGCCATGGCCGATGCTTTGCATAATGGCAACCACTCTCGAAACAGTTAAATCCTTCATATTGTTGTAAAATTATCCACAAGAATATGCTAAGAATTAACAAGAAACGAATCACTTAATGGTGAGGCGAATACTGGCTTTATTGGTTTCTGAACATTTCAGGAGCCCAAGCTAGAGGTGTATTGTTGATCGAGCAGGTTATATGAGTAGGTCCGAGGCGTTTCTTAGTAGTGCCGTTCAAGCGGCCAGTAAAATCCATACAGTTCAGGATAACATTGTTGCGGTTAAAATCCATCCTGACTCTATCTCGGTTTTGCAACTTGACCCGGCTATGGATGCTGCCGCTTCCTCAGATGGTTGGCGTCTTGACCGGATTGTGACCTGGTCGCTAGGTCGGAATGTAGGACCTGCACCTCTTCAAGAAGATTTCGAGTATCTGGTCAATCAGATTAGACAAGTCCGTATCGAAGCCAATGTTACCGGTCTTGATGCAGGGATATCTATCCCCTTTTCCCAATTTGACACCCGCATACTTAATTTACCCTTTATGTTGCCGGAAGAATTAGAAGATGAGTCGCAACTTGAAGGCTTCTGGGGGGAAAATGATCCCGAATTAAACGATCTGGATGGCAAGATTGTGCGCTATCAAATATTAAGCGCCAATGAGAATGAAGACCGCACAACAGTTCTTTTCTCAAGCATTCCTGAAACAACCGTTAAACGCTACACAGATTTGTTGCTCGAAGCCGGACTTATGCCCGTTTACATCGAAAATGAAGCTTTTTCTTTGGTAAATGGCATTTACACGAAATTATCATTTGAGGATCTACAAAAACCTCAACTGATTGTCCATTTATGTCCCGGTCATAATGTTGTCATCGGTTTTACTAAAAACAGCATTGAAATTTTTCCGATTTCCGTCAGTGAATTCGACGATGCATTGCTTTTGGAACTTGAGGAACTGGACGATATATCCGGTGAGTTCTGGGATGAAGTAGGTATTAGGGTTGGGGAGCATATCAATCAGGCGATTGCTTATCTCAATGAAGTAAAAAACTTTCCCACAATCAAATCCTTTTGGTTGGTGAGCGAGCATAAAAATATTGGCAATGTAGAAATTCTTTTGCGCGACAGAGTTGGTAATCTCAGGCTTAAGAAAATTGAGTTGCTTGAGGATATTGAAGTTCCACCTGACCAAGCCAAATTCGTAGATTATTTTAATAATAGCAGCGTATTTACTTCGGCGCTGGGGCTCGCCACGCAAAGCATCAATATTGCGGGTTATGATGATAGCCAGCGCTATAAAAAACTTTTGGATATCAATTTTCTGCCTAACAGTGGGAATATCCGAACTTTCCGACAATTTGCGGCGGTTAATAAATTGCTAATTGCGGCGGTGTGTGCCGTTTTTGTGGCCTCTACTCTCATGATGGGTATTACAAATATCCCAGAGCTGGTCAGTTCTTCCTCTAAAGTTGCCGCCTATGAGGCGTTACAAGGTGAGGCTCAGACAGAAGCTATAAGATATAAAGGCCTCACAAAAAAACTCGATAAGCTCAGAGATAATGAGAAAAAAATCAGTGACTTTACTGAGCCGAAGGGGTTTACCATTTTCATGTCCAGCCTTGCGACCATGTTACCGCAAGATGCCGAATTACAAAAATTGAACGTTAAGAGCGATGGTACCGTGACATTGGAAGGATTGTCGCTGAGCAGTTCTGCTATCAACACATTTGCAGCAGAGTTGGTGAAAAGCGGCCTCGCAACACAAGCACCGATTACACAACAAAAAACTGGCGGTTATTACCGTTTCACCATTAACGCTATGATACGTCAGAAGGGTTAGCGGATGTCATCGTCGCAAAAAGAATTTCATGATGAAGCTGATGGACTGTCGCATTTGTCCAGCGATGCTCAGACTATGCTAGCTGACTTGGCGACCGACAAGGCTACTCGGAAATATGTCACGCTCCCCATGAATGGTGAAGCCCCCGGCGCGGATCAAGAAGTTCATAGTTTTGAAGCGGATATTATGCCGTCAGAACAGACTGAATTGAATGCAATGGTTTTTGACGCCTTTACATCTGATGAAATTGACACCCAGAAATATGATGAGACATTCGATGAGACATTTGATGAGCCGGGTGACAGCGATAAAGTTGATAAAGATGTCCCAATAACGAATGAATTCGATATTCCCGATAGGGGCGGCGATCAGTTGATGAATCTTATGACAGATGTCGAGGCTGATTATGCTGATGTTGCGGCTGCGTCAGGGGATTTGTCAACACTTGTTCGCGATATGCATGACGCATTGCCGAATTTTGCTAAGTCATCAGATGAAGATGAAGAAGTTGGTAATAATACAAATGAGGCGGATAATAATTTTGCCCCTGTTTCACATCTAGAACAGCTGAAATTACGTTTTGCTGCAGGGCTTAACAAAATAAAAGGCGGACAGGCCAGTGGCGTTGCGGATGCTGACGCACCGGGTGTGGTGAGGAAAATTTTTGAGGCTGAAATATCCTCGTCGCCTATTCCTAAAACGGCAGTTCTTGCTTTTGTTCTATTGCTGGTGGCTGTGCTTCCCCCGATTTTGAATTTTACCTATATTCAGCCCTCCATTTCGGAAAATAACCGAAAAGCTGATGAAATTAAGATTTTTCAGGGTCAGATTGCCAAAAATAACAAACGTTCCGGTGATCTCCTCTCCCAAATAAAATTGCTGGAGAAAAGGTCAGAAAACTTAGCAGGTACGCTTGTTGATCGGGAGAGGTTTGACTTTTTATTACAACGGTTTCTTGCAGCATTTGAACGTTTTGGTGTTGAAATCATATCAATTACCAATGATGTGGATGCTGAAAGTAAATTTATAGTTGGCAATAATCTGCCGGTTCTGATCAACACAGTTACTGTGGAGTTAGAAAGCAGATTTAAGATTTATCAATCTATAAGACAAGAATTCATAGATGAAATTAAAAATGTTGCAATAATTGAGGAAAGTTTAATCGCTAAACAGGACACAAATTTGTTAAGTGTAAGTTTAAAGATGGCAATTGCATTAAAAGGCAAAGAATGATGAAACGTAAATTTTTTTTTTCTTTTATGATAATAGTGATGATGACAAGTGCGGGAAATTCAGTTTCACAAAACTTTATAGTTGAAAATGATGATCCATTCGTTCGAGGTTTGCAAAGGCAAAAGACATTTGATGGTTTTCAAAAACGGATTGGCAACGTTACTAATAAAAACAATCTTAAACAAAGGGAGGAAAACGCTCAAAGAATTTTTGATTTTCCCAATTTTAACCAAATTTTGAGTTTTTCTCATTACCGAGTAGATGGTCTTCTTGTTTTGGAGGCTCCACAATCCCCTGTTATACATTTGGACAAGTCAGATTTAAAAAATAATAATAATATTTTATTTTTAGATCCTAAAAGCAGAAGATGGATATACCGTCCCGAAAAGGACGAAACTATAAAAGATATTTTAGATAGGTTTCGTCTTCATAGCCATGATTTAGCCATATTGAATGGGGTTTCTAAAGTTGAAAAACTTTTAAATAAAGATGAGTTTTTTGTTTCGCCTGAGGATAATGGCTCTTTAATTCATGAGGTCATAACCGGAGATACTCTTTTTAAACTTTCACGTATATATAATATTTCCATCGAAGAGCTTAAAAAAGAAAATAAAATTGCTTCTAATGATTGGCTCTTTAAAGGGCAAAATTTATTAATCCGAAAAAATACTATTTCGGAGGAAATGAAAAAAGATTTAGTTTCGGTAGTAAATTTTACAAAAAAACTCAATTCAAATGATGGGATTGCTCGCAAATTTTATGTACAACTTTTTAGGTTTAAAAATATTATAGAAGCGACGAGTAAAACTAATGAATTTTATTCAGATTATCGAGACTTTCTTGACACAGACATAATTTTACGTTTTGAAAATGAAAATAATAATAATAATAATAAAGAAGAGATTATTACTCTTGAACTTGGCCCCATTGAAACATTATCTCATGCAAAAAGTTACTGTGCTTTATTTAAAAGTTTCGGGTTGGAGTGTAAACCGATAAGAAGGATGCCTGGTAACGAACGTCAGAAGACTTTTAATAGTATAGCTTCAATAAGGTTTTTGCAAAATATAATCAATCAAAATAAAGTCAAAAGTAAGGAAACTAGTCTTGAAAATATCTCCACAAAAACATTTAATATGTATGAAGGACAAGAAATAGGTAATTCTGGTGGGATGGTTATTAAAATTACTAATAAAGAGGTTATCGCTATTGATTTTCAAGGTCAAATTTTGACTTTACCAATTAATTCTTTACCAATGGTGAATTAAAACTTTATTAATGGCATAGTCTGAAAATATAAGATCGTTAACTAATATGGTTAAACATATTTTCATTAATATTTTTTAAAGTTCCTATTATGTAATATATGTTTTTTTATTGTGTTTTTTTTTTATTCACCCCTACTATTTAGAAAAAACATAAGACTTTTAGCTTGTCATCAACATTAAGTGGATTATAAATTTATCTTGTTGTTTAGAATTTCTTAAAAGTTTAATTATCAATGACAAAATTTAAAAATAATTAATTTGTGAGGGCTTAAAATGAAATTTTTTCAAAAAGTAAAAAATGGTTTCAGTTTAATTGAGTTGCTAATAGTCATCGCAATTTTTGGGGTACTTTCTGCTATAGGTCTTACAAATTATAATGGTTTTGTTGAAGGTGTTAGAAAAGATCAAGCCATCTCTAATGCGGAAAGTATCTACCGAACCTTGGCAACTTACTCCAATCAAGAAAACATAAAATTTAGTGAATGCAATGAAATATTAAGCCATGATCAGATGTTGTCGTGTCTTCAAAGTTTCTATATGGAAAACGGTCCATTTGTTAATATAGAAAATCCTTACAATATTGAAAATAATGCTGTTGAAGCTAGAAATATTCCAGAGCCACATAAAGTTTTCCATGATATTGAAACACCAAATAGTAATAGAGATTGCAATAAAACAGGTGATGCCAACGGAGTGGATGGCATAGTGATTATTGCTAATGATACATCTCTTCAAAGTAGTCAATTTAATATTTCAATATTTGTTTGTCTGGACATGACAGTGAAACAATCTGATACAGGGCTTCACTGGAAAAAAATAAAAGAAACAATACTATGGAATTAATATCTAATTAAATTTGTAAGATTTATTAACCAATAACAATTTATCCAAATTTACTTCATCTGTTTTGATTATTTAAATGCTAGAATTAAATTTATACTATCTTATTCTTTTTTTTGGTTTGGGGGCTTGTATTGGAAGTTTTGTTAATGCAAGCGCCTATAGACTAGTAAGGGGACAGGATTGGATTTTTACTAAATCCAAATGTTTTGCGTGTAATAAAAAACTTACTTTTCTTCAAAATATACCTATCTTTGGTTATCTGCGCTATTTCGGCAACTCTAAGTGTTGTGCCTCTCAAATTCCGATACGTTATTTATTAGTTGAATTTGCCTTTGCGATTATTTTTATTTCACATTTGATGGTTTTCGGTGGTTATCTAACAGTAGTTTATCTGCCATTTATTTGCATTCTCAGTATAATTTTCCTAACGGATATGGAAGCCTTTCACATTCCTGATATCGCCTCTATAGGTGGAACTGCCATAGGATTAATTTTCGTAATATACAAATTTCCTAGTTTGCCTAATACTACTGAGTCATTAATTGCGGGAGGATTGGGGTTCTTTACAATTTATTTTATTAATTTAATTTATCGTATTTTGCGGGGTAAGAATGGAATTGGATTTGGTGATGCTAAGTTAATGCTAATGCTTGGAATATGGATGGGTGTAGAAAATATTTTAGTAATTTTGTTTATCGCCAGCTTTTTGGGAACTTTACTAGGTATTAGCTATGTTATTTATTACTCTAAGTTAGATATTTCTTTTAGCGCTATAAATAATAAAAATATTTTAGAGCTAGAATTACCGTTTGGGTGCTTTCTCGTTTGTGCGGCTTTAATTGATCATTTTTTTAATGTTACAAATCATCTATATAATATTTACCTTTAGTGGTTATTGAAAAAAATTTTCTGCAAAAACAGTTGCATTCTAGATATACTTAAAAATATACGTACCTATGCTCTTTGCTGTAAACCGTAAAATATGGATTAGACATCATGACAAATATTAGAACCTCTGAGGAACTGCTTTCGTCTATTAAAATATTGATTTCAGATGCAGAAAAAACCCTTCATAGTTCTAGTGGTGATGTTAGTGATATTGAAGGTAAGAAACAGGAAAGTATCAACATAACCGAGGAAGAGCTTTCTAAGCATATTGAAGGTCTTGATTTACTCATTACCGAAGAAGCAACATTAGCTTTACGAGCGGAATTTTTAAGATTTAGTAGTGTATTTGATACAGAGAGTACCCGCGAAACAATAAATAAGGCAGTGGTAGAGGTCACCAAACCTTTGCTTGAAGCTTGGATCAATCGTCATATGGCTAGTATAGCTAAAGCTGTGATAAAAGAAGCAATAGGTAAAATAGCAGACGTTCGTAAACCTCTTTAAGAGGGAGATTAACTATTAAATTTTTAATTAATATATTATTTAACGATCAAAAAAGATTGCCTCTAATAATAATTTTATTATTAACAGGATGCAGTATAAGTGATAATCAAAACATTTTCTCTTTACAAGCTAATATAGAAATCATAACAGAAGAATTAGACCATAAAAAAAATAATCTAAAAGATTTTATGACAAATATGGATGGTGAAATTTCTTTACTTGAGAAAGAAATAATTTTTGACGTTGAACAATTTATCGTTTCAGAATTAATAGAATTAAATAATGAAATCATAACACTGGAAGAAAAAACTAATATTGGTTTTTCAAAAAGCGACTCAGCGGAGGAGTTAGCATTTTTAGGTAGAAACCAAATTTCAGCTCCCGATCAGTTTGTTAGTCTTCAGGAGGGTTTTATTTTTTTAGGTGCAAACTCATCTACCAATAGATTTACAGCTGGCCAAGTTGAATTAAAAGAATTAATATCCAGTAAAAAGATGAGTGCTAATTTTGCTGGTCTACATTTACCTAATGTTATTGAGACACTTGCAAAGTCAATGAATATTTCAATCTACCTTTCACCATCTCTGCAGGCAAGTAAAGAACCAGTTTTCCTGAAAATGCAAAACGTTGATACCTTAGATATTCTAGAAATACTTCTTGACGAATACAGTGTCACTTTGGCGTACGATATTGAGTTGTCAATTGCTCGTTTCTTTAACGAGGAAGAGTTCGATACCCATATGATAAAAGCTATAAGAGTAGCTACAGCTCATAACCAAATTGCAAAAATACATAAGAATAAGAAGGAATTAATATTTCAAAAAAATGAATTATTAGAATTTTATGAAAATTATTTACAACCTAGTAAACATACCCCTCAGTTGGGGTTTCAAACTTATTTAGACATGAATGTTTCTTTACAAAGTGGCCTGTCTTCATCTTTGCTCCAAATTAAAGAGATGATTTTCAAAGGCCAGATGAAAATAATTGAAAAAAAAGCGTCTTACGGTGAAGAATTAAGAAAATTATCAAATGAGGTAAATATCCTTTATCAAAAGCTTGAAGCACTGAAAGCAGAATTAGCAAAAGCTTCTCAGTAACTTTAATAATAATAATTTAATTCTCTAGAAAAATTAACGATTAATGATTTTGAGTACTTTCACAAACCTGTAATTTTAATAGTAAAACCAAAGGTCAATTTTAAGAGTCAAATATTAAAAAAAATTAAAAATTCGATTAATGATAAAAAAACCCCGCCAATTAAAGCGGGGTTAATCTTTTTAAGTAAAATTAATAATTACTAAATAGGAGAATCTTATTCAGCTGAAGCTTCTTCATCAGCTGAAGCTTCTTCATCAGCTGAAGCTTCTTCATCAGCTGGAGCTTCTTCATCAGCTGGAGCTTCATCATCAGCTGGAGCCTCATCATCAGCTGGAGCCTCATCATCAGCTGGAGCCTCATCATCAGCTGGAGCTTCGTTAAGTTCCTCAATAGAAGTTTCACTGACTGGTTCTTCAGTTTGTGGTTTATTTGCATTATCGCAAGCACTTACTGAGACTCCAAATAATAAAATAGTAAATATTACATATAGATTTTTAATTTGAAACATCTCGTTTGATCCTTAGGTAAATGATTATCTAGTAAAGTCTAGATAATTAACTCTCATTAATACACTATACTAGAATAATCTCAACAAACTTTCAAAATAAATAAATTGATTTTAAGAATTATAAAAATCCTCTAAAATTTCACGACTTTTTAAAACATAAATTTCTTTGGCAATCAAATTAGCATTATGCAGTTCTTTTAAAGCAATTAGCTTTCTCTCTATCTCTATTAATTCAAGTTCAGATAAATTTAAAATTGACTTATCAAGAATTTCTTGTTCATGAATATTTTTTTGATCAAATGTTGAAAAATCTTTTTTAGTTTCTAAAGCTGATTTATCTGGTGAATAATTTTTTTTATCACTTGAAACATCTCCTGGCCGAGGAATAGTTAATTCTTCAATTAGGCTATTATCATCAAGATATAGATATTCGCTAACAGATGAGTTTGCATTATCGTCAAGGGCATTAGAATTAAGGTTAAAATTTTCAACATTATTAGATTTCTTAGTATCTAAAAAACCGAGTGGTAATGATAAATCTTTTTCTTCAACATTTTTAATACTATTTAAAATACTCGGCTTCCCTTTTCTTGCAACAACGTCCTTAGAGCTGAAAAACACTAATCTCAATACAAAAAAAACTAAAAATAAAACAATCAAACAACCGAAAAGTATCCATTCTGTTGGGTTTTTATCAAATTCAACAAATATAAATTCTAGTATTTTGTTTATGTCCAGTTGCATTTTTAAATCGCTTAATTAGGAAAAAATAAAATAAAAGATACTTAATAGTCTTGTTATTGAACCTGTCAATTATTAATAAATATCTATTTTAATATTTAAGATTAAATCGCTAATATCCGATATCTAGCATTTAAAGTTGAACTTATTTTAGTATTACGTCAAGCCTGACATTTAATATGTTTTAATTCTTGGTAGATTATTCCTAGAGCTTAAAAATCTAAATAACATAATTTCTTATTACAAAATATATTTTAAGCCCAAGGATGTTTTTTTGTTTTTTTTTCATTGTCGGTTGGTGTTTTTACGGGTTTTTCCGTCGGTGTTCTGGGCATAGAGGGCACATGTAGTCCCTTTGCCAGTTCTTTAGTCTCTACACGATCAATTTTAAACGCCTTGGAATGTGGCTTGTCAAAAAGCGGTACTTGAGCCTGCTTGAAAAAGGGAATTAGGATAATACCGGCAACAAATCCGCCTATATGAGCGACATATGCCACGCCACTATCAACTTGTCCGAGATTGAGGAATTGCAAACCAATCCAACCACCCAGCACCAGAAATGCCGGGACATTAACGGTACGGAAAAAAACGAAAAATCCTACAAGGCAGATGATATTGGCCCGTGGATGTAAAATCAGATAGGCGCCGAGCATACCGGCAATTGCCCCACTGGCACCAATCATGGGTACCATCGAATTTGGGTCAACTAAGCTTTGTGCAAATGCTGCCGCAATTCCACAGCAGACATAGAGAGCAATGTAACGAAATTTTGAGCCGACACAGTCCTCTATGTTGTCACCAAAAATCCAAAGATAAAGCATATTGCCAAGTAGATGCATGATCCCGCCATGCAGAAACATTGACGTCAAGACAGTTGCCCAGGAGGGCACGAGTTGATATTCGAAAGGGAGATAGTTCTGTCCAAACAAAACAGCGGGGGTAACACCCAAACCTTGAATAAGCACTTCATTATAGCCGCCTTGAGATAGTTGAACCAAAAATACAAAGCAACATAAGGCAATAATAACCCAGTTCACCCAAGGGGTTTTTGATGTGGGATTATCGTCTCTCAGCGGGAAAAAAAACATGTTATCAATCCTGGCAATTATAATGATTACCTATTGTGGTTAACATAATCACATGTCATTTGTTAGGCATAGTGTCTGAAAATATTATTAAAGCTAGTATAGATAAATAAGGGAAGCCCGGAGTTAATTATGAGCGAAGAAGTAATCACCCAAGTTGAAAATGGTATTTTGACTGTTACCCTTAATCGACCCCAAGCAAGAAATGCAATTAATCGGGCTGCATCCGAAAAAATTGGTGCTGCAATGGTGGAACTGGATGAAAACCCAGATATTCGGGTCGGCATTCTTACCGGCGCAGGTGGTACATTTTGTTCGGGTATGGATTTGAAAGCTTTTGTCAGCGGGGAGTCCCCGTCATTGGAGGGCAAAGGTTTTGCCGGCCTGGTCGAGTCGCCTCCGGAAAAACCCTTAATTGCAGCCGTCGAGGGCTATGCGCTTGCGGGTGGATTTGAGATTGCTCTTTCCTGTGATTTGATTATCGCTTCGAAAAGCTCGCAATTTGGTGTGCCTGAAGTGAAGCGGGGCCTTGTTGCTGCTGGGGGTGGTCTGCTTCGCTTACCCACACAGACATTTCACCGACTGGCGATGGAGCTTGCTTTAACAGGTGACTTTATTGACAGCGAACGCGCTTACCAGACCGGGCTGGTTAATCATGTCGTTGAGGATGGTAAGGCGCTTGAGGCAGCGATTGAAATGGCAGAAAAAATCTGCGCAAATGGCCCGCTTGCCGTTGCAGCAAGTAAGAAAATCGTTAACTGTGCGCGGGACTGGTCTAATGAAGAAATGTTCCAAAAAGAAAAAGTTCTGTCGACACCTATTCTGAAAAGTGAAGATGCGATTGAAGGAGCGACGGCATTTGCCGAAAAACGAGCCCCACAATGGAAGGGTAAATAAACTTCTACTCAGTCGTGTTCTTTTCACCGACAGCCGTAATAATCAACTGGTCGGGCTTCAAAAGCCGGCGAGCAACGCGCCTGACATCTTCAAGCGTGATAGCTTCAATATAACTATTGCGTTTATCAAAATGCGATGGGGGTAAATCGAAAAATTGTGCTGTTAACATTTTAGAGGCAATTTTTTTGCCACTGTCAAAGCCAAGCGCATAACTCCCCTCGATATAATTTTTTGCATTTTCAAGTTCGATTTCACTTGGGCCATCTTCACGCATGCGCTTTAATTCAGTGCGCAACACAGACAGCGCTTCTTCAACATTTTTATGGCTTGTTCCCATTCGCCCCATCCAAACTGGCAGTGAGCCAGTTTCATTCAGATAGCTATAGACGCTGTAAACGAGGCCACGTTTTTCTCTAATTTCAGTCATGAGGCGTGCTGAAAATCCACCACCGCCAAGAATATGATTCACGACAAGTGCGGCGTAATAATCGGGGTCATCAAATGAGATGCCGATATGCCCAAATATAATTTCGGTTTGAGGTCCGGGAAATTCAACAAATACAAAGTTTCCATCCAAGGGGACAAACGGCCCGACTTGTTGGGTAGTATTTTGGACCGGCAATTCGGCGAAAATCTTATCTATTTGGAATAGTAAATCCGTTTCCTCAATATCACCTACAACAGATATTATCAGATTATCCTGTGCAAACAGTTGTCGGTGCGCTTTACGCAACATATCCGGCGTAACTTTTTGGGTAAATTCAGGAGATCCTCGTACAGCATTGCCATATGCATGCCCCTCCAAGGCATTTTGCCACCATGTTTCTGAAGCAATGGTACCACTGTCGGAGGCACTCCTGCGGTGCCCTGCCATCAATGCTTGGCGCATTCTTTCGAGGGGCGCAGGGTCAAAGCGCGGTTGGTTGACTGCAAGGGCTAGCAGAGAGAAAGCTTCATCTTTATGCTTCGATAAAGTCCTTAGTGAACCGCTAAAATTGTCTTTATCTGCAGAAAATGAAAGCTTAATGCCATAATCTTCTTTACGGGTCTGGAAGGCCTTGGAGTTAAGGTCTCCGGCACCTTCATCCATCATGGTCGATAAAAAACGGATCAGCCCAGGTTCAAAATTTGCAGCTCCGCCGCGCCACAAGAATCTCACTTGTATGATGGGCAGGTTTGTGTCTTTTACAAACCACAGCTTTATTCCTTTGGGGCTGGTGAGTTGACGTATTTCGAGTGCATCGGCGGATGATGAAAAAGGCCCTGCAGCAAATGCCATTAGAAAACAGAACCCGGCAATCATTTTCACGAGATGTCGCTTCATGATATTGGTGCCTCTGCTTTTTGAGAGCCTTGTTTTGTTTTATTTGAAGTGTCCACAGGTGGGGTTAGTATCCCTGTTATGCTTTGGCTTGCATCAAGGTATAAATTTGCGGCCTTCAGAATATCATGGACTGAAACAGCCTCAATATCTTTTGTCCAGCGCCCTACATCTTCAATCGTTAGGCCAATTGAGATTAAAGAACCATAAATCCGTGCCTGGGCAAATTGACTGTCCCGCGCGTAAAGAGCGTCGGCAAGAATTTTGGTCTTGGCGCGTTCAAGTTCCTGAAGTGTTACCTGTTGAGTTTTTAGTTTTTTGATTTCAGCATCCAAAAGCGCAATATTGTCATCTATTTGGGTTGTGTCGCTGGGTGATATATACACCACGGCCTCCCCATAAGCGCGGCGCATTGTATCTGCCCATCCCCCGACGCCTACTGCAATTTTCTCATTTACAATGAGCGATTGATATAACCGCCCTGTTGTGCCTGACGACAAAATTTCCATCAGTAACTCAAGAGCTGCAAAGGATTTGGTATTATCCCTACTCCAGACAGGCAGTCGGTATATGCGTTGCATGACCGGTTGGCGGGTACGAACATCTTGCATATAAATTGCTTCGGGAGAGGACAAGATATCAGCTTCTATAAGCTGATTTTTCGGCTTATTCGCGGACGGGATTACGCCATAATAACGTGCTGCGAGTTTTTTAACTTCTGGCATATCTGCATCGCCAGCAACAATCAGAATAGCATTATCTGGCGCGTAAAAGCGTTTGTAAAACCTCTTGGCATCTTCCACGCTTAATTTTTCAATTTCGTGTCGCCAGCCGATAATCGGGCGGGAATAGGGATGTGGCTTATGCAAGACATGACGCAATTTTTCTCCCAGAAGGGCTGTCGGCCTGGAGTCGGTGCGGGATGAGCGTTCTTCCAACACAACATCACGTTCAGATAAAGCCTGTTCCTCAACAAATATCAAATTCGCCATGCGGTCAGCTTCCAGTTTCATGACCTCGGCCAACCTGTCAGCTGAGATGCGCTGGAAATATGCTGTGTAGTCATGAGCTGTAAAGGCGTTTTCACTGCCGCCCATCATGGCGATTTTCTCTGAAAATTCTCCCGATGCGAGGGTGTCAGTCCCTTTAAACATCAAATGTTCGAAGTAATGCGCGATACCTGATTTCCCCTCAGGGTCATCAATTCCACCAGCTTTATACCAGACCATATGAGTAATGACCGGTGCTCTTTTGTCGGTGATAACAACAATCTCAAGCCCGTTTGGTAGGTGGTCTGTTTTAATATTTTGAGGGTTATCCGTAGATTGCGTGCAAGCTGAAAAAGCTATGCTCACCATCGCAAGCAGAAAATAAAAGCGGCGTCCTGAAGACCGAAAAGACGACCGGAAAAACATCACGAAATCCAGCCTATTCTCCGGTCGTATTTAAAATTAGATTTTCTGTGACAGCTTGCTCTTTGCCGATAACAGTATTGCCGTCACTTTGGATTTTTGAACGGACATTGTTTTGGCTTGGATCGGAGCCTATGCGTTCAAGAATTTCTTTCTCGCCGTCTGAGGCAATTTCTGAAATGTCAACTTCTCTACCGGTCAATATTTGTTCGGCCTCAACACGCGTGCTGGTACGGGCAATTTTACTGCCAGCTTCATTTGGTGGTTTCAAAGAATAATCAGGCGGAATAATCAGCGGTTGTTTTTTCAAAATAGCGAATTCATCCGGGGGATTTTTTTTGTAGGCGAAAGCGTCTGATAGACCGCCGCCACAGGCTGAGACTGTCAGTGTCATACACAAAAGACCGAGGATATTTTTCCCGCGGTTCATTTTCAAATTCGTCATGCTCACTTTCCTTGTTACCTTGTTAAGCAATTCCATATCAGGTAATGGCACATTAAACACCATTATAATATCTAATTATTCAGGAGATTAGACTCCATCGGGAGTTTTGCCAGACAGAAGAAAACTGTCCAGTAAAATCGTTATAACACCTAAACTAATCCAAACATCGGCAAGATTAAAGACATACCAGTAATAGTCTTCGTAATGAAAACTGATGAAGTCAATAACCCCGCCATAAATAATACGATCAATTATATTGCCTATCGCGCCACCAATAATAAGACAATAACCAAGTCGTTCCCATTTTGCTGTTGAACGCGCCATTTGCACAAGCAAAAATAGAGTTATGAGGAAGCCCAGAACAGATAGGGTGATGCGCCCCACCATGCCTGAACTGTCAAAAAGCCCATAGCTGATGCCCGTGTTCCATATCAGGATAAAATCGAGGATTGGTAGAACTTGAATGCGGTCTGTCTCTGAAATTTGCATCAAAACGGTTTGCTTGCTCAATTGGTCGATAAAAATGAGCGCCAAGCAAATAATGAGCCCTTTTCTGGCAGGCCCCTGTTTCAAGAGAGACTTAAATGAGGTGAGGGTGCCCATGAAGCTATCCGCTTTGGTTGTCAAAAGCTGACACAGCCTCAGCATCGCGGGGGCTTAAATCCGGATAAGCCTCAATGCTGCCGACATCCGGTAAGATTTTCCAGCTCCGGCGACATTTTTGTCCAACGGCTAAAGCCGGGATTACGCCGACTTCTTTGACATCATCTAGCGTGAAAGCATCTGTGGGCGGCGCTTCATTGCGGATATCAATTTGCGAGGTGATACAAATATCGGCCATGTTCAAGTCTTGCGTTTTATCATACCAGTCTGCCTTGGGAATAAAAACAACAGGCGCGGCCTCAAGACTGGAGCCAATACGCTTTTCCTGCCGTTCAATTTCTAGTGCGCCGGTTACGACGCGGCGAATTTTGCGAATGACGTCCCATTTTGCCGCTAGGTCATTATTTTTATAATCTGAAGGAATGTCAGGGAATTGTTGCTCATGAATGGAACCACGGGTTTCACCAAAACGGCTTTGCCAAACCTCTTCAGTGGTGAAACATAAAACCGGAGCCAGCCAACTTGTCAGGCAGTCAAAAGTTATATCCATAATGGTGCGGCAACCGCGTCTTTCGGGGCTGTCCTCGGGGTCGCAATATAATGCATCTTTCCGGATATCGAAATAAAACGCCGACAGTTCCACTGTCATAAAATTAAACAATGTTTGGTAAACACGTCGGAAGTCAAAACCTTCATATCCGGCGCGCACTTCATCGCTAACCTCGCTGAGGCGATGCAGCATATAACGCTCAAGCTCCGGTAAATCTTGCAGGTCACTTTTTTCAGTATCAGTGAAAACTGATAGGTTACCGAGCAGAAAACGGAAACAGTTTCGCATTTTGCGATAAGCATCTGTATTAGCTTTGATGATTTCCGGCCCGATACGTTGATCTTCACTGTAGTCACAACTGGTGGTCCAGAGCCGGATAATCTCAGCTCCTGATTGGTCAATGACTTTAAGCGGGTCGACAGCATTGCCCGTAGATTTGGACATTTTACGACCTTTTTCATCCATGGTGAAACCATGGGTAACTACATTTTTATAGGGGGCGACACCGCGCGTCGCGCAGGACTCGAGCAAGGAGGAGTGAAACCAGCCACGATGTTGGTCAGAGCCTTCCAAATAAACGTCAGCAGGCCAGTGAAGGTTGTCGCGCTCTTCCAGCACAAAGGCATGTGTTGTGCCGCTATCAAACCAGACATCAAGAATATCGGTTACTTGCTCGTAATCTGATGCTTGATAGGCGTCACCGAGAAAAACCTGCGGGTCGGTGTTGAACCACGCATCTGCACCTTGGGTTTTCACTGCGTCGACAATGCGTTGATTGACGGCTTCATCGCGTAAAATCTCACCCGATTGGCGGTGCATAAAGACCGTCAGCGGTACGCCCCAAGCGCGTTGCCGCGACAGCACCCAGTCGGGGCGGTTTTCTATCATTGCGTGAATTCTGTTACGCCCGGCTTGAGGGAACCAGTTGACCTCATCAATGGCTTTCAGGGCTTTATCTCGCAGATTATTGTGTTCCATAGACACGAACCATTGTGGCGTGTTTCTGAAAATTAACGGGGCCTTTGACCGCCAGCTATGGGGATACTGGTGACGTAATTTGCCTTTGGCAAAAAGCCCATTAGCTTCAATCAGTGCTGTAATGACTGCGCCATTGGCATCGCCGTTTTTGCCATTTTCATCCAACACTCTTTTGCCGGCAAAAATCGGCACATGGTCAAAATACACGCCCGCTTCATCAACTGTGAAGGGGACTTCTATTTTGTGTTTTAAACCAAGTTCAAAGTCATCCTGACCATGCCCGGGGGCAATATGGACCAGCCCTGTCCCTGTTTCGGCTGTCACAAAATCACCGGCCAGTATTGGCACATCAAAATCATAGCCATCTTTATGTAAAGGGTGCTTACATCTGAGTTCTGCGGGGCTTTCAACGTCACAAATGCGTTGATATTCCTCGATTTGTGCCGCCTGAAAAGATCGTTCAGCGAGGTCATCACACAGAATGAATTTTTCACCTTGCGCTTCGTAAATTCCATAAGAGAGGTTTTTGGAATATGCCATCGCCCGATTGCCGGGAATGGTCCAAGGCGTTGTTGTCCAGATAACTACTGAAGCTCCTATAGCGTGCTTCCAAAATTCTGGTTTAGCCGTCCCTTTTGGTCTAGCTATCTGGTCACCAACTCCAATTACTGGAAACTTAACGAAAATTGTTGGTGAGACATGTTCCTCATACTCAACCTCGGCCTCGGCGAGTGCGGTTTTTTCAACCACTGACCACATGACGGGTTTTGAACCACGATATAGTGCGCCATTCATAACGAATTTCTGGAATTCCTGAACAATGACCGCCTCGGCATCATATGCCATGGTCGTATAGGGTTTGTCCCAATCGCCGATAATACCGAGGCGTTGGAATTGCTCCGATTGTATCGCGACCCATTTTTCAGCAAAGCTCCGGCATTCGGCCCGGAATTCAGTGGCGGGGACTTCATCCTTGTTCAAACCTTTGGCGCGATATTGTTCTTCAATTTTCCATTCAATCGGTAATCCGTGACAATCCCATCCTGGGACATAGACGGCGTTTTTGCCTGTCATCTGACGGGAGCGAACAATAATGTCTTTAAGTATTTTATTCAGCGCATGTCCGATATGAATATCGCCATTGGCATAGGGGGGGCCATCATGCAGCACGAATTTTTCTTTATCTTTCGCGGCATCACGCAAACGCTCATAAAGCCCGATTTTTTTCCAATAAGCTAAAATATCCGGCTCACGCTTCGGCAGCCCTGCTTTCATCGGAAAGTCGGTTTGGGGAAGTTTAAGTGTTTCCTTATAGTCTCTTAGATTTTCATCCATGCGGGGTTTTACCAATGCGGTTAGAGGCTTGCAAGCACTTCACGGGCTGATTGAACATCCCGTGCGATTTGTGCCTTAAGTGCGTCAAGGTTGTCAAATTGCTGTTCAGGGCGGATAAAGTCAACCAGCCCAACGCTTAATGTGTCGCCATAAATGTCGCCGTCAAAATCAAAAATAAAAACTTCAAGACGCGGAGCTTCGGTTTCAAAACTTGGGCGAATACCAAGATTAGCGACCCCTGTGAATTTTTGTCCGCCAAATGACCCGTTTAGCATCTCAATGGTGACGGCATATACACCGAATAGAGGCAGATGATAATCTTCAAGGGACAGATTGGCTGTTGGAAAATCAATGGTACGGCCTCTCTGATCGCCTTGTTGAACGTCGGCTTCTAAACGCCAGTAGTCGCCAAGAAGGTTGGTGGCCTGAGAGATTTCTCCGCGGGTTAGGCACTCCCTTATTGCGGTTGAGGAATAAGGTCTTTCTCCGGCATTATCGGGAGACACCGCAGCGATGAATAGCACGTCAAAGCCATGCATATCTCCGGCTGTTTTTAACATGTCTGGTGTCCCAGCACGGTTCTTGCCGAAATGAAAATCATGGCCGATGCACACGGCGCGCGCATCAAAACTTTCAATAATGATTTTTTGTATAAAATCTTCTGCAGACATTTCCGCCATGTTCTTATTAAATGTTAATGCCACTATATTGGTTGCGCCATATTGTTCGAGTAGACGCGCGCGTGTCTCCAGTCGCGTCAGCCTCAAGGAAGGTGCATGGGGGGCGAAATATTGTCGGGGATGTGGGTCAAACACCAGAACCGTGACCTCTGTCTTTCTATCTCCCTCGATTTCTTGGGCTTTTTCAAGGGCACGTGAAAGCACGGCTTGATGGCCCTTATGTACGCCATCAAAATTGCCGATTACCAATACGCCGCCTTTGGCAGTCTCAGGTAGTTGTGAAAGGTCTCGAAACAATCCCATAGGTCACCATATCAGATGTTTCATAAAATAATGCGCATATGAATCATAGTCTCGCAGAATTGCAGCTACATCTTCTGGGGTTTGCGATTCTTGCGTCAGTGTTTCGCTTAGCCCTCCCGTAATGAAAAGCACATCCAAATTAGCTGCATTGGCGCCGGGTATATCGGTCTTAAAACCATCACCAATAGCCAAAATACGCGGTTTTTCCATATTGGTCATTTTTTGAAGTCGGGAGAACCCCGTATCATAAATCGGTAAATGTGGCTTGCCGAGCCAGATAACTTCTCCGCCTTTATCTTCGTAAATTTCTGCCAGTGCACCTGCACAGTAAATTACTTGCTCTCCAATCTGAACAATGCGATCGGGATTAGCGCATATCAAAGGTAGATTGTGTTTATGCCAAAGTGCAATCTCGTCGTCATAATCTTCAAGCGTTTCTTCCATGTCATTGCTCATCCCTGTGAGCAAAATGAAATCAGCTTCTTCAACTGGAGCAAATTCAATATCAATGCCGTTCAGCACATCAACGTCTTTGGTTGCGCCGACAAAATAACAAACCTGTCCCTCGGCACCGCGTTGTGAAAGTATCTCGCGCGCCGCATCACCAGAGGACAGAATGCCATCATAGGCGTCGCGTGTGCAGTCCATGCGATCTAGGCGGCGTTGAACGGCTTCCGCAGGTCTTGGCGCGTTGGTAAGTAATAAAACAGGGCCTACATTTTCCCGCCAAGCTTGCAAGGCTTCGCCAACGCCGGGAAACAAATTATAGCCGTTATGAATGACGCCCCATACATCACAAAGAAGAGCATCATAATCGGATGCTACAGCCTGTAAGCTCTCTATTTTTATTGGAAGTGATTTCTCTGCTGACATGGCAGGAAATTGCCCCAATCAAGTCGTTAGTTCAAGATGAAAATTGCAGATTTTTTAAAAGCTGATACCTTACGGACAGATTTATTTTTACGGGATTTATGCGAGGGGTAAAGAAGTGGAATTATTTGATCTATCTGGCAAAACAGCCATCATTACCGGTTCATCAAGAGGTATCGGCGAAGCGATTGCTGTTCGGATGGCTGAGCATGGTGCGAATGTCGTTATCTCCAGCCGTAAAGCGGATGCCTGTGATGCTGTCACCGAGGCGATTAACATTAAGTATCCAGGGCGCGCCAAAACCATAGCCGCCCATATTGGCGATAAAGATGCCTTACAGAATCTCGTTGATGAAACTGAAAAAGCATTCGGGCAGATAGATATTCTAGTGTGTAATGCTGCGGTGAATCCTTATTATGGCCCTTCCGCAGATTGTCCTGATGACGCTTTTGACCGCGTGATGGAATGTAATGTTAAATCCAATCACTGGCTGATGAACATGGTTGTTCCCGGCATGAAGGAACGCAAGGACGGCGCGATTATTGTTATTTCCTCAATCGCTGGTCAAATGGGTCAGCCAACTCTTGGCGTTTATGGCCTGTCAAAGGCGGCAGACTCTGCGCTGGCGCGTAATATGGCAGTTGAACATGGCGTGGATAATATTCGTACGAATGCTATCGCGCCGGGGCTTATTAAAACTTATTTTGCGAAAGCGCTCTGGGATAACCCCGAAATTCTTGAAGTTGCAACGTCTACGACACCAATGAAACGTATTGGTTCACCAGATGAAATCGCCGGCGCTGCGGTATTTTTGGCCTCACCTGCCGGTTCATATGTGAATGGTCAGACCCTAACGATAGATGGCGGTCAGGTCATTAACGGATTTTAGATAAAAAAAGGGCCGCATATAGCGGCCCTTTTAAAAGTCTTTAAGCAGACAGCTTACATCATGCCGCCCATACCACCCATGCCGCCCATATCAGGCATTGCAGGGGCCGCGCCTTTTGGCTCAGGCTTGTCAGCGACCATGGCTTCTGTCGTGATAAGAAGACCGGCAACGGATGCCGCATCTCTCAGCGCAGTAGAGACCACTTTGGTCGGGTCGATGATACCGGCAGCGACGAGATCGATATAGACTTCGTTCTGGGCGTCAAAGCCGAGCTTACCTTTGGACTCGAGAACTTTACCGACCACGATAGAGCCTTCAACACCGGCATTTTCAGAAATCTGACGTATAGGGGCTTCCAGAGCACGGCGGACAATATTAATGCCTGCCTGAATGTCGGAATTATCATCTTCAAGTTTGTCGATTTGCATAGCCGCAAGAAGCAGAGCTGTACCGCCACCTGGGACAATGCCGCTTTCAACTGCTGCACGAGTTGCGTTTAATGCGTCATCAACACGGTCTTTGCGTTCTTTCACTTCAACTTCTGTTGAACCGCCGACTTTAATCACGGCAACACCGCCAGCCAATTTGGCAAGACGTTCTTGAAGTTTTTCGCGGTCATAGTCGGAGCTTGTAGCTTCGATTTGTGACCGGATTTGAGCAACACGACCCTCAATGTCTTTTTTCTTGCCGCTACCATCGACGATTGTTGTTTCGTCTTTTGTGATAGAAACACGCTTGGATGTGCCGAGCATATCCAAGGTGACATTTTCGAGTTTAATGCCGAGGTCTTCAGAAATAACTTGTCCGCCGGTTAGAATGGCAATGTCTTCAAGCATGGCTTTACGACGATCACCAAAACCTGGGGCTTTTACTGCAGCAATTTTCAGACCACCGCGAAGCTTGTTAACCACAAGTGTTGCAAGTGCTTCACCTTCAATGTCTTCCGCAATAATCAGAAGTGGGCGTGATGATTGCACGACGCTTTCGAGAATTGGGAGCATTGGCTGAAGGTTTGTAAGTTTTGACTCATGCAACAGGATAAGCGGGTCATCCAGTTCGGTAGTCATTTTGTCAGCATTTGTGATGAAGTAAGGAGACAGGTAACCGCGGTCAAACTGCATGCCTTCAACAACATCAAGCTCACTGTCGAGGCCTTTGGCTTCTTCAACAGTGATAACGCCTTCATTGCCAACCTTTTGCATGGCTTCGGCAATCATGTCACCGATAGAGATCTCACCATTGGCAGAAATAGTGCCAACCTGTGCGATTTCTTCATTACTTTTTACTTTCTTGGAACGCTTCTCCAAATCACCAAGAGCAACTTTGACAGCTTTGTCGATACCGCGCTTGAGATCCATTGGGTTCATTCCGGCAGCAACTGATTTAGCGCCTTCACGAACAATTGCCTGTGTGAGCACGGTTGCAGTGGTTGTTCCGTCACCGGCCTCATCATTGGTGCGTGAAGCTACTTCACGAACCATTTGTGCGCCCATATTCTCGAACTTATCTTCAAGTTCAATTTCTTTTGCGACGGATACACCGTCTTTCGTTGTGCGTGGTGCGCCAAATGACTTATCCAAAACAACGTTACGTCCTTTTGGGCCAAGTGTGACCTTGACGGCATCAGCGAGAATGTCTACGCCTGCAATCATTTTTTCGCGGGCTTCAGAACCAAATTTGACTTCTTTTGCCATTGTGAGTTTCTCCGTTTGTATACTGTGTTTTTTAAAACAGGGTTTTTAAACTGTTCAGTCGATAATGCCGAGGATGTCGGACTCTTTCATAATCAGAAGTTCTTCACCATCAATAGTGACTTCATTTCCTGACCATTTCCCAAAAAGAACTTTATCTTTGGGCTTCACATCAAGCGGTGTAACTTTGCCGTCTTCGGTTCTGATACCAGTACCGACAGCGACAATGACGCCTTGTGATGGTTTTTCTTGCGCGGAATCGGGGATGATAATCCCGCCCGCAGTTTTGGAATCCTCGTCCATACGACGAACCAATACGCGATCATGCATTGGGCGAAATGCCATTTTTCTTCCTCCTCATCTTGGAATAAGCTTGTATTTCTATTGTCATTAACCGTCCCATAAAAGTCGGGTTACTGAAACAAGTCAGAGATAAGAGCCTGCTTCGATAGTTTCAAGAGGTAAAAATAAAAAAACTGCAATTAATTTTATTTTTCAATTTTTTAAATGGTCTAACTTTGCTGATATTAACCCCATTGTTTGAAATTTGCTTATGCGGCACTGGGTAGGTTAGTGGTTTTCAGTCATTGAGGGGCCAAACCTATCTGCCGATTCAATGGTGCGCCCTGAAACACCATCAAGCCGGGGTCTTTAAAATAAAACTGAAGATCCCGGTTTTATTTTGCGTTATGAGGAAGGTTAAACCAGCCGACCCAATAAACGCTCCAGCATTTCACATCGCTGAAAATACAGAAAATCCGGTTTTGACACTTCCCCAATCGCAAAAAGCTGATTGCTTATCATATCATCCATAAATGCCGCCTGTTGGTTGGCCGGCAATACAAAGGTATAGGATGACCCTTGATCGGTTGACCCGGTGAACATATCAACCAGTTTTGCGTCATATTTTTCGTTTAGTTCCCTAATTTCTTTTTGGGGATTTAATTTTGGAGAAGCCATGCCGGGTGAAGATCTGAGGGAGACTTTGATTTGTTTTTTGGCGATCTGGTAAGCCTCCAGGCGTGTCAGTATAAATTTTGCCGCCGCGCGTGCCTTATCTGACCAGTCTGCCTTCAAGGATGCCGCCAGTTGAGCTTCACTTTTTAGTATGACCCCATCTTCAGGAATACGCAGGTTATTTGCCCCCAGGGTTGCGCCAGTTGAGGTGATGTCGACAATCGCCTCTGCCGCACCAGAGCCGGGGGCGCCCTCGGTTGCGCCAAAACTTTGCACAAGTTCGCAGTCATCGGCGCCGTGCCGCCCAAAGAAATCGGTTGTGAGATGAGTGTATTTCGTTGCCACACGCAAGCGTCGCCCGTGTCTGGCTCTAAATTCGGCGGCGACATCGGCAAGGTCGTTCATGGTCGTGACATCAACCCATCCATCAGGTATCGCAACAACAACATCGGCTTGCCCGAAACCAAGCGGACTGACTAGATGAATGGCACTGTTGAAATCGGCGATTTCTTCGCGCAGTAAATCTTCGCCGGTTATGCCCATATGCGCCGAACCTTCCGCTAGCCGTGCGGCGATGTCTCCGGCAGACACATATTCTACCCTTACACTATCAATGCCAGCCATCTCTCCCTGATAGCCACGGGCGCCGTCGCGTATTAGGGTCAAGCCCGCTTTAGAAAAAATCTCGGCAGACTTCTCCTCAAGGCGGCCTTTGGACGGGACGGCAAGGATAAAGGTTTTGAGGTCTTGGGGTTCATCATTCAAATCAATTGGCATTATATTGCCTCCTGCAGTCGTTCAAGCGCGATGGCTCCGCCAATTGCAGGAATGGGACTTTCTGCGCCGAGGCTGTGCAGTAAATCATCATATCGCCCGCCTGAAGCAATGACCCGCTTTTCCTGCAATGCCGGCACATGAATTTCAAAAAATAAGCCGGTATAGTAAGCCATTTTCTGACCAAGATTAGGGGCATAGATAAGTTGATCTTCCCGACAGCTCATCTTCAGCGCCGGCTCAATAAGAGGACGCGCAAAATCAGGTGGATTTGAGTTGCCTTCTGATTGTTTATCTAAATCGGCGCGCATACGATGTAATTCCTTCAAATCAGACGCGGTGTTCTGGCTTTCTTGTTGCTTGCGTTCCAGACGCGCGAAGATTTCAGCACCTGAGCGCCCGATAATATTATCCGTTGCCTCAAAATTCATGCGTACCGGGTTGGGCGGAGGGGCTGTATTTTGTGAAAGCGTCGTGAGCGTTTGTTGAATGTCTTCCAAGCTGTCGTTTTGCATCAATCGTCTTTTTAATTGGTTTTTAAAGGCATCGGAAAAGGCATAATCATCAACCCTATCTGCCAGATAAGACATATCATTAAAGACGATTTGAAACCCCCTGACTCCGCAGGTAAGTATGGTTTTTAATATTTGTTCAAAAACTTCAGCTTCATTTGCTTGCTTTTGCGGAGTGCCATCTGTCGCTTCACCGATAATCTCGATACCAAGCTGGGTGAATTCTTCGGGCTTACCACTGCCGCGAGGTTGATAGCGGAATGCTGTCCCCTGATAGCAATAACGCTTCTCACCATCCCTGCCGCGCTTTAAGTGTTCGAGCGCTGTTGGGATGGTTAAATCCGGCCTTAAACATAAGGGGTCGCCTGCCGGGTCGGTAAATGTAAAAAGACGACGTTGCATTTCCGGCCCCATCCTATCAACAAATGGTGAGGAAGGCTGGAGTATGGAAGGTGTGACGGGTTCATAACCATCTTCAATAAGGTTTGCCAAAAAGCCCATAGCTCCGGTTTCTTTGGTACTGCTTTTATGAACTCCGGCCTGAACTCCGGTTCTTAACTGATGAAATGGGGCTCTCATTGGTTGCGTGGTTTCAAGAGATTGAAGACCCCCAAAAACAGCCTCAGCAACATCAAGCCCTTTTTGAGCGCAAGCCTGAGATAGCTTGTAATAGGCGCGGGCAGGGAAACCTAGGCGGCGATAATTCGATACAGCAGATGCGCCGACATTGAGCAGGCGCGCGACGGCCTGCGTCCCTCCCAGGGCATCAATCACGTCAGTTGCTGTGGTTAATCGGGTCATGGTGTTTTTATGTCAGAAGTTCATTATTAAATCAAGAAAAATGAATTATTAGCTAATTACATAAAAAATGAACTTCATAAATATAAAATATCTAAATTATTTACAAAATTAAATGAGAGTATTCATAATTTATGAATATTGGTGCGATATTATGTCAATGAAAGAAAAGGCTAGGACAGTATTTCTTTGATTTTCTGGGCCAAGTCCTTGCGAGAAACTTGTGTTTGTGCATGTTCAGAGGCGCGCCACTCTTCATTATCTTTAATATTTTGGGCATTTTGTTGCCCCAATTGAAGGTCTTTCAGGGTTACAATACCGGCGGCTAGCTCATCCTCACCCTCTATGACCACAAGGCGGGCATTGCGGTTATCGGCGTAACGCATTTGTGCTTTCATCCCACTGTCACCCATATACATTTCAGCGCGTATGCTTGAATTTCTCAGTGTTTTAACCAACTCAGAGGTTTCCGCCAAACGGGTTTTATCCATGACCAGCAAGACCACCAAATCCTGCGTGGTCTTGGTGTCGGCTTTGCCAAGTAGGGTGAGCGCGGCAGCTAGGCGACTGACGCCTATTGAAATACCTGTTGCCGGGATTTCAATGCCTTTAAAGCGTTTTACAAGATCATCATAGCGCCCGCCACCACCGACGGATCCAAAACGAGCGATTTCGCCGTTTTCGTCTTCAGTTTCGATATTCAACTCAATTTCGAAAACTGGACCAGTATAATAACCGAGACCACGCACAACCGACGGATTAAAACGGATGCTGTCGCTATCATCTTTCATTAAGGCGTCCATAAGGGTGAGTTCTTCTAATCCGGCCGTGCCGATTTCTGAGTCACCGATAATTTCTGCGAGGGCTTTTAGGGTGTCCGCGCGCGTATCCCGACCGGCTTGCACAAAATCCGTCAGCTTTGAAATGGATGCTTTATCTAGCCCCGCGCCTTTTGTGTAATCCCCGCTTTCATCCTTTCGCCCGTCGCCGAGTAAATCAGCGACACCGCCAATGCCAAGCCTGTCGAGTTTGTCGAGGGCGCGTAGAATGGTTAGGCGGCGCATATCATAGTCCTCAGCCTGCGCGTCAAGACCAACCTGCGCTAGAATAGCATCAAGTATTTTGCGGTTATTAATGTTTACAGAAAACTGATTGTCAGATAAGCCGAGCGTTTTCATGCAGTCGGCTGCCATCAGGCACATTTCGGCATCCGCTTGACTGCCCCCTGCACCAACAGTATCGGCATCTATTTGCAGAAATTGTCTGAACCTGCCAGGTCCGGGTTTTTCATTTCTGAAAACCGATCCCCATTGATAGCGGCGGAAAGGTTTAGGAAGCCGGTCATAATGCTCGGCAACAAAACGCGCCAGAGGGGCCGTCAGATCATAGCGCATGCTTAGCCATTGTCCGTCATCATCTTCGAAGGAAAAAACGCCTTCATTGGGGCGGTCATCATCCGGAAGAAATTTGCCCAATGCATCAGCGTACTCAAAGGCAGATGTGTCCAATGCATCAAAGCCATAGCTTTCATAAACGCCTGAAATTTTTTCAAGCATCAGCTTCTGAAAAGCCAGTTCAGATCCTTGCATATCTCGTAAACCGCGGGGAATACGCGCTTTTGGTTTGAATATTTTCTGTTTTTTGGCCATGGCTTAAACTCCAACTCGTTTCCTATAGGATTGTTCAGGCACGAGCAAGTTATCTGAATCAGAATTCACCAGCTTAAAAATCACACCTTTAAAAGTCAAAAGGTGATAAGCCGCGAATATTATCATCCACCCGTAAACTTCGCATCAAAGGCGGTGTGGCCCGCTGGTGACAATCCAATCTTTCGCAAAGTCGACAATTCACCCCAATGGGCATATCACTTTTGGTTTCTTCAAGATTATACTGATGTGAATAAACCAGCTTGCTGGCATGGGAAATCTCACAACCAAGCCCGATAGCAAATTGATTATCCTGCTTGTCAAAGGCAGAGCGGTTTCGGCTTACTGTGCGGCTGACAGAGAAATAACGAGTACTATCCTCCATACAGATGATTTGAGTCATGACTTTACCGGGTTGTCTGAAGCTGTCGTGAATATTCCAGCGTGGGCAGGTGCCGCCAAATCGTGAAAAGTGAAATCCACCCGCGGCAAAACGCTTAGAGACGTTTCCTGCATTGTCGATACGTATAAGAAAAAACGGCACACCTTTCGCACCTGGGCGTTGCAGGGTTGTCAGCCGATGGCACACTTGCTCGAAGCTGGTGCCAAAGCGTCGGCTGAGAAGTGTAATGTCATATCCATTATCTTCCGCGGTTTGTAGAAAAATACCATACGGCATCAAAATAGCTGCGGCGGCATAATTTATTAAGGCTAGTCGCGCGAGACGTTGAGCTTCCGGGTTTTCCAGTTTGGAACCATTGATAATTTCCTCAACAGCTTTGCTATGTTCAAAATAGGCGAGTTGATAAGCAATCTGAAAGGCTCTGCTGGATTGATTGAGTAGTTCCGAAAGAAACAAGGTCTGGCGGTGACGGTCGTAACGCCTTAAATCATCTCCCATTAAATCAACCGGTCCAATGCGTGTTGATACGCCGTGAGTTTCTTGGAGATAGTGTCTGAGCGCAAGAAAGGGGTCGTCATCAACCAGACCCGCTTTCATAAAGAGTTCCTCGGCATAATCATCGAGTTCAGGAAAGTGATTAGAGCGCTGGTTGATAAAGTCCCGGACTTCCTCAAATGACATTAATGCGCTGGTGGTTTCGCCATGGGTGTTGTCTGCCAGACGCTCGGCCAGCATAGATGATGTTGTGCTGGCATCGCGATAGGTTTGGAATAGACGAGCAATCGCATCCACTGCATTTGGGCTGGCGGCAGAAATATCGCGTATTTCTTGATCTGCAACGGGTGTGTCATGGAACATCGGGTCAGCAAAAATCTCGCGTAATTGGGTGTAAGCACGGGCCTCTTCGTCACCTGCTAGGCCGCGTGGGTCTATGTCGAAAACATCAACCATTTTGATAAGAATTTGTGCTGAAACGGGGCGCTGGTCGCGTTCGATCAAATTAAGATAACTTGTTGAGATTCCAAGTGAATCTGCCATAACGGCTTGCGTGAGTCCTAGGTCGCGACGCAGCCTGCGAATGCGCATGCCGGCAAACAGTTTTCTATCCTGATTTGTGCCTCTAACTTCACTCATAAGTTTACAATATTTACATTATTTACAGAAATCAACAAAAAGCTTGTAAATAAATTTACCTTATTATTATCAATAGCTTAACATATCACTTGAGTGTTAATGTAAATGATGTAAATAGAACTCAGGACTTATTTGTGGAGACATTTATCGGGGATTTTCTTCCTCCACATATCGGCAATTCCAACGTAATTAAATATTTCGTTACCAGTTGCCATTTATTTCAGGTCAGCCGGAAAACTCAGCCCCGATCGGCAGACGCAGACAATATGAGAGGCAAATCATGTCAAACTATCTTGAGCAGGTTAAATCTTTAACAGCCGCCAAAACATCTAACGGTGATGCATGGGGCGGAATTAACCCTGAATATGCTGTCCGCATGCGTCTTCAGAACAGGTTTCTAACCGGTCTGGACATTGCGCGCTATACAGCTTCTATCATGCGCGCTGACATGGAAAACTATGATGGCGATACCTCGAAATACACGCAGTCTCTCGGTTGCTGGCATGGTTTTACCGCCCAGCAAATGATGATGGCGATTAAGCGCCACAAACAAACGACTAATCGAAGTTATGTTTATCTCTCCGGTTGGATGGTTGCGGCTCTGCGTTCAGATTTTGGTCCGCTTCCGGATCAGTCTATGCATGAAAAAACAGCCGTATCCAGTTTGATTGAAGAGATTTATACCTTTCTGAAGCAAGCGGATGCCAGAGAGCTGAGACATTTGTTTGTTGAGCTGGATGAGGTCAAAGCTGCCGGTGGTGACGTTGATGCTGTTCTCAATAAGATTGATAACTTCCAGACCCACATCGTGCCGATTATTGCAGATATAGATGCTGGCTTTGGTAATGAAGAAGCAACTTATTTGCTTTCCAAGAAAATGATTGAAGCGGGTGCGTGCTGTATTCAGATTGAAAATCAAGTTTCTGATGCCAAACAATGTGGTCACCAAGATGGTAAAGTGACGGTGCCACATGAGGATTTCCTCGCCAAGATTAATGCCGTTCGCTATGCCTTTATAGAGTTAGGTGTTGATGATGGTATCATCGTTGCGCGGACTGACTCACTTGGAGCCGGACTGACTCAAAAAATCCCTGTCTCTCAACAACCAGGTGATTTGGCTAGCCAGTATAATGCATTCTTGAAAACTGAACCGGTAACAGACGCGGCTGCGTTAGGTGAAGGCGATATTGTTTTCAAACATAATGATGACCTTGTGAAACCACATCGTTTGCCGAATGGCCTCTATGCCTTCCGAGACGGATCCGGTGAAGACAGGGTTGTGCTTGATTGTGTCACCAGTCTCCAAAACGGAGCAGATTTGCTTTGGATTGAAACCGAAAAGCCTAATCTCGACCAGATTGCCGGCATGGTGAACCGTGTTCGTGAGGTTATTCCGAATGCCAAGCTGGTTTATAATAACTCTCCAAGCTTTAACTGGACGTTGTCCTTCCGCGAGCAAGTTTATGCTGAGTGGTCAGCTGCGGGTAAAGACGTATCAGCCTATCCAGATCCGATAGAGGTTCCGCGTGGTTTGATGAGCGTCGAATTTGATGCTTCCGAACTGGCAGGTGAAGCCGATCAGCTCATTCAATCTTTCCAAGCGGATGCCGCTCGTGAGGCTGGTATTTTCCACCATCTGATTACTCTGCCGACTTATCACGAAACAGCTCTTGGAACGGATATGCTTTCTGAAGGTTACTTCGGAGACTTGGGCATGCTGGCTTATGTTCGTGATATTCAGCGTCAAGAAATCCGTCGCGGTCAAGCATCTGTGAAGCACCAAGACCTTGCCGGTTCAAATATCGGGGATGACCATAAAGAATATTTCTCTGGTGATAATGCCCTACTGGCATCTGGTGAAGATAACACCATGAACCAGTTCTAATGGCTGGAACTTCTGAACCAACACCCGGAGAGTTAATTTGCACAGCCGACTTGTCAGATGCTTACTCTGACGAACTGGCTTATCTCGGGCTGGCGTTCAGAGATTTTGGGAAGCGCTTAGCTTTCAGCGGGCCGATTGTGACACTCGATACATTTGAGGATAATGGAGCGCTGAGAGAATTGCTGGAAAGTAAGGGGGAGGGGCAGGTGATTGTCGTTGATGGTCACGGCTCCACCCGGTGCGCCCTACTTGGTGGCAATCTGGGCGAGCTTGCTGAAGCGAATGGTTGGGCCGGCATTGTGATAAATGGTTTTGTAAGAGATACGCTTGAATTGGCTGAAGCTAATGTCGGGATTAAAGCCTTGGGTACACATCCTAAAAAGAGCGTCAAACGTGGTGTGGGCAGTATTAATGTCCCGCTTCGTATTGATGGGGTTAATATCTACCCTGGCGCATGGCTATATGCCGATGCTGATGGTGTGCTTATCGCCCCTCAAAAGTTAAAGTAAAATCAATACTTAAATCAGTAGTCTTGAGGCAAACCAGAACATGCCGACGCCGCACATAGCGATGCCAGCAAAGTCTATTATTGCACCGCGCAGCTTCTCTGAAAAGTGTGAATGCATATACCGGAAGAAACCGAACCAGAGGATGGCGACAATCAAAAGTTGACCGATTTCAACGCCAAGATTAAACCCGATAAGCGCTGATAACAGTCGGTCATTCGGTAGACCTGCCTCAACAAGAACACCGGCAAAGCCAAATCCATGAACGAGACCAAAAATCACAACCATAATAGGCAAAGTTTGCCTCACGATGTTTAGGTTTTGAGAATAAAATCCATAGGCCACAGCAAACAGCATCAAACCGGCCCATCCATTAATTGGCATGGGGGCTTCCAGCATGATGGAATAAAGCCCCATGAAAAACAGCATCAGCGCAAATACACCACCTGCCAACCACATCAGATTGCGCCGCGCCATAACAGCCTCGGCAGCAACAACTAAAATTGTAAAGCCGATAAGCCCCTCAACAATGGCAGACTGTGTTGAGACAATCTTCATCGCACTCAGCCCCAGTGTCAGACTGTGGCCAATAGTGAAGCCGGTCACCACCAGCACGACGTCACGTAAGCGGTTGGTCAAAAGTAAAAGACCGAGCAGAAAAACCAGATGGTCAATGCCGCTTAAAATATGAGTGATACCTATTTGACTATAACGGAAAAAGGTTTTAACGAGGCCGATATCCTCAGCGACCATATTGCCATCAGCTTCAAGGCTCAAAATATCCTGCCTCCGGTCATAGTTAAATAGATAGCCACGATATTGACCGGTTTCATTCCTGAATTGTGCGAAATGAATATGGGTTTCTGCGAAATCCATAAAGCTCTCAATGCCAATAGTTACTGTATCGCTATCCTCAGCTTCTTCGGCAGGGCACATGAAGTAATTTTCCATGCTGATAAAGCCAGGGCGGGCTTTGCGGGGCGTAAAGCCAGAAGAAATGCAAGGGGCTTCAGGTTTTGATAATGTTATCGTGTTATCTAAATGTTGACCCAATGTACGTTCCAGCGATGGGGCATTAGGATTGGTAGGCGGTAAAAGTGTTACCTGACGCGCGGCTACTGTGAAAATAACGGCAATACCTTTTTCGGTGCTGCGCCATTTTGAGAATGACTGACTTTTTTCATGCGCGTGAACACTGTCTAAGCCAATACCACTTAGAATAAGTTCATGACTTGCCAATAGAGCTGGTGCAAGAGCAACCATGAATGCAAAGCCAAACAGTTTTTGAGCGCAAGCCTTCACAAGACTTTTGAGCATGAGCTTTCCAGTCTAAAAATCGGCCGGTTGAAGTTGAGAGGCGGTTTGATCAATATCGGCGCGCTCCCGCAGCCAATCAAGATAATCGCGGAGCGCTTTTTCTTCAACTTTTCTGAGATAGTCATTTTCGACTTGATCTCGGATGTCTTCAAATTCCGGTACAACGCCTTTGCGCTGTTGCACAAGATATAAAAAATGCCACCCACTACCGACCCGAATAGCATTTGTAATTGCCCCTTCACTCAAAGAAATGACGGTTTGGGTCAGAGCTGGCCCTAGATAGGCTTGTAATTTTGCTGGCGGCAATAGGCTGTCTGGAACTTCAGGAAAAATTTCATCACCAAGCCGCGACGCGACAGTATCGAAATTTTCCCCCTGCTGGAGGGCCGTGCGAATTTCTTGCAGTCGCTGTTCAGCATCATCCCGTGCGCCTCTTACATAAATCCGTTTCACCCATATTTGTTTGCTCGGGGTAAAATAATCGAGGTTATTTAAGAAATGCGAGTTGAGAATGTCTTCCGTTATCTCGGTATCGCCATTTTCAGATATGATAAATTGTATCATGGCGTTTGTTAGGGATTTACGGACTGAACTATCAATCCCAATAAGATTAATCTCATCGGCGCGTTGAATGAGCAATTCTTCTTCAATCAATAAATCTAGTATGCGGGTTCTGTCAGCATCTGTAATTGGGCCGCGCTTATCTTGCTCAAGCATAGATAAGGCTCTGAGGTAACCTGTTTCAGGTATGGGCGCTTCGTTAACAAAAGCGACGGCGGTGCCTTCATAGTCAGGCTGAGGTGTATCAAACACTGTACTAACCGCGACGATGAGACCGGCTAGTGCCATTAGCCCAAGTAGAACAGGCATATATGGCAGGTTTTCTGAGGACGTTTTTTCCATATCAGTCATTACTTAATATTTACATAAATTGGAGAAGACCATGCACGTTCTTCGGATGGGTCATCGCACTGATCTTCAGGATCTTGGCGATAATCACCGTAACAAAGGTTAACTTTTACACATTGTCCGGTTTCGTCATATTCACAACGTAACGGATCGGCGTTAATGACCTGTGTCGGGCTTTGAATGGCGCGGGCGTAATAGGTCGTATCGCGCCCGTCTTTGACAAAATCCTTATCAGTGAAGCTGAATTGGCAACCCTCTGCAGATGTATCACATTGATGCACAAGCCATGGGTCTTCAATCAAATCGCCAACATTTTCATCAGGTGATATTTGGGGCTTAATCCGAATAATCTCAATGCGGGTGATTGGTAATCTTTCATCAGACGGATTGTAACATTCGCCGCCACATAATTTCTGCACACGCTCCGTACCCAGATTATCGACAACATGACTCGGGCATCCGGGGAGTTGATCAAAATCACCAACTGCCTTGACGCTGAATGTCGGGTTGACATCTGAGCTAGTTGTGCCGCCCATGCGTATTGTTTCTTTGGTCGTTTTCATATCAAACCAGAGCAAAATTCGCGGGCCGGATGTGGCATAAACCTGACGGTTTTCCATAGCATTAAAAACCGACTTGCGGTCACGGCTTGGTGTATGAACCGCCGCCAGACCCCCTGTTGTCCAGTAACTGCCTTGTCGTTCAACTTCCAGCATATTGAAGCTAAGATCGTCACGCCTATCTTCAAGTGTCTCTAATTCTGCTTCGGCATATTCTTCACTAGTCTGACGCATCATATCAATCAGATAATCCGACTCGATACGTGCCATTTCGGTAGTCCGCAATCTTTGGGCAGGCTTATAGCCGGTGCCGGGTCGGGCGCGGTGATTGTCACTGGCTGATATAAAGCCCCAGTTAAACCGGGTAGGATTTTCAGGGTCGTCAAAATTGGAAATCGCTAGCCCATATTGGATGCTTGTGCCGGGGCGGTGATTGAAGGAAGGTCTGAAACAGTCAATGCATTGACCCGTATCAAGCCAATCGCTTGGTTCGCTGGCCCCAATAGATAAATGCCCGGCTGTAATCATATTGACTGCAGCAAAACGGGCATATTCAGCGCGGTCATCGCAAACATCCTGTGCCTCACCTGATGCCAGGCATCTTTCCATTAAAATTTCACCAGCTCGTTGACATAATGGTGTGAAATTTTCTGTGGGTTCAGGGCAAGCGAGCATGCCGTCTTCACCGGGAATAGCGTTTTTATAATCCCTATATTCCTCGGAATTACCATGACCGGACATAATTTCAATCAGCTTAAATTTCTCAGGATACATAGCAGTTTTAAGTTGCTTGTCCCAGTTGGTTAGGAACGGGGTATAAAAGCCCCAGCTTGAGCCATGCGGAATAATCAAAGGGTCTAGATTTTGTTGCCCAAGGCGCTCCACTAAATCAACGGGTGTTTCGGCAATTTCAAAGCAATCTTCCGGCAATTCGTTTGAAGGTAATGTCGGGTCGCATGATGGTGCCTCTCCAATCTCTGCGAGATATTTTCTGATGTCGTAATAGACCTGACGATTCTCAAAATCTAGAAATACGGTTGAACGCGGCATCATATTTGAGGACTGATTACGAAGCACCTCAGTTGCCAGACCGCCGGAGGCAATAGGGCGCATAGCCAGCTCTTTATCCTCAAGACCTTCAAAAATTACATTTTTATGACCATAATGCGTTTCTGGTGTAGCGCCGACTTGAGACCACTCAAAGCCAAGATAACTAATCATATCCGGGTTAGATGGGTCACCCGCGCGGGCATTACAATCACGCAGCGATTGCTTGGTTTGTGACCATCTCTTTTTTGTTGTGGCCTCTGCATGGTCGGTGATTGCCCAAAAATCTATGCCAGAGCAGTAGCGCGCATAATCGCACGCATCTGCGATTGGATAAACACCTTCGCCGCCATAAAGTGGCATGGACCATAAAAATGCATCGGTTGAGAAGGTGCTATGAACATGTAAATCACCGAATAAGATTTGAGCTTCGTTATTTTCATCCATTTGACCAATGGCGGCTTGTTGCGTATCTACTCGCTGGGAAATGATTTCCGGTTCGAGGCCTCCAGCTTGAATAAGCCCTGCGTCACGGGTTTTGCCATAGAGGTCTAGGTAGATGCCAACCACATAAAAGCTGCAAAATAAAATAAGTCCGAGAATAACCCCGGAGATAATTTTGGCAGTATTGGATGAATTGTTGTTGTTTGTGTCTGACATGTTTTCAACCCTCATAGATTTATCAACATGCTAATCGCCTCTATGGGGCGACGCAAGGGAGATGATTTTGTTAAAATGAAAAAAGAATCAGTCTGGTAACACAAAAATGTTTGAAAAAAAGATACGCAAATTACCTGAGGGAACAATTAATCGTATTGCTGCGGGTGAGGTAGTTGAGCGACCTTTCAGCGTCGTCAAAGAACTTGTCGAAAATGCAATTGACGCAGATGCTAACCGCATTGACATAACCTTGGGTGCCGGCGGGAAGTCTTTGATTATTGTCAGTGATAATGGTCACGGCATGAGCTCCGATGACATGATGCTTGCGATTGAACGTCATGCGACATCTAAATTGCCGGAGGGCGATGATGGGGATCGCCTGTTTCGTGTATCCACGCTCGGTTTTCGTGGCGAGGCATTACCTTCAATTGGGGCTGTGTCGAAAATGACTATTACATCCCGACCTCTGCAAGACCATGCTTCTGGTGGCGAGAACGATATAAATTCAGCTATGCAATTAACGTTAACGGCTGGAAAAGTTGGTGATTTAAAGCCGACATCGGGCTCACATGGCACGCGCATAGAGGTTAGGGATTTATTTTTCGCAACCCCAGCGCGTTTAAAGTTCTTAAAAAGCGACCGGGCCGAAACCACAGCTGTTGGCGATGTGGTTCGCCGACTGGCCATGGCATATCCAGAGGTTGGTTTTAGTCTGACTTCGGAGGGGCGAAGGAGTTTTGCAGTTACAGCTGAGCCTGATGTTTCAGATACATCTCGTCTAAACCGCCTTGCTGGTGTTATGGGGCAGGATTTTGGACGTAATGCCGTGCCTGTTTCTGCCGAAAGGGAGACAGAAAAAGGGTATATGCGTCTTACGGGTTTTGCCGGGTTGCCGACATTTAATCGTGCAACCGCGCAAATGCAGTATCTTTTTGTTAATGGCCGTCCTGTTAAAGATCGTCTTCTGAACGGTGCGGTGCGAGGTGCATATCAGGATTTTCTGGCGCGCAATCGACACCCTGCAGTAGCGCTTTTTGTTGATCTTGACTCCTCGGAGGTTGATGTGAATGTTCATCCGGCTAAAACCGAGGTGCGTTTTCGGGATCCAGGTTTGACACGTAGTATGATTGTCGGAGCGCTCAGAACAGCACTCGCAGAAGCGGGCCACCGAGCTTCAACAACGGTGGCGGATACAGCATTAAGATCTTTTTCCGTGCCGTCCTATGGGCTTGGTGGTCGAGGTGAAAGACCCTCAGCGCCTCCCATGTTGGATATGACGCAACCCCGTGAAGTCGATGGGCAACAGGGCGGTTTTGCCCAACTTAGTGGTTATGAAGCGCCACCTCATGCCAGCGAAGCCCAGATTAGTGAAGACCAAACCGGTCAAGCCGGGATGGGTGGGAGTGAAAACCCAACTGAGAGTTTAGACTCTTACCCTCTGGGGTTGGCACGCGCACAGCTTCACGAGACTTATGTTCTCGCCCAGACTGGTGACGGGCTGGTGATTGTTGACCAGCATGCCGCTCATGAGAGACTGGTTTATGAGCGCATGAAAGAGGGTATGGCGGCCAAAGGGGTCGAGCGTCAAATTTTGCTCCTGCCCGAAGTTGTCGAGCTTGATAGCACCGAGACTGACCGCCTTATGGCGCGAAGTACAGAGCTTGCAGAGATTGGATTTGTACTTGAAAGCTTTGGCGATGGTGCGGTTCTGGTTCGAGAAATTCCGACCCTTTTTAGGAGCGCGGATGTCAAGCAGCTCGTGCAGGATCTGGCGGATGAAATTGCGGAGCTTGGGGCAGCACTTGCCATTAAGGAAAAACTTGAAGAAATATGCAGCACGCTTGCTTGTCACGGCTCGGTGCGGGCCGGGCGTAGGCTCAATGGCACGGAAATGAATGCATTGTTACGCGAGATGGAAGCCACACCACATGCCGGGCAATGCAATCATGGTCGCCCAACCTATGTGGAGCTAAAATTGGCTGATATCGAAAAACTATTTGGACGTCGCTAGTTTTTAGGCTTGCGACTGATCAATATATTTTTTCATTTCAATACGGGCAATAGCGCGGTTATGAACTTCATCAGGACCATCAACCAAACGCATGGTGCGCGCATTTGTATACATTTTAGCCAAATCAAAATCTTGACTGACACCACCGCCGCCATGGGACTGTATTGCATTATCAATGATTTTAAGCGCTGTCTTCGGACCGGCAACTTTAATCATGGCAATCTCTGCTTGTGCCACTTTATTTCCGACTGTATCCATCATATGGGCAGCTTTAAGGCATAGGAGACGGGTCATTTCCAAATCAGTTCTGGCTTCCGCAATGCGCTCTTCCCAGAGTGAATGTTCATAGATTTTCTTACCGAAAACTTGGCGTGAAGCGAGGCGCGCGCACATTTTTTCAAGAGCGCGTTCGGCAAGACCAATTGTTCTCATGCAATGATGGATACGACCTGGGCCGAGACGTCCTTGGGCGATTTCAAATCCTCTACCTTCGCCCAGCAGCATATTTTCGGCCGGTACGCGCACATTATCCAACTTTACTTCCATGTGACCATGCGGGGCATCATCATAACCGAAAACAGTCAGGGGTCTTATAATTTCAACGCCGGGCGTATCGACTGGGACAAGAATCATGGATTGCTGTTGGTGACGGGGGGCATCAAAATCGGATTTTCCCATCAGGATTGTCACTTTACATCTCGGGTCACCGAGGCCAGAGGACCACCATTTACGACCATTAATGACATATTCGTCACCATCGCGAGTGATAGAGGTTTTGATATTTGTAGCGTCTGAGGAAGCGACATCAGGCTCAGTCATCAAAAACGCAGAGCGGATTTCTCCGGCAAGAAGAGGTGTCAGCCATTTTTCCTGTTGTGCTGGTGTACCGTAACGGACAAGCACTTCCATATTGCCTGTATCAGGCGCACTGCAATTAAACACTTCGGAGGCGAAGACTACCCGACCCATTAATTCGGCGAGGGGAGCATATTCCAAATTAGTTAGGCCAGCACCTAAACTACTTTCAGGCAGAAACAAATTCCAAAGGCCTGCTTCCTGCGCTTTGACTTTCAAATCCTCCAGAACCGGAACGACCTGCCAGCGATCATCTCCAAAATCTTTCATCTGCTGATTGTAAATCGGCTCAGCAGGATAAATATGTTTATCCATAAAGCTTGAGACATCATCAATCAGTGACTTGGTTTTATCAGAATAATCGAAATTCATTGGGCTTCTCCTTAATGGGCATTATACTCAGATGAATGGAGATTTGATGCAAGTTATGATTGACGCCTAGCGGCAAAAAAACTCTGTAAAATTGTCGCACATGCAATTTCTTCTATCCCGCCGTAAACCTCTGGGCGGTGATGACATGATGGGTGAGAAAATAATCTTATGCCATGCTCTGCGCCGCCGGCTTTTTCATCTGCAGCTCCATAATAAAGCCGTTTGATGCGCGCGAGCGAGATAGCCCCAGCGCACATAGGGCAAGGTTCCAGCGTTACATAGAGATTGCAATCAACGAGCCGTTCATTTTTTAACGCCGTCGTTGCCTCACGGATGACCAACATCTCGGCATGCGCTGTGGGGTCGGCATATTCTATAATTCTATTGCCATTGGCTGCAATTACATACCCCTTTGCATCTGTGATGACGGCGCCAACAGGCACTTCTCCTCGTTCTGCTGCGGCCACAGCTTGCTGAAGGGCTAGTTGCATAGGTGAAGCGTTCGGCTTGGCTTGAGGTTTGCTTGATGGTGTTACTGGGTCATTCATTAGGTGGTCAACATTCTCAGGACTTTCTGAAAATATAATGCTACATGGTGCATTATGAATGACAAGATAAATCAGGCAATTAAAGGCGACCGCATAGCCAAGGTTTTGGCTCGCTCGGGTCTGTCATCCAGGCGTGAAGCTGAGACGATTATTCAGGCTGGGCGTGTAACAGTTAACGGAAAAACCATTAATTCGCCTGCATTGAATGTTCTACCCTCCGATCGTATCACGGTTGACGGGAAAGAACTGGCTCAACCTGATTCACCGCGACTATGGCGGTATTATAAGCCGCGTGGCCTTGTCACGACTGAACGTGACCCGCAAGGCCGTGCAACAATTTTTTCAAAATTACCCGATAATTTGCCGCGTGTATTGTCTGTCGGGCGACTGGATATTAATACCGAAGGCTTGTTGTTGCTAACGAATGATGGGGGGCTTAAGCGTTATCTTGAGTTACCTGAAACTGGCTGGTTGCGGCGGTACCGTGTTCGCGCTTACGGTAGACCTGATCAGCGAAAATTACTCGAGCTAAAAAAGGGTATCACCCTTGAGGATGTTCATTATCGCGGTGTTGATGTAGATGTTGAACGCCAGCAAGGCGGGAATGTCTGGCTAACAATTTCGCTTAGAGAAGGCAAGAACCGTGAGGTCAAAAAACTTCTCAGCTATGTCGGCTTGGAAGTTAATCGCTTGATTAGGCTTTCATTTGGGCCATTTCAACTCGGCAATTTGGAAACCGGTGCTGTTGAAGAAGTTCCTCGTCGTGTTTTGCGTCAGCAACTGGGCTCAACATGGTCCGATATTGCAGAGGGGCGCGTGCCGCAGGTCAAACCGAAAACCCGAAGCAAGCAAACGGCAGACCGCCCAGAAAAGAAACCGGCACGGGCGCAAAATAAACCAGTTTCTAAATCAGTTTCTAAATCGGACACCTCTTTCAAGGCAAAATCGCATAAAGAAAAATCTCAAAGTGATAAGCCCCCTAAAAATCTACCCGAAAAAAATATGACACCCTGGAAGATGTCAGAGACTAAAACGACATCAAAAAAGAAAACGCTAAAGCTTAAAAACAAATGATCTGATATGCGTATCATTGCCGGAAAATGGAAAGGGCACACCCTTCAAACGCCCAAAAATAATCTGACACGTCCGACATCTGATCGTATTAGAGAGGCATTATTTTCTGCGCTTGAAAGCCGTATCGAGCTTAATGAGTCTCATGTTCTTGACCTTTTCGCCGGAACCGGTGCGTTAGGACTTGAGGCTTTATCGCGCGGTGCAGGGACCTGCTATTTTGTAGAAAAAATGACTGCTGCTTGGGCTGTTATTGAAAATAATATTCACGCGCTTGATGCTGGCGATAAAACACATCTTCTGAAACGTGATGCGGTTAAATTGGGAAACCACGACAAGCAAGCACCTTTATTTAATCTTGTGTTTCTTGATCCCCCCTATGGTAAGGGGCTGGCGGAAAAAACTCTGCTTTGTTTGAAAGAGGGCGGCTGGTTGGCAGAGGATGCATTGCTGGTGGTTGAGGAAGACAAGCGCGCGGGTTTTATGACGCCTTTGGGTTTTGATGAAATCAATAGGCGCACTTATGGTGATACAGAAATCACCTTGCTCTCATATACTTCTTGAAGAATTAAACTGCGCCAGCTTTTTGCGCGAAGGCCCAGCCTACATCTGCTAGGGGTGGAATATTCTTTTCCATTTCACCCGCATGTGCCGAACTTGCAGTGCCGTCTCTGACACGCCCGACAATACCCTGCAAAATAGCCGCAAGCCGGAACATATTAAAAGCCAGATAGAAGTCAATATTTTCAATACCGTCCCGTCCAACCGCGTCGCAATACATACGGATATATTGGTCGGTTGTCGGAATCCCTAATTCGTCCAAATCTCTGCCAGCAAGTGATGCCGACACCATGGTTTTAATCGACGGCATGTGCCATTGCATCAGATGATAAGTGAAGTCGCCAAGCGGATGACCCAGCGTAGATAATTCCCAATCCAACACAGCGCTCACCTCTGGTTTGCTCGGATGCAACACCATATTATCAAGCCTGAAATCACCATGGACAATTGAGGTCGCGTCATCTTGTGGAATTTGCCCCGGCAGCCATGCCATAAGCCTATCCATATTGTCGACTTTTTGAGTCTCAGAAGCGATGTATTGTTTTGTCCAGCGACCAATTTGGCGCTCAAAATAATTGCCCGGCTTGCCGTAATCGCCTAAGCCGATGGCTTCATAGTCAAGCGAGTGCAACTGGGCAATCGTTTTGACCTGCGCTTCAAAAATCGGCCATCTGTCTTTTTTAGCGTAATCGCTTAGGGTCACATCCCATAAGATGCGCCCTTCGACCATATCCATAATATAGAACATGGTTCCAATCACACTTTCATCCTCGCATAGGCAATAACTGCGTGGCACAGGAAAGCCGACTGAAGCCAGCGCGGTGATAACGCGATATTCGCGGTCAACAGCATGCGCCGAAGGCAAAAGCTTTCCTGGCGGTTTGCGTCTGAGAACATATTTTTTGTTAGGGGTGATGAGCTGATAGGTCGGGTTTGATTGTCCGCCTTTAAATTGCGTCACTTCAAGAGGGCCTTCAAAGCCTTCAACATGTGCGTGCATGAAGTCTTCAAGATTTTTGACATCAAATTTAAGTGTTTCAGCGACTTCTTTTGTACCGCCGAACTTTTCCTGTCTATCACTCATTTATGACCCTTTAACTCCCTCTTTCGCGTTTCTCTGAAATGTCTCTGTTAGAAAGAAACGCTAAATTTCATCCAGTGCGCGCCAGCCAATATCGCGACGATAAAACCCTTCCTCCCAGTCAATCTTTTCTAGCGCAGCATAGGCTTTGTCTCTTGCAGCATTTAAGTCTTGACCTTTAGAGGTGACATTAAGCACACGTCCACCAACTGCAAGTGTTTTTCCATCTTCGGTCTTTGTGCCTGCATGAAAGATTTGTGTATCTGAATCTGCCACGGCTGAATCAAGCCCATCAATTTCTGTGCCTTTGGAATAGCTACCCGGATACCCTTGTGCCGCCATAACAACCGTCATCGCATCTTCGTCGAACCATTCAAGATCAAGATCACTAATGTCTCCTATTGCCGTTGCCATCAAGGCGGGGACAAGGTCACTTTTTAGTCGCAACATCAGCACCTGACATTCAGGATCGCCAAAGCGTGCATTATATTCCACCAGTTTTGGCCCGTCTTCGGTCAGCATTAAACCTGCATAGAGTACCCCCCGATAGGGTGACCCCTTATCTGCCATCGCGGTCAATGTCGGTTGGATAATGCGCCGCATCGTGTCTTCTAATAAAGAAGGCGTAACAATTTTAGCAGGTGAATAGGCGCCCATGCCGCCGGTATTCGGGCCGGTATCACCCTCGCCGACACGCTTATGATCTTGAGCCGTAGCCAGTGGGAGCGCATTCACGCCGTCAGTGAGGACAAAAAAACTGGCCTCCTCACCGGTCATAAATTCTTCAATTACAAGTTCAGCGCCAGCCTGACCGAATGCGCCATCAAATATATCATCAACTGCGGCACGAGCCTGAGCATCAGTCTCAGCAATAATAACGCCTTTGCCTGCTGCCAGACCATCAGCTTTAACGACGATGGGGGCAGGGTGGGTATCAAGATAAGCATGAGCATCTGCGGCAGATTTGAAACGGCCGTATGCGGCGGTTGGAATGTCATAGGCGGCGCAAATATCTTTGGTAAAGCCTTTCGAGCCTTCAAGTTGTGCGGCCGCCGCCACGGGCCCGAAAGCCGCAATATTTTCTGCCATGAGTGCATCCGCGAGCCCTGCGACGAGAGGGCCTTCAGGCCCGATGACAACCAGGTCTATAGCTTGTTCTTTGGCAAATTTTAACACCGCATCCGGTGATTCAATATCAAGGGTGACGCAATCTGCGACAGACTCAATCCCTCCATTACCCGGAGCGCAATAGAGTTTTTTTAGTAGGGGGCTTTGAGCGATTTTCCAGCAAAGTGCATGCTCACGCCCGCCGCTGCCAAGAACAAGAATTTTAAGACTTTTTTCTTTCATATGTTCGACCTGTTGGGTGTTCAAACTGTTTGGGATAGTATCGTGAATAAATTAAAGGTAAAATCAAACTATCAAATTTAGCCGGACTTGTCTGAAGGGTTCGGGTGGGCCATGTTAGATATCAGTGGATAGCAGTAACAAATAGAATGAGTCAATTTCAAGAAACTGAAAATCGGAATGCAAATGTACAGGAATTTTCCGTCAGTGAAATTTCCGGACTGGTAAAACGTCAAATTGAGGACGGGTTTGCACATATTCGTGTGCGCGCTGAACTTGGACGTGTCTCCCGTCCGGCTTCGGGGCACCTCTATTTAGATTTAAAAGACGAAAAAGCCGTATTATCAGGTGTTATCTGGAAGGGGACAGCCCAGAAACTTCCTTTGCAACCTGAACAAGGGCTTGAGGTTATTTGCACAGGAAAACTGACGACATTTGCGGGCCAATCAAAATATCAGATGATAATTGAATATATGGAACCTGCTGGCGTCGGTGCGTTAATGGCCTTGCTGGAAGAACGCAAAAAGAAACTCACTGCAGAGGGATTGTTTGAACCGGCGCGCAAAAAAATGCTTCCCTTTTTGCCTCAGACAATAGGTGTTGTTACCAGCCCGTCAGGTGCCGTTATCAGAGATATTATTCATCGCCTGGAAGATAGATTCCCGCGCCATGTATTGGTCTGGCCTGTACGGGTGCAGGGAGAGAATTGCGCCGACGAGGTGTCCCGCGCCATTGCAGGTTTTAATGCAATTAAACTGGGTGGAGCGACCCCGCGCCCAGATTTGTTGATTGTTGCACGAGGTGGCGGCAGCTTTGAAGACCTTTGGGGGTTTAACGAAGAAATAGTTGTACGTACAGTAGCACAGTCGGATATTCCTGTTATTTCCGCCATAGGCCATGAAACGGATACAACCCTTATTGATTTTGTTGCAGATATTCGTGCGCCAACGCCAACTGCCGCGGCTGAAATGGCAGTGCCGGTAAGGGCTGACCTAACGTCAGGTCTCATGGATTTGACGCGTCGGATGATGCGGAGCAGTCATACAATTATAACAACACGCCGTGACCGTCTGACTGGGCTGTCACGAGGAATGCCCCGCCTTGAGGATATACTCGCTATTCCGCGACAGTTATTTGATTCGATTGCGAGCCGTTTGGCGCGCGCCCTCACTGCGAATCTGACAAATCAAAAAGCCCAATTTGATCGCATAGCCGTTGGGCTGTCTTTCAGACCGATGCTGAGGCATGTCCATCAATCACGCCAAAATATTAATGGGCTGCAACACCGGGCAGCCCTCGCGGGAGAGAGAAAGATAAAAGACGCGGCTCAAAAATTGGCAGCTTTGAGCAAACAGTTAGATTTGCTTAGTCATGAGTCTGTCCTGGACCGAGGGTTTGCGCTCGTGCTGGACGAGCAAGGCGTACCCTTGCGTCAGGCTTCCAAGGCCAAGATAGGCAGTTTACTGGATATTCATCTTGCCAAAGGTGAAAAGCTTGGTGCGCGTGTTGAGGAAACCCCATCTGCAAAAGAATCTGCTAAACATAAATCTAAGTCAGCGTCTGATCTCGATAAAGAAAAGCCCAGAAACGAGAAGGCTAAAAACGAGACAAAAACCTCACAACAAGGTAAATTATTTGAATGAGTGATTTGGCAAATCTTGGTGCAGAAGCAAAAATTAAATATCTGGACGGGGACTTTATAATCGAAGTTCCAGGGACGCATGTTTTTTGCTCAATTACCGGCAAGCCGATTTTGATGGAGATGTTGCGCTACTGGAGTGTCGATTTTCAGGAACCTTATATTGATGCTGCCGCCTCGCTTCAGGCCGAGCAGCAAAGACAACATCACGACACATGATACCTACCTTTTTTTTGACCGGACTGTTATCTCTCGCGCCGCTGGAGCAGCAGAGTTTTCCTGACACACTTGTCGAGTCTGCTGCCGGGCATTTTAAACCTGGCGGGATGGTGGCGTTACAGCTTAAGCCGGGGGTTTCAGTAAAGGTCGATAATCGATTGGTAACTACGGATAATGGTCTTGCCGTGTTTGGTTATGGACGGGATGCCGGAAAAGAGACAACGCTAAAATTCAGTGTAGACGGGCAGGACTATGCGGTTATACGCCCATTGGAAAAAAGAGATTACAATGTTCAATATGTTGAGGGTGTGGCGCAGAAATATGTTTCCCCGCCAGAGACTGTGCTGAAACGTATCCGGCTAGAGGGGCAACAAAAAAAGCAAGCGCGCCTTAACAGTGCGCCAAAAGCTCTTTTTGGGAAAAAGTTTTATTGGCCTCTGAAAGGCCGGATCACAGGTGTCTATGGTAGTCAGAGATATTTTAATGGCGAAGCTCGGCGCCCGCATTACGGAATCGATATTGCTGCGCCAGCCGGGACACCGGTAATGGCGATGACATCAGGTACGGTCACGCTAGCTGAACAGAGTATGTATTATGAAGGCGGTTTGGTGTTTATTGACCATGGCATGGGGGTGCTCTCCGCCTATCTTCATTTATCGCAAATTAATGTGAAAAGCGGTGATAAGGTAAACGCTCAGCAAATTATCGGGCGAGTTGGGTCTGCGGGGCGGTCAACGGGGCCGCATCTGGATTGGCGGGTTTATTGGCGTGACCAGAGGTTAGATCCTGCCTTGCTAGTAAGCGGTGAAAACTGATTATTTCCAACGATTGTGAAGCCACAACCAATGAGCGGGTTGCTGTCTAATTGCTTCTTCCATCATATCATTCATTTTTTGGGCTGTATTAAGGATATCCTGATGCGTGTCCTCGGTGGTTTCAGGCAGAAAAGGAGGGTGAAAAATGACATTAAATTGGCAATTTTCACGCCTATTAACACTCACGAAAACCATCGGTACATTAAATTTTCTGGCAATTTTAGGGATAGCTGTTGCCGTCATCGCCGGACGGTCAAAAAACTTTAGTTCAGCCCCGTCGTTCATTTTCTGATCGTTTAACACGCAAACTGTATTTCCGGCTTTTAAAGTCTTGATGATTTTTTTTGCGCCCTCGGCGCCTTTTTGCACAAGTTTTGTCAAAGTTGATTTGCTGCGTATCGTGGTTATCCATTTCTCAAAAAATGGATTGTTCGCTTTGCGATAGACACCAATGACATCCTTATCAAATATATGTGTCGCGGAGGCCATGACCTCCCAGTTTCCCATATGCCCCGAAAAGAATATCAGGCCTCTCCCTTCGTCAAACGCCTTCTGTGTGAGATCCAATCCTGAAATATTTATTCTCGTATCAGCCTCTGCGCGCAATCTGTCCAGATTGCTAAATTCCCCAAAAAACATGCCGAGATTGCGCCACATCTCAATATTTAAAGATCTAATCTCAGCCTTGCTGGCTTCTGGAAAAGCAGCTGTTTTATTTTTTAATGCAATCTTGTTCTGTGGGAAGATGGGACCAATCTTGGTAAACAGATAGCCAAAAAATCGGCTACTTTTTTCTAGTCCCAAACCACGAGCAAGCTTAATGAAAGCCATTCCGAAGATAAGTTCAATTATATGTTTGAAAGTTTTCAGCATAATGGCACTGCCCATTGCTTCTATAATTAATTATTTCCGGGTGCCGTATATAATTTTGATTGTCTGGCTTCAGCTAATCGCCCGATTAGAAATTCTTCCAATTTTTTATCTTCAGAAAACATGGCAACAACATCCAATGTTTTACAGATTTCGGCAAGTTTAAAGCGTTTACTGGATTTATCAAAACCTTCAAGCCTTACAGCATCTTTTCTAGTCGTGATGAGTTGCGCATTATATTTTTCGGCAAGTGCCAGCAAATCTGCCGCATCCTGCTCAGAATAATAATGGTGATCATTAAAATCTTGGCTAAATTGAATATCGTATCCAAGCTGTTCAAGCTGGTTGTAAAATTTTGCAGGTCGTCCAATACCGCAAAAAGCGACGACTTTTTCTGCTTGTGCATTGGTTGCGGCAAGCTCCGTTTCAAATACAGGTATGTCGCGCTCACCTGCTTTTGAAATGACCGCGCTAACATCAGCCCTAAGCAATTCGTTCGAGGGTCCACTTATGATGATAGCGTCAATTCTTGTAAGAGCGGCATCTATGTTTTCTCTCAACGGACCTGCAGGGAATACCCCGCCATTTCCAAACCCGGCCTGACGATCTATGACGGCAAAGGTAAGAGATTTATGAAGGTTTGGGCTTTGCATCCCGTCATCCATAATTAAGACGCTCGGATTGACCTGCTTATCTTTTAAGGCAAGTTTTGCGGCATCTCTTCTATTGGGGGCGATGTAAACTGGATAGTGATGCGCCATCATATAGGGTTCGTCACCAGTTATTTGGGCGTGGTGCAGTTTCGGATCGACTTTAAGTGCTTGCTTGTTATTTCCACCATAGCCTCTTGAAAGAATAGATGGTTGTTCCCCCATAGATTGAAGATGTTCAGCAAGCTTGAGTGTAACGGGTGTCTTTCCGCTCCCGCCCAGCGTAAAGTTCCCGACGCAAATAACAGGTTTGCCTATATCTTCGGAATGAGAAAACTTCAGTCTCAAGTTAACGATTAGACCATAAACAAACCCTAAGGGCCGGAGTGCAAATTTAGCCGCGTGGATTTTATTTGGGGGAAAACGCCAAAATTTAGGATCGCGCATATTTCATCCTATCCAGAGGTTGTTTTCTCTAAAAACGGGGTGATAGCGGTGAGAGTTTGATCCGTTGCGCCGGCATTTTTATCAATCATTTTCAGGGCATTATTTTTGAGTTTTTTCCTAAAGTCGCTATCCGAAAGAAGGAGGTCGACCATATCGGTCATATCATTTTGCGAGAAAATTTCCCGTCCTGCATCCACCTCTTTAATAAGTGTAAACATTTCTGAAAAGTTTTCATTCGACGGGCCGTAAAAAATGGCGGAGTCCAGCCTTGCCGCTTCCAGAGGATTCTGTCCTCCTTGGGGTGTGACAGTTCCTCCAATAAAAGCAATATCACTTAGCCTGTAAAAAAGCCCCATTTCGCCAATCGTGTCGGCCAAATAGATATCGGTATCTGCGTTAATGGCCTGACTTTCACTTCGTCGGGCAATCGTTAGATTCAACTCTGTGAGTTGTTTAACAAGACTATCACCTCTTTGTGGGTGGCGAGGCGCGATGATACTCAACAATCCAGGATGTTTGTTTTTGAGGTTTTTATGAGTTTCAGCGGCCATTAGTTCTTCGCCTTCATGGGTGCTGGCGGCTAACCAGATAGGGCGGCTACCTATAGCTTGGCTGAGATTTTGAAGTTCGGTTTCTTTGTGAGGTAAAGGCGGGGTGTCATATTTAAGATTACCCGCTGATATAATACGCCGCGCCCCCAGCATTTCATAACGAACGCAGGAATGGTTATCTTGTGCGAGAATGAGGTCGAATTGATTGAGCAGATGTCTGACACTATTAGGAAACCGCTTCCAATTCTTAAATGAGTTTTGCGACATTCGCGCATTAATTAGAAACAGAGGCACATTATTCTGTTCCGCCTGATACATCAGGTTCGGCCAGATTTCAGACTCTACAAACAGGCCAATATCGGGATGCCAGTGTTTGACAAAGCGCTTGGCAAATCCCGGATGATCCATTGGCACATATTGGTGAATAATTCTTTCATGCGGATTGTCATTTGCGATTTTGGCAGAAGTAACAGTCCCACTTGTGAGTAAGGTCTGGGCTGCGGGATGACTTTCAAGCAGTTTACGTATTAGGGGCAGAACAGTAATCATCTCCCCGACACTGGCGACATGCACCCATACCAAAAGACCTTTGGGGCGCGCCATACCTGCGTATCCGCGCCGTTCAAATTTTCTGAACCCATCTTCTCGCCCCATTCTTTTCCGTAATCGAAACAAAATGCTTGTAAGCGGTCCAATGAACCAGGTTACGACTCGATAAATATAAAACACCAAAGGCATAATTAGCCTTTTAACAGATTTTCAGCCTTTTCATGAAGTTCATTAAGGTTTTTTTCCAATTTCAAACGATAGGCCTCAATCATCTCGTCATCGGCATCTTTGGGGACGTAAATAGGTTTGCCATATGCGATAACCAATTTGCCAAAAGGCTTGTGAATTATAAATTGGTCCCATGATTTTCTGATATAGGCTTCGTTCTGTGTCCGGATGGCAGTGGCCATAATTGGTTTCTGACTCAGACGCGACAAAACTATAATACCCTTTCCACATTCAAATTTTGGACCGGGTGGAATATCTGCAGTAATCCACCCGCATGTCCCATCACTCAAATATCTTAGTAATTTCCGAAAGGCTGCGGCCCCTTTTTTGTCTTTTGGTTTTTTGTCATGAGATGACCCTGTGCCGGACCCTCGAACGACCTTAAACCCGGAGATGAGTGCATATGCGACGCCAACTTCTCCATCCTCATGCGGGGTGATGAGGCTGGCATAGGATTTCTTTTTCAACATGGATAAGGGGGCCATCAGAATATTTCGATGCCACATAGCTTTGATATAGCTATCGTCACCATTCTGCATTGCCTCTGCATGCTCCTTGCCAATTACAATTTTTCGGCAGGAAAGAACTACAAAACACATCCAAATTTTCATTAGGAAGGCAATGACATAAATTAAAGCATGGCTTGGCAAACGTTCTATTAGCACTTTTTTCATTATTATTAGCTTTCTTAATGCGCTTTTTTTATGAGTTATAATTAGCCTTTTAACAGATTTTCAGCCCTTTCATGAAGGTCATTAAGGTTTTTTTCCAATTGTTGGCGACAGATTTCACTCGTCTCATCGTCTGCATCTCGTGGCACTGTGAGCGGCGCGCCAAAGAGTATTATCAACTTACCAAAAGGTTTTGGGATAATGAATTTGTCCCATGCCTTTTCAATAATAATCTCGTTTTCTGAGCGGATAGCTGTTGGCATTATTGGCTTTTGACTAAGCCGCGCCAACGCGATAACCCCTCTCCCACATTCACGCGAGGGGCCGGGGGGAAGGTCGGCGGTTAGCCATACGCAGGTATGATTGTTTAAATAACGGATTAAATGCCGTAAACCGGTGGCGCCTTTTTTATTTTTAACGGGTCGCTTTGAGGCTGTGCCTGTTCCAGAGCCAGTCACGGGGGTGACGCCTGTCAGCCGAGCATAAAAAACACCTATTTTGCCATCCACATGATTAGAACTCAGGCTGGCATATGATTTTGATGACACCAAAGTTTTGGGGGCCATGAGGAGGTTTCTGTGCCACATGGTGAGAATGAATGTGTCTTTGGTGGTTTGCATCTCATCTAGATGCGGCTGTCCGACAATAACCTTACGGCAAGACAGAAAGACAAAACCAATCCAGATTTTGAGCAGGAGTGCTGCAAAATACAGCATTGCTTTGCTTCGTAAGATTTTTTTAATCACTACATTCATAACGCAACTTGAATACTAACTATTGAACTTTACTGACACTTACCGGTTTATTAATCCTCAAATTGTGCCTTGTATAATTCAGCGTATAAACCTTTGGCTTTTGATAATTCTTCATGCGAACCGGACTGGACGACTTTACCCTGATTAATGACATATATTTTATCAGCATTTATAATGGTTGATAACCGATGCGCTACGACGAGAGATGTTCTGTCCTGCATTAAATATGTAAGTGCTTTTTGAACTTCTTTCTCGGCCTTATTGTCTAATGCCGAGGTTGCCTCATCCAGTAACAGGATTGGCGTGTCTTTCACCATGGCGCGGGCAATAGCGATGCGTTGACGCTGACCGCCGGATAATTGCATGCCACCTTCCCCGCATCTTGTGTTGTAGCCCTCTGGCAAGACAGAAATAAAATCATGTGCCGCAGCGCTTTTTGCGGCTTTTTCTATGTCTTTTTGACTGGCATTATTTTGGCCATAAGCAATATTGGCGGCGATTGTATCATCAAATAGGAACGGCTCTTGTGTCACGAGTGCCGTTGATGCTCTCAGACTTTCAATTGTAACATTTTGAATATCTTGACCATCTATCTCAATGCTGCCGGACACAGGGTCATAAAAACGCAAAACCAGATTGAGTAAGGTTGATTTCCCTGCCCCTGAAGGGCCAACAAGAGCGACTGTTTCCCCCGGGTTAATGTCTATTGAAATGCCATCTAATGCAGCAACATCACGATTGCCATAAGCAAATGAGACGTTTTTAAATCCGATGCCGCCTCTTGAGATTTTTAGTTCAGTGGCCTCAGGCTTATTTTTAATCTCAATGGGCTTATCGATAATGTCGAAAACCCTCAATCCTGCTGCCACACCCTCTTGCAAAACGACAGGTAGATTGGCTACGGATCTGAGCGGCTGATAAGCAAGAAGGAGTGCGGAGATGAAGCCCATGAATTCACCTGCAGTCAAATTTCCTTCAAAGCTTTGGCTTCCTCCCCAGAAGATGATGCCGGCAACTGCAATACCCGCTAGAGACTCAACAATAGGACTGGATGCGGATTTGGCGCGTACCGAACGCATCGTGAATTCCAGAACGCGGTTAATGACCCGGTCAGCGTTTTTGGCCTCCAGTTTTTCACCTGCATAGGCTTTGACAACCCGGATTCCTTTGATGGTTTCTGATATGAGTCTTGAGAGAAGCCCGGTCTCTGTTAGACCTTGATGAGAGGCTTTGCGCGTAACTTTGCCGAGCCGTCGCATTGACAAAATACCTGCCGGCATAACTATGATCACATAGATACTGGCCAGTTTCCAATTTAGGCTAAACATCATGCCCGTGAGGACAATCAGGGTAAAAAAGTGCCTGAACAAGTTAATCAAGGTTTGGTTTAGGGTGTTCGCCATGAGTTTGGCATCATTCAGAAATATGGCGATGTAGTTTCCGGTATGTGAGTCGCCAAGTGTTTCCAGATCAGCTTTGATGATGTTTTCGTATATTTCAAGTTGAAGCCGAGCGGTGATTTTTTGCCCGACATAATTTAGGATAACATTGGACAGATATGTTGCGCCGCCTCTGACAACCGACATGATTACCACGCCAAGCGGGATTATCACCAACATGCTTCTATCCCCATTAACAAAGACCGAGTCGACAGCTTGCTGAATAAACCAGGGAAGCGCTCCTGCTGCCCCTGCGATAATCAAATTTGCTAAAATTCCCAATAGTATCAACCCAAGAAACGGTTTGATGTAAACCGAAAATGTTCTTGTGCTGACAGCCAGTGTTTTTGACCGATGTGGGGGTTTTATTGAGTCTTTAGACATTTAAATTCACTAAGTGATTCTGATGCTATTCATATATTCAGCATATCACAGATTATGTTTAATAGTCTCAACACGTGATGCAAATTCTGCTGTGAGCGTCTCGGACCCTGCCATCAACCCCCGATGACGGGTGGTTAGATTATTATAGGTCAGTTGCTTGCGGTCTAATCCACAGACAACGCCGCCCGCCTCATGGACAAGAAGATCACCGGCGGCAATATCCCAATCATTTTTGGCATTCATAATTAATGTCGCATCAAATTGACCGCCAGCAACGAGAGCCAAACGATAGGCAACGGAATTTCTGTTTTCGACAGTTAATTGCGGCCATAAATGAGCCCAGCCCTCATGCGCAAACATTTTTTCATAGCCGCAAATTCGGCTGTTTTCGAGGGTTTCACGTTCTGTGATTTGAACAGGCTTGCCATTACAATGAGTACCCATGTCCAACATGGCAGCGTAAAATTCTTTATGAGCTGGATTATAGACAACCGCGCCGATGGGCCTGCGGTTTTCGACAAGAGCAACCGAAATCGTGAATTCTGGCTTGCCCTGAATAAATGCTTTCGTGCCGTCAATTGGATCAACAACCCAAACACGTGAGCATGTTAACCTGTGTTGCTCATCTGGGGTTTCTTCTGATAACCACCCATAATCTGGTCTGGGGGTTTGCAGCTGTTGATGCAACAGGTCATTGACGGCTATATCCGCTTCACTAACGGGTTGATTTTCCTCTTTTTCCCAATGCTGAGGCGATTGACCGAAATAGCGCATGCTCAAATCTCCGGCTTGCCGGACAGCAGAACATAAAAGTTCAAAGTCTTCTTTAAGAGAAGACGTTAGGGGATTAGAGACCTGCAAGTGTCATCTCTTCCACAAGTAAAGTGGGCGCATTAATGCTGTATCTGAAACTTAAATCATTGGCAGGTGTGATGTTCTTGAACATATCTTTAAGGTTGCCGGCAATTGTAATTTCACTGACGGGATAGGCCAGCTCGCCATTTTCAATCCAGTAACCAGCAGCGCCCCTGCTGTAATCGCCAGTGACGCCATTAACCCCCATACCAATCAGTTCGGTGACATAAAGTCCCTCGCCAATTTGCTGCATGAGTTCTTGAAGGGATGCGTTTCCGTCTTCTATATAGAGATTGGATGCAGAAGGTGAGGGTGGACTGCCAATACCCCGCGCCGCGCGCCCATTACTTGGCATATCAAGTTGTTTCCCCGTCGAGGTATCAAGAAGCCAGCAGGTGAGCTGCCCTTCCGATACGGGGGTAAGTTTCTCACAATCCAAGCCTTCAGCATCAAAGGCCATAGAGCGAAGTCCCCTTGTGCGTTTGGGGTCATCTGTGACGGTGATGCTTTTGGAAAATACATCTTCATTCATGCAATCTTTCAAAAAGCTTGTGCCGCGTGCGATAGCTGTTCCTGAAATAGCGGCAGCGAAATGACCGAGCAGACTAGCCGACACCCTTTTGTCATAAATGACGGGGGCTTTGCGGCTTTCAAGTTTGCGCGGATTGAGTCGCGCCAATGCGCGGCTGGCTGCTTCTGCCCCAATTTGTTCAGGCGTTTCCAAATCTTCTCTGTGCCGAACTGTATGTCCTGCGTAATCTCTTTCCATATTATCGCCATTACCGGCAAGAACGGCACAACTGAGCGACCATGAGGTTGCACTATAATTCTCAGCAAAACCGTCAGAAGTGACCAGACCGGTTGTGCTTCTCGCCCAGCCAGCCCCCGCACCCTCGGAATTGGTAATACCTTCCATGGCGCGTGCGGTTTCCTCTGTTTCAACCGCCATCTGGGTGAGTTTCGCCATTTCTGGTTCATTGGCGTCTTCCAGATCAAGTTGTGGAATTTCTTTAGCTAGTCGGCTCCCATCCGCCAATCCGCAAAATGGGTCGGCAGGTGCCATGCGAGCCATCGCAACAGCGCGCTCTGCGAGGCTGTCCAATTGGTCGGCATTCATGCCGGAGGAAGATACAAATGCTTGTTGGGTTCCGATGAGGGCGCGCAGACCAACATCTGCAGACTCCGCATGTTCAATATCTTCCATATTTCCAAGCCGGGAGGACGCCCCTATGGAGAGGCTTTCGCTAACCAGTGCATCTGCCTGGTCTGCGCCATAAGCCAGCATTTTCTCAACTGCCTGTTGGGCAAAGTCCATTGGGTTTGAAACTGGGTCAGACATTTTTATTTATCTCCATATTTGTCTTCAGGCAAAATCTCATTACTGGAAGATAAGCCTCATCTGTATTTAAATTATATAGACCCTTTATGGCATTCGTCAGCTTTTAAGGCGCTTCTATCTTTAAGCCAATTTCGACTATAGGGATAACGCAAATGCCATCATAATGATAAAGCCCAGAATTCTGTTGGATTTAAAAACAGCCAGACACTTATCGCTGTCATTAATGTCCGTGTTTAAAACCTGCCATGCCAGATGCAGAGCCACTGCACCCATAATAAGATAGAACCACAAACCCGCAAACGCCATTAACCCTGCCGCGAGAAAGCTTAATGCGCTTAAGCCATAAATTACCCAGAGTGCGATATAGGTTTTATCACCCAGTCGGATAGCAGAGGATTTAAGGCCAATCAGGTCGTCATCCTCACGATCTTGATGGGCATATATGGTGTCATACCCTATGGTCCAGAATATGGCTGCAACATAGACCAACCCTACCGTAACTGAAAGATTGCTTGCTAACGCCGCATAACCCATAAATACACCCCAATTAAATGCAATACCCAGAAAAAGCTGTGGCCACCAAGTAAATCGTTTCATGAACGGGTAAATTGCAATGGGGGCGAGCGATAGAACGCCAAGGATGATGGTTTGTATATTAAACTGCAATAAAACACACAGCCCGATGAGACATTGAACAATCAAAAATGCCCATGCTTGTTTCACTGTAATTTGACCGGCTGGGAGGGGTCGGTTGCGTGTTCGCTCAACCTTGCCATCATAGTCACGATCAACAATATCATTATAAGTGCATCCTGCGCCGCGCATCACGATGGCGCCGACAGCAAAAAGCGCGCTGATATAAAATGTTTGTGACAATGGGATGAGACCGGTTTCAAGTTGAGCCAACCAGACACCCCAAAGACAAGGCCAGAAAAGTAGCCAGCTTCCGATAGGGCGGTCCAGCCGTGCAAGTCGGGCATAGGGAATAAATGGAGTCGGGAGAAATTGGTTTACCCAGTTATTGTTAGAGGCATCTGCAGGCGATTGGTCACGCATATTTCTAGTCTTTGAATTTCATTAATTGGAAAAAAAATAACTGGTGTTTTGTTAGTATGGACAGCACTATAAATAAGCCGACCAAACCAAGCTGAGCTCACTATACCTGCTCACGACATAAATGGGTAGAGAGACCAATGGCGTCAACAGATAACAAGATGACAGGTAAAATCAGGCTTTATATATCCGAAGACCTTAATGAAAATCGGAATTGTACATTAAACAAAAGCCAGCACCATTATTTGCGGAATGTCATGCGCTGTCAGCCCGGTGAGCATATTTTGGTTTTTAACGGGCGCGACGGGGAGTGGCTTGCTGAGATTTCAAAGCTTGATAAAAAATCAGCTTTGATTCAGGCCCAGATTCAAACCCGCTTACAAACCTTTGCTCCGGATATTCACATGCTGTTTGCTCCGGTCAAAAAAGCCCGCCTTGATTATATGGTTCAAAAGGCTACTGAAATGGGGGCGGCATCTTTGACGCCTGTCTTGACGCAATATACACAAAAGGCACGATTAAATTATGAGCGCCTCAAAGCAAATATGGTCGAAGCTGCTGAACAATGTAATTTGCTACAAGTACCTCAATTGAATGACCCCATTGATTTGGAATTAGCGCTTGAAAAACTGAGTGAAACTCTGCCCTCTCGTTCTCTTGTTTTTTGTGATGAGGGCGCGGGGCCGATATTGACCAAGGCCTCACGACAAGCGCTAGAGGCAATGAATAATAAGCCTGTTGCGATTCTTATCGGGCCTGAAGGCGGGTTTTCACCAGCAGAAAGACAAAAGCTTCATAACCGTCCTGATACGCTTGCAATTAGTCTCGGCCCACGGATTTTACGCGCCGATACCGCTTTGGTAGCTGCTCTTTCACTTTGTCAGATGACTCTAGGGGACTGGGTATAGAAGTGGCGTTTAGAAATATCGATCATTTCCCGTCTTGCGCGATTCAGAAAACAAGCTTACATCGGCTTAAGAGACGAGTTGAATGACAGAATATCTGGAAAATAAGGTATCCCTCATTGAATGGATTGCCGCCGGCGAAAAACCCAAAGATCAGTGGCGTATTGGAACTGAACACGAAAAGTTTGGTTATCGTTCCAGTGATTTCAGCCCCCTGCCATATGATGGGCCGGATGGCATTAAAGCAATGCTTGAAGGGCTTATAGGTAATAGTTGGCAAGGCAAATATGAGGGTGAAACGCTGGTTGCACTTACCCGTCCTCAAGAACAAGGTGGCGGCTCTGTAACGCTTGAACCGGGAGGGCAATTGGAGCTTTCCGGTGCACCCTTAGCAAACATACATCAAACTTGTGCCGAAGTTGGGACGCATCTTAAAGAGGTTTTGCAACTTGCCGAGAGTTTGGGGCAAGCCTATATGGGCATCGGCTATGCGCCTGATTGGTCGGTGGCGGATATGCCAAAAATGCCTAAGGGTCGTTATGACATTATGACGAACTACATGCCGACGCGGGGTACGAGGGGTCTGGAGATGATGTACCTCACAGCGACAGTGCAGGTGAATCTCGATTTTGCTTCCGAAGCCGATATGGTTGAGAAAATGCAGATTGCGATAGCTCTGCAACCCATTGCGACTGCATTATTTGCCAATTCACCCTTTATAAATGGTCAAAGCATGGGGCATGTGTCCGAGCGCTCTCTGGTCTGGCTGGATACTGACGCAGAGCGTACAGGCAATCTACCTTTTGTTTTTGATGATTTCGGTTATGAACGATATGTGGATTATGCGTTGGATGTACCAATGTATTTTGTTATTCGGGACGGGCGTTTTATTGATGCGACAGGTTTAAGTTTTAAAGACTTTCTGGATGGGGATTTGTCAGCTCTGCCGGGTGAGAAGCCGACGGGAGAAGATTGGGAGAACCATCTGACCACGCTGTTTCCCGAAGCAAGACTGAAACGATTTATAGAAATGCGCGGCGCTGATAGTGGCCCGCGTGATACTTTTTGTGCGTTGCCCGCTTTTTGGGTCGGGTTACTCTATGATGAGGCTACGCAGAAGAAAGCGCTTGATATGATATCTGATTGGTCTTCGGAGGAGCGCAATGCTTTGCGTATCAATGCTGCACGGCAAGGACTAAAAGCAGAGTTTAGGGATGGCCATGTGTTAGATATTGCGCGTCAGGCACTCGACTTGTCGCGTGAGGGTCTGGTTGCCCGTGGGGCAATAGACTATGAGGGTGCAGATGAAACCCAATATTTAAGGCCGCTAGAAGCTGTTATCGAACAAGGGTGTAGTCCTGCGGAGGCATTGGCAACAAAACTTTCCACTGAGTGGGAAGGTGACATTACTTCTGTCTATAAAGCCTTAACTTATTAACCTTTAAACAGCCTGATCTTTCTAGCCCGTGCCGCCGACAGTAAGACCTTCCAGCCTTAATGTGGGTTGACCGACACCGACTGGAACACCTTGTCCGTCTTTGCCGCAGGTGCCAATCCCATCATCAAGCTTCATATCATTACCAATCATGGAAATGCGTTGCATGCTTTCAGGACCAGTGCCGATAAGTGTCGCGCCTTTGATGGGTGCGCCCAACTTCCCGTCTTCAATTTGATAGGCCTCCGTGCAAGAGAACACGAATTTACCTGATGTAATATCAACCTGCCCGCCACCAAAACTGACCGCGTAAACACCCTTTTTAACATCTGCCAGAATTTCATCCGGATCTTTATCGCCACCTAACATATAAGTGTTGGTCATGCGCGGCATGGGTTGACAGGCAAAACTCTCGCGGCGGCCATTTCCCGTCGGTTGCATGCCCATAAGGCGCGCATTCATGCGATCTTGCATATAACCGGTCAGAATCCCGTCTTCAATGAGAACAGTTTTTTCGGTCGGTGTGCCTTCATCATCAATAGATAACGAGCCTCTTCGGTCAGGTAAGGTGCCATCATCAATCACGGTGACACCCGGAGAAGCAACACGTTGCCCAATACGATCGGAAAAAGCAGACGTTTTTTTCCGGTTAAAGTCACCTTCCAGGCCATGACCGACTGCTTCATGCAATAAAATGCCTGGCCACCCTGGGCCCAGAACGACATCCATTTCGCCTGCCGGCGCAGGAACCGAGTCAAGATTGACTAGGGCTGAACGCAAAGCCTCATCAACCTGACCTTGCCAGTTTTCAGGGGTAAGCCATTTAGCGTATCCGGCACGACCACCGCGTCCGCAATGCCCGCTTTCTTGGCGGTCACCCTCGCCGGCAACAACTGAGACATCAAGGCGAACAAGGGGCCGCACATCAAAAACAGGCTGCCCGTCAGGTCGGATAATCGCAACAGCCTGCCATTCGCCTGAAAGACCAATAGAGACCTGCCTGACGCGGTTATCTTTGGCGCGTGCATAGGCATTAATATCTTCTAAAATTTTGACTTTGTCTGAGAAGCCTTCCCCTTCTAGCGGGTTGGAGTCCGTATAGAGGCTTGTTTCGGTTTTTGTTGGGGCATCGGATATCGTTCCGCTATGACCTGAAATAACCGGTGAAAGAGCAGAAGTCGCACGTTTAATGGCTGTTTCGCTCAAATCTGTGCTATGCGCATATCCTGCAGTTTCGTCTTTAACCGCACGCAGGCCAAATCCACGGGATGTATCAAAATTGGCGGCACGTAATCTATTATTATCAAATGAAAAACTCTCTGACAGCGTATGCTCCATAAAAAGTTCTCCGTCATCGGCGCCAGTCAGAGCTTCTTCAGTAAGACGTTGTACGTGATCTTGGTCGAGGCCGGAAGTGTCAAAAAATAAATTTTCGGGTTTCATATCTCACCGTTTCTGATTAAGGGGATTTCCATGATTAGGCGTATCGTTTATATAATAATATGTTGCGTATGATATTGATGTCAAAAATTAGTCTGACATGCTCAATTTTAAATGCCACTTTTTTGTTCCTTACAGCTTGAGATTGATTTTTAGATTATAGTTTCTGTTTTGGGCATTTGGTCGCATGGTCACTTAATTCAGTGATTTTGTGCAGTGGGCTATTATACTATATGTGTAATCAACCAACTGAATTTAAGGGTAATTCCATGCGCCTGAATAACATAACTAATCCTTCCGCAAAGCTGCTTGCCTTCTGTGTGATGAGCTTGATGGGAATAACGTCTGCTCGTGCTGCACAGCCTGAGCCTTGGCAGCTTGGTTTTCAACCTGCCGCGACAGATATGATGGCGCGGATTACCAGTTTTAATGATTTCCTGCTTATTCTCATGACAGCCATTACAGTTTTTGTACTGGGTTTAATGGTGTATGTCATGGTGCGCTTTAACGCCAAAGCCAACCCTGTGCCATCCAAAACGAGCCACAACACGATGATTGAGGTTGTTTGGACAGTTATCCCGATTTTGATTCTGTTGGTTATCGCCGTGCCGTCTTTTCGCCTTCTATATGATCAGGCGACACCTGAAGCCGACATGACTATTAAAGCGACGGGCTATCAGTGGTATTGGGGATATGAATATCCCGACCATGGCGATATTGCTTTTGATGCGCTGATGCTTGAAGAGGATGAATTGCAACCAGGTCAGCCACGCTTGTTGTCAACAGATAACGCAGTGGTTGTGCCTGTTGATACAACGGTACGTGTTCTTGTGACTGCTGCAGATGTCATTCACAATTGGGCTATGCCCTCTTTCGGTGTCAAAATGGACGCCTATCCCGGACGCCTCAACGAAACATGGTTCAGAGCCAACAAAACAGGCACCTATTATGGTCAGTGTTCCGAGCTTTGTGGCATTCGCCATTCTTTTATGCCGATAATGGTTAAAGTTGTCGAAAAAGAAGAATTTGCTGCTTGGGTTGAGCAAGCCAAAGTTGAATTTGCTTCTTATGACGGAGCTAACACCAATCTGGCAGAAGTTTCAGCCACACAATTATCAAAATAACCGAGTAAGAGGACAGAAATCATGGCAACAGATCAAGCCACGGCTCATCACGAAGATCATCCGGTAGGGTGGAAGCGTTACGTCTATTCGACGAACCATAAAGATATTGGCACGATGTATTTGATTTTTGCGATTATCGCAGGAATTATTGGCGGTGCTATGTCTGTGGTAATGCGGATGGAACTGCAAGCCCCCGGTGACGGTATTCTGGGCGGTGATTACCACCTATATAATGTTCTGGTAACCGGACACGGTCTGATTATGGTGTTTTTCATGGTCATGCCTGCCATGATTGGTGGTTTTGGGAACTGGTTTGTGCCGCTGATGATTGGCGCACCGGATATGGCCTTTCCGCGAATGAATAATATTTCATTCTGGCTTTTGCCTTTCGCTTTTGCGTTGCTCGGTATTTCGATTTTCGTCGAAGGCCCACCCGGTAATGACGGAGTCGGTGGTGGTTGGACAATTTATCCGCCGCTTTCAACTTCCGGACAACCTGGTCCGGCTATGGATTTTGCTATTCTCTCACTTCACGTGGCAGGTGCTTCATCCATTTTGGGTGCCATTAACTTTATTACGACTATCTTCAATATGCGTGCCCCCGGCATGACATTGCACAAGATGCCACTTTTCGTCTGGTCCGTTCTTGTCACAGCCTTTCTGTTGTTGCTGTCTCTGCCTGTACTTGCCGGTGCGATTACCATGTTGTTGACGGATAGAAATTTTGGCACGACATTCTTTGACCCTGCCGGTGGTGGTGATCCGATTTTGTATCAGCACTTGTTCTGGTTTTTTGGTCACCCTGAAGTTTATATTCTTATTCTTCCAGGCTTTGGTATTATCAGTCATGTCGTTTCGACATTTTCCAAAAAACCTATTTTTGGTTATCTCGGTATGGCCTATGCCATGGTCGCCATTGGCGGCGTCGGCTTCGTCGTGTGGGCACACCACATGTACACAGTTGGTCTGAGCCTTGATACTCAAGCCTATTTTGTTGCTGCAACAATGATTATTGCCGTGCCGACGGGGATTAAAATTTTCTCCTGGATTGCCACAATGTGGGGCGGGTCAATAGAATTTAAAACGCCGATGCTTTGGGCGCTTGGATTTATCTTCCTGTTTACCCTTGGTGGTGTGACAGGGGTTATGTTGGCAAATGCCGGTGTTGACCGCTCATATCACGACACTTATTTCGTCGTCGCGCATTTCCATTATGTGTTGTCTCTGGGCGCTGTGTTCGCGATTTTCTCAGCCTGGTATTACTGGTTTGGTAAAATGTTCGGTTATAACTATTCCGAATTTATCGGTAAGTTGCATTTCTGGGTGACATTTATCGGTGTGAATCTGATTTTCTTCCCACAACACTTCCTTGGTCTTGCGGGTATGCCTCGCCGTTATGCGGATTATCCGGATGCTTATGCTGACTGGAATTTCATTTCTTCACTCGGTAGTTACATCTCCGCATTTGGTGTTCTGATTTTCATCGTCGGTGTTATCCATGCCTTCGCAAGAGGTCAAAAAGCTGCCAATAATCCTTGGGGTGAAGGCGCAACGACTCTCGAATGGACGCTGACATCTCCGCCACCTTTCCACCAGTTTAACGAACTGCCGAAAATCAAATAGGCTCGGAGATACTACCTATGGCGAATAACAGCACCGACTTGCCAGTTTTTGACACATCCGTCCCCAGAGCGGATGATGTCTCAGATGCGACCAAAGAGATGGTTTCTGAGATGGCAAGCGCTGCTGATTATTTTGAATTGCTCAAGCCCCGCGTCATGTCTCTGGTTGTGTTCACCACACTTATTGGCATGATTATGGCACCGACTGGTGCAGATGGAGGGGTACACCCGGTTGTAGCCTTTACAGCTCTGTTGCTGATAGCACTTGGTGCCGGGGCTTCAGGCGCACTGAACATGTGGTATGACGCAGATATTGATGCCAATATGGAGCGCACACGAACACGGCCCATCCCATCGGGTAGGGTTTCTAAAGACTCGGCTTTGGGTTTCGGGCTGACACTGTCTGCAGGTTCAGTTATGTGTCTCGGCGTTTTCGTCAATTGGTTGTCAGCCGGACTTTTGGCCTTCACGATTTTCTTTTATGCGGTGGTTTATACTGTATGGCTCAAGCGCCATACGGCTCAAAATATCGTGATTGGTGGTGCCGCTGGGGCTTTTCCACCGGTCGTAGGCTGGGCAGCCGCAACTGGCACAGTGGATGTGCTTCCTGTTTTAATGTTTGCGATTATCTTTTTCTGGACGCCCCCGCATTTCTGGGCGTTGGCTCTTTTGAAAAACAAGGACTACACAGAGAATAATATCCCTATGATGCCTGTGGTTGCCGGATCAAAAAATACGCGTTTTCAGATCCTTGCATATTCGCTTGTCATGGCTGGATTTGCTGCTTTACCGGCTCTGTTGGGTCATGCAGGTCTTTTTTATGCTCTGTTTTCAACAGCTTTAAGCGCCGTGTTTGTTGCTATGAGCTTCTGGCTTTTCATCGCACCTGACGCGCGGCAAGCGGCTGCATCTAAGGCACTGTTTGCTTATTCCATTTTGTATTTATTCCTGCTTTTTGCTGGATTTCCTGCCGACAAGCTCATTGGTATTTAGATAGGTGTTTAAAATGAAAGAAGAATTCGAAGGAACACCTGAATGGAGTGATGAATTGCTCGCTCGTCGACGCAAAAGAGCCGCTGTTATGGGCTGGGTACTTGCGGGTTTTGTTGTACTTTTCTTCCTTGTCACGGTGGTCAAGCTTGGCTCGAATATCGTGCAAAGAGCATTATAAGGACATTATTAAAGGTTACTCATGTCAACACAGTCTCCCCGAAAAAAATCGCCTGCTTTAAACAGAACCGTTGGGTTTTGTCTAGCCGGTGTTCTTTTTATGGGGGGTATGGCTTATGCCGCCGTTCCGCTTTACGACCTATTTTGCCGTGTTACGGGGTATGCGGGTACCACCAATCGTGCTGAGACAGCATCGGACACAATTATCGAAAGACAGGTGACAGTTCGTTTTGATGCGTCACGTAACCGCCAAATGCCTTGGGAGTTTACGGCGCCTGATGATGCCGTGAGTTTGAAAATCGGTGAGACTGGTCTGGCTTTTTATAAGGCTCATAATCCAACTAATGAAGAGATAACAGGCACGGCGACATTTAATGTAACACCGCAAAAAGCCGGATATTATTTTTCAAAAATTGATTGTTTCTGTTTCGTTGAGCAAACTTTGGCGCCTGGCGAGACAGTAGATATGCCGGTGACATTTTTTATTGATCCGGAAATTGTAGATGATGAAGAGATGATGGATGTCAAAACCATCACCTTGTCTTATACTTTCTTTTTAAAATCCAAATTGACGTCTGAAAAGGTATCCAATCAGACGACGTTAAACACAAAACAGATACCGCAGGGTTAGTAAGCATTCAAAGAAATGCCTACGCTATGAATACAGGGGAAAAAAATGGCAGATGCACACGCTAAAAAACACGACTATCATCTTGTCAATCCGAGTCCTTGGCCGTTTGTTGGCTCGCTAAGTGCTTTTATAATGGCTGTTGGGGCAGTTTTATTCTTTCACGATAATGGTCCATGGGTGATGCTCATTGGCCTGATGGGTGTGCTTTACACCATGGTGTCATGGTGGCGGGATGTTATTATTGAAGCTAATAGTGGCGACCATACACCTGTTGTTCAACTTCACCACCGCTATGGCATGATCCTGTTTATTGCCTCTGAGGTTATGTTTTTTGTCGCCTGGTTCTGGGCTTATTTTGATGCAAGCCTTTATCCGGGTGAAGCCATTCAGTATTCCAGAACAGAGTTGACGGGTGGACATTGGCCACCTCAAGGTATTGAAACTTTTGACCCATGGCATTTGCCACTGATTAATACACTGATATTGCTGACTTCCGGCACGACTGTGACATGGGCGCACCATGCATTGCTTGAAGATAATCGTGAAGAGCTTAAATGGGGTCTCGTGCTGACTGTCGCGCTTGGCGCATTATTCACAGTATTCCAAGTATATGAATATCAACACGCCGCCTTCGGTTTTTCAGGTCATATTTACGGCGCGACTTTCTATATGGCAACCGGGTTTCATGGTTTCCACGTACTTGTTGGTACCATCTTCTTGCTGGTTTGTTTGTTACGCGCACTGAATGGTGGCTTTACGGCTAAACAGCATTTTGGCTTTGAAGCCGCTGCTTGGTATTGGCACTTTGTTGATGTTGTCTGGCTATTCCTGTTTGTGGTGATTTACATCATTGGCGCGGGAACTCCGGCAGCCCATTAAGGACAAATATGGGCATTTTTTCATCAAGATGCCCTGCATGCGGGCAGACCCCATTGTTTGAGGGTTTCTTGTCACTGCCCAAAAGCTGTTCGGGGTGTAACTTTAATTATAGTCAGATAGATACAGGTGATGGTCCTGCTGTATTTGTGATTATGCTGGCTGGGTTGCTCGTAACCGGGGCAGCACTTTATGTCGAATTACGCTGGCAACCCGCTTACATCATACATTTCGCCATCTGGCTTCCGATTGGCTTTGCTGTACCGATGATGATGTTGCGTCCTGCTAAAGCTTGGCTAATTCATTCCCAATATCGGCACAATGCGCATGAAGGCAGACTTCACAAGGGTAATGATGACAAGCACAATGAGGGTAAGTGATGCCCGCTTATTTGCGGATTGAGTTATGACGCAGCTAAAGGTTTATTTGATACCGACACTGATTTGCCTTCCGGTCTTGGCCTTTCTTGTAAGTCTCGGCAATTGGCAGATGGAGCGTCTGACATGGAAAAAAAACCTTATTGAAGTGATTGAGGCGCGTCTTGCTGCCCCCGCTCAAATTGTTCCACCGCCAGTCGAATGGGATAAACTTTCCTCTGATGACTATATGTACCAACCGGTCTTTATAGAGGGCGTGTTTGATCATCGAGTAGAGCAGTTCTGGTTTGTGCATCATGAAAAATTTGGTCCAGGCTATCAGGTCATTACACCTTTTGTGATAGGTGAGGAACGAATTGTTATGGTGAATCGTGGCTATATCCCAGCATCTCAGCAAGCCTCCGCTACCCGACAAGACGGTCAGATTTCAGGTAAAGTCCGTTTAGAAGGGTTGATGGTCTGGCCCAGTGAACGGAATGTATTTGAGCCGCCCGATGAGCCAGATAATAATCTCTGGTTTGTAAAAGATGTTAATGCCATGGCAGAGAATGCCGGTTATGAAAAGAATAGCTGGCCAATTGCACCTTTTTTTATTGATAGTCTAGAAAAACCGGAAAACGTCTTCCCAGTTCAAGCTCCAATTGGTGGACAAACACGGGTCAATTTACCGAATCGGCATTTAGAATATGTTGTGACATGGTACGGTCTTGCTTTGGCTCTTGTAATTGTTTATGTGCAGTGGCTCATAAAGCAGACTAATCGTGCGAAACCTGAAAACGAGACAGAGTAGTGAAATATATCAGCACACGCGGCACCGCCCCGGTTCTTGATTTTGCAGATACGCTTCTGGCGGGTCTGGCGACTGATGGTGGACTCTACGTGCCTGAAAGTTGGCCGCGCCTGTCGCGCGAAACGCTGGCGAGTTTCAAGGATAAATCCTATGCCGAGGTAGCCTATGAGGTCTTGCAGCCCTTTATTGGCGGCACGCCTGATAATGACCGCTTCAGGGAAATTCTGGAGTCCGCATATCAGGCCTTTGAAGTTCCTGATGTTGCACCTGTTGTGCCGTTGGGCGGGCAGCATTATTTGCTGGAACTTTTTCATGGCCCGACCCTTGCCTTTAAAGATGTTGCTATGCAACTTCTCGCGCGTTTAATGGATGAAGCCTTGTTACGTCGTGGTCGACGCGCAACAATTATCGGAGCGACCTCAGGGGATACGGGCGGCGCAGCAATTGAGGCGTTTCGCGGACGCGAAAATATAGATATTTTCATATTCTTTCCCGAGGGGCGTGTATCCGACGTTCAAAGAAAACAAATGACAACTCCGACGGACTCAAATGTTCATGCGCTTGCTATTGACGGTACATTTGACGATTGTCAGGCGCTCGTCAAAGATATGTTTAACGATGCGGATTTCCGTCACGAAACCGGTCTAGCGGGTGTGAATTCAATTAACTGGGCGCGTGTCATGGCGCAAACAGTTTATTATTTCACGGCATCAGCGCAGTTGGGTGGTCCTGATAAAGAGGTTGCTTTTTCTGTTCCGACTGGAAATTTTGGCGATATTTTTGCCGGATATGTTGCCAAGCAGATGGGATTACCAATCGCGCAACTTATGATTGCGACAAACATAAATGACATTCTCGCGCGGGTGCTCAAGACAGGTACTTATGAAATTGGGGATGTCGTAGCCTCAACCAGTCCGAGTATGGATATTCAGGTGTCGAGTAATTTTGAACGTCTATTGTTTGAGGCCACTGGCCGCAATGCTGCTGAAGTTTGTCGCTTAATGAGAGAATTGACTGAAAAAAGAAAATTCTCACTTTCTTCAAATGTGCTTGATGTTATTCGCGGAAGCTTTGCCGCTGAGCGTGTTGATGAAGTTGAGACTGCAAAAATCATTAAGGATATGTTTGAGAAGGATGGGATGTTGCTCGATCCGCATACCGCTGTTGGATATGGTGCGGCACTGCGGAGTGACTTACCGGTTTCAACGCCCATAGTGACGCTTGCCACCGCGCATCCTGCAAAATTTCCTGCCTCTGTCGAAAAGGCCTGCAATCGTCAGGCGGAAGAAATTATCGTTACCCCGGAAAGGGTTAAGGTGATGATGAAGCAAGACGAAACATACGAAACTTACCCTAATGATCTTGCCCAGGTTCAAGACTTTATTCGCCAGAAAAAAACTGACTGAAGAAATTTGGCACTGAACGGCTTTTAACTTTGCCGGTATTCCGTGATATACTGAAACAATGAAGAAAATCACGGATAGTACAGGGGTAAATGTTATCCGGCTGTTACGACACGCTGTTCTGGTATTTTTGTGTTTCCTTGCGTTGCTTCCGGCACAGGCTTTGTTGCCTTCAAAAGCCTTGGCTGTCGATGTTGTGCTTGTCTCCAGCAATATGCGTTATATAGATCTCACGCGGCATATTAAGCAGGTTAAGCCAGGTATATACGATTTTGCCATCCAGAATACGGGTGATGAGACCATGTATCTGACGCTTGAACTTTCCCGCCCGGATATTTTTCATATAGCAACAAATCCAAGGCTAAATGTGCCATTTAATTTGCGGCTCATCAGTTCTGACGACTCTGAGATTGCCCCACGCGATGCCATGGATAATGAAATTGATTGGGAAGTCCCGCCCGGAGCTGTTCGAAGATATATTTTAAATGGTGATATTCCCACCAAGACTAAGTTTTGGTTGTGGAATCCGGACTACAAATCTGAGACTCAACAGAAGCGTTTTTATTTCCACCAATTTGTTTTGGTCGCGCTGATTTTTGTCGCCACACTTGCTCTGGTCGTCGCTTATTTACGCAACAGAAGGCGGCTGATTATTCCATCTGTGTTTGCGCTCTCTTTTGTTGTTATCATGTTGGTGCGCTGGCAGATTTTTATGAATTATTTGGATTTGAACGATTTGCGTATTGCTATGGCTCTTATGTCATTGGCATTGATTATTGCGCATCTCTCTATGATGCGGGTATCGGCGATTTCAGAGAGATACTGGCGCAGCGTGATATTAAATGTGGATCTGATATTGTTATTCGTTATTTTTGGTTGGGGGGCACATTATTTTTCCCCGGGCTTTCTGGGAGCTATGACTGTTGACTGGCTTGAGATGTTCCTTGTCATCCCGTCCATATTGCTATGTCTGGCAGTTGTCATATCGATTAAATTACCCGAAAAATAGAAGGTATTAGAGATTTAAGCTTGGCCTTGGTCTGAACTGAGCTTGCCAAGGTCAATGCCCATCCGCGCCATAGCTGCCGGATATTTTTTTTCTGGATCAATTGAAAAAATCAAATCTAAATCTGCGTCGCAGGCCAACCAAGCGTTTTCATGAAGTTCTGCATCTAATTGTCCTGCATCCCAACCTGCATAGCCAAGAAATAAAAGTGATCTATCAGGTGCGCCATGCTTACCGAGGACTTCCATAATCTCCAATGTAGCTGTCAGGGCGATGCGGTGATTATTTCCGAGGCTGGTTGTGGATGCTGTATAATCGCTCGTATGTAAGACAAATCCGCGTCCGGTTTCAACCGGACCGCCTAGATAGGCTTTTACCCTGTCTCCATTATCACTGACTGGCAGGTCAAGACTTTCAAGTATATCGTTTAAGGATACATCTTCGGCAGGTTGATTAACGACAAACCCCATTGCCCCATCAGGGCCATGTTCAAAAATATAAACAACGCTGCGATCAAATCTTGGATCGCCGATGCCAGGCATAGCCAAAAGCAATTGCCCGCTTAAATTTTCATTCATTAAAGACATACCGGTTCATATAACCTAACATCATCCCTGCAGTGAAACATCTAAGCAGACGGGATGCAAACAAATCAATGTTCGATAGTAAATCCTTTCTGATTTTGGCGCTTGTTTTTATGCTTTCAGGCATAGGGCTAACCTCGCAATCATATGCGTCAGAACTGGAGAGACTCACCATACCCGCGACATCTCCTTCTTTTTATGAAGATTGGCAGGAGCCAACGTCCCTTTATGGCAAGCCATTGGAGGCAGCCAAGGCCAAGCTCGTGACAGGTATTTATGAGGGACAGCCGATTATTGCGTTACATCTCATTATGTCTGAGGGCTGGCATAGTTATTGGTATTTCCCCGGGGCGGCAGGTATTGCGCCCACATTTGAGTGGGGGGCATCGCCATATTTTTCTGCAGGGGAACCCCTTTTTTTGCCTCCAAAACGCTTCAAAGAACCTGGGGGCCCTACATATGGGTATGATGGTGAGACGGTTATTTTCATCCCCTTGGCGTTCAATGAGTCTTTTGAAAATAGAGATGAGACAGTGTTTGCTCTTAGCCTCACATTCAGCTTGGGTCTGTGCAAAGACATTTGTGTTCCTGCGAGCTTCACATTTTCTGAACGCATCACCCTGAAAGATATAAGGCATTCCCTTGACCAGAAATGGGTGAGCAAAGCCCTAACGGCTCTCCCAAAGCCGTCGAATGATGAATTATTTGTCAAAGAGGTCAGTTTTATTGAAAACAACCTTCAAGTGGCTATTGCCGGAGAAAATTTAACAAGACCTGACGTTTTTATTGCCGGACGAGATGGCGATTTTTTTGATGAACCTGAAATTGTTTCTCAATCGTCAAACCTCTGGGTTTTTAGTGTCCCTGTAGTGCCCGTTGACGATAGTTTTTTAGACAGAGCGCTGAAATTTGTCATAACGGACACTGCCGGCGCCGTTTTTCAATCTCGCTATGTTCAATCAAAAAAATCTGTAAATGAATAAACCCTGCCTCTTGGTAATCTATTGGCGATAAGATATGGTGAATTCTCATAATTAGAGGATAGTAATATGACCATTCAAGCCGGAGAAAAACTCCCTTCAGTAACCTTTATGCACATGTCTGATGCTGGCCCCGCGCCAATTTCTACAGAGGAACTTTTTGGTGGCAAAACCGTCGCTTTATTTGCCGTCCCCGGGGCGTTTACCCCGACATGTTCTAATCAGCATATGCCGGGTTATGTCCAGCATGCTGCAAGCATCCGTGAAAAAGGGGTTGATACGATTGTCTGTCTCTCAGTGAACGATGCTTTTGTCATGGACGCTTGGGGAAAAGATCAGGGTACAGGTGGTAACATTATGATGGTCGGTGACGGCAATGGTGAATTTACTAAAGCTATTGGCCTTGAAATGGACGGCTCAGGTTTTGGTCTTGGCACACGATCTTTGCGCTACTCCATGATTGTTCGCGACGGCGTTGTGGATACACTCAATATTGAGTCCAATCCCGGCGAAGCCGTGGACTCAGGTGCTGAAAACCTGATCAGCCAACTCTAATCTTTTTTAGAGCTTTATTGATAAGCGGCCATTCCACGCCGTGCCAATTCATCGGCGCGGTCATTTTCGGGGTGGCCGCTATGACCTTTTACCCAAGCCCATTCGACCTGATGCGCCGCGTTTTCAGTGTCTAATTCACGCCATAAATCTTCATTTTTGACAGGTTTCTTGGCAGCAGTCCTCCAGCCATTACGCTTCCAATTTCCCATCCATGATGTGATGCCGTCTTTTACGTAAGTAGAGTCTGTAACAATTTTCACAGCGCCATTTTTAGGCAGCGCGCGCAATGCTTCAATAGCTGCTTTAAGTTCCATACGGTTATTGGTGGTCTCTGCTTCACCGCCACATAGCTCGGTTTCTTGCCCGTCTATAATCATTAATACACCCCATCCACCGGGGCCGGGATTACCCGAACATGCTCCATCAGTATAGGCTGTCATCATAGCTCAACTCCATATTCAGCTGCAGATTTTGTTTTCTTGTGAAACCTCAGCCTGTGCAGGTAGTCCAGGGGATTTTTCGGTTTCACGAGCGCACCTTCTTGAGGGGCAAACCAATCATGTAAACGGGTAAGAAGAAAACGCATGGCAGCCCCTGCGGCTAAAATTGGCAAAGCTTCAATTTCTTCAGATGAGAGTTTCCGTACTGAGTTATATCCGTCCATCAGGGCGCGTGCTTTCGTAATATTAAAACTTGTGTCAGTCTCAAAGCACCACGCATTGAGAACAATGGCGAGGTCATAAGCCAGCATATCTGTGCAAGCAAAGTAGAAATCAATTATGCCAGACAACTCTTCGCCAATAAAAAATACATTATCGGCAAACAAATCGGCATGAATGATACCGCGTGGCAGGGCAGTTTCTTTATCAGGCCAGTGTTCTTTTAGTCGTGCCAACTCTCCATCAATCAAGTCGGTTAAACCGGCATGGAGCGTGTCTGCATTATGGCGCGAAGTATCATAAAGACCCGGCCAAGCATCAATTGACAGATTATTCATGCGCTCCATGTCAAACCGTTGTGCCGCGAGGTGCATCTCAGCCATCCTGGCGCCCAGCGCATGACAATGTACGGCTTCCGGTCGACGGAGACTGAGACCTTCAAGAAAGCTGATAATCGCTGCAGGACGCCCGGCAACATGAGAGAGTGTGGCTCCATCTTTGCGTTTTACCGGGACAGGGCAAGGAAGACCTGACTCAGCGAGATGTGACATAAGGTTAATAAAAAAAGGTAAGTCGTCGGGGTTTACCCGTTTTTCATAAAGCGTGAGGATAAACTTTTCTGCATGTCCGTTTTGTTCGGTGGTAAGGAGAAAATTGGAGTTTTCAACTCCCTCAGCTATCCCCTTAAGTGATAAGACACTACCAATGTCATAATCAGACAATAAGTCCGTTAGCTGTTCATCAGTGAGATCGGTATATACAGCCATAAGGAAAAGTCTCCGGCACCTTTATCGTATTTGTTTTGGAAGTTTAAACTCTACCAACTCGGTCGTATGGACAACTTCTTCAATTACAAGCGAGAAATGAGTGGATAATTCTTCAATGACTTCTTCCATTAAGCTTTCAGGTGCCGACGCACCTGCGGTCAATCCCAATGTGGAAATGCCGTTTAATCTTTCAAGAGGAATATCTGTATGCCCAGTGATGAGATGCGCTTCAGGACAGCCGGATGTCAGGCTAACCTCAACAAGACGCATTGAATTGGACGAATTCGGCGCGCCGATTACCAGCACCATATCTGACTGAGGTGCAATATCCTTAACCGCGGCTTGACGGTTAGTTGTCGCATAACAGATATCTTGCTTGTGCGGCTCCGCTATGTCTGGGAAGCGCCGTTTCAGGATTGCGATTATTGCGGTTGTGTCATCTACCGATAAGGTGGTTTGACTGATATAGGCAATATGCGACGCATCGGAAACCTCTACTGCTTCTGCATCATCAGTGTTTTCAATCAGCTTAATTTTTCCCTCAGGCAGTTGCCCCATTGTGCCAATAACTTCGGGATGACCGGCATGACCAATCATTAAAATTTCATAGCCATTTGAAAAATGTTGCTGCGCTTCAATGTGAACCTTGGAGACCAGCGGGCAGGTTGCATCCAGCCAATTCAGTTCCAGCCGGTTGGCTTCCTGCGTTACAGCTTTGGGCACGCCATGGGCAGAAAAAATCACAGGTGTTTTTTCATTAAGGTCGTCAGGTAAATTGCTCAGTTCTTCGATAAACACCGCGCCTTTATCGGCAAGGTCGTCAACGACGCGCTTATTATGAACAATCTCATGTCTCACATAAACTGGTGGCCCGTATATTTCGAGCGCACGTTCAACAATCAGTACGGCTCGATCCACACCTGCGCAAAATCCTCGCGGCGTGGCGAGTAGGAGTTTTAGTGAGGGTTTGGACATATCTGACATTAATTGATCCGTATGCTGATAATCATAAGACTTGCCCATTGTATTAGCCCAATATACTTGCCCAATGTAATTGGCTTGGTTAGTTTAACGTCATGCCTTTCTTAAGACATCAAATGAGCAAATCACTGGATATTTAAAACCATAACACTTATAAACCGAAACTGACTTACAGGCGACATTATAAAAGGGAAACATGATGTTTATGTCCAAAATAACAAAAACTTTTCTGCTGGTGACTTTCATGGGCACCTTGCTGTCAGCCTGCGCAGTGGAGAAGCCTCTTCCCTATGTTGAATGCCCCAAGCCTTTCATTCTTGCTGATGGGGAACGCCTGGTCAAAAGTGATCAGCAAAACTGGACGGCGGAGTTAAATTGGGTTGATTTGGCTTGTGAAGTAACGGGTCCCTCTAATATGGAGATGGCATTATTTGTCAGTGGTCGTTTTTATGCCAATTCCGCAGGTGCTTATAATGCGACACTCCCGGTATTTATTGCGCTTGTAACGCCAGATGATGAGGTTATTTCGCGCATGACCAAAAATATCTCTGTGTCTTTAAAAGCCGATATATCGGGTGATTTTGTCAGTTTCAAGCAAATGGTAAATGGACTTAATGTTCAATTAGATGCGATTTCAAATGGTATGCAGGTTATTATTGGTTTTGAATTATCTGCCGAGGAACTGGCATCAAATATCTCAGAAAAGAAACGCCGTCTGGGATATTAGGCAGGTTTATTAACCGAAAAATATGTCTCAACATTGACTCTTGGTCGACTCGATTCCATATTATAAAGACCTTTAACATTGTAGTGGAAGAGACTGATTAAATTCAGCGCCGAAGGAGCAACCGCCCTCGGAAACTCTCAGGCAAAAGGACCGCTTCAATTAAGGACTCTGGAAAGCAGATAAGCTCTAATTCTTGTTTTGGATACGGCTTATCTCACCGACGGGGTAAATGGTAGTTAGTTGAATTGGTATTCAATTTATCTCTGCCATCAATCTCTCAGGTTCCCAAGACAGAGGAGGGCACAGCACGTTCCATAGTAATGGTTCGGAAGTGATGTGTTTACTCTTGAGTTTTGGGAGCAGGTTTCCTGTCCGTTTAATGACCAACTCTACATCAGATTTTGACGGTACCGGCAAAGTATCAGGTGCATCCTCTGAGCAAGGTTTAAACGGCTACGCCAGAACCCCGCTCTATGACATGCATTTGCAGTTGGGCGCAAAAATGGTTCCTTTCGCCGGATATGAGATGCCTGTCCAATATGGATTAGGTGTTATGGGCGAACACCTCCACACACGCGAGAAAGCTGGCTTGTTTGATGTCTCCCATATGGGGCAAGCGCAGTTATTTCCTGAAGACCCGGATAGCGATGTTGCGCCTGTTTTCGAGGCGCTCGTTCCCGGCGGTATAATATCCTTAAAAGAGCGTGGTATTCGTTACACGCAACTAACAAATCAAGATGGCGGGATACTTGACGATTTGATGGTTACTCGTTTCGGCAACACCCTCTGGTTGGTTGTGAACGCCGCTTGTAAGAATGATGATTTTGCTCATATCGCCCAGTCGCTTGTCGGTAAAGCAAGACTATCTGTCGAAAATCGCGCGCTCTTGTCCTTGCAAGGGCCGTTGGCAGAAGCAGTCCTGAAAGAGCATTTACCTGCCGCGGCGGATTTGGCTTTTATGCAGGCCTGTCATGCAGATTATCAAGGAGAAAAGGTTATTATTTCGCGCTGTGGGTACACTGGCGAGGATGGGTTTGAAATTTCTCTCCCTAATGATATGGCGTCCCAGTTTGCAGCGCTTCTCATGGAAAATGACGCGGTTGCGCCTATCGGCTTAGGCGCACGAGACAGTTTAAGGCTTGAGGCAGGGCTTTGTCTGTATGGTCACGATATTGATACCGGCACAACGCCTGTAGAAGCCGATTTAATGTGGTCGGTCCCACGCCGTCGGCGTGAGTCGCTTGATTTTCCGGGCGCGCATAAAGTTTCTCAACAATTATCACAAAAGCCTGACCGTTTACGTGTTGGTATTCAACCTGAAGGCCGAGCGCCTGCGCGGGAAGGTACTGAAATTCATGACATGGAGAATAATCCTATCGGTCGCATCACAAGCGGCGGGTTTGCACCAAGTTTGCAGGCACCAATAGCGATGGGATATGTGAGTGCCGCGCATGCGGCGCCAGGCACACAAGTACAACTTATAATTCGCGGTAAACCGATGCTGGCAAAAATCTCCAGCATGCCCTTTGTAGAACATAAATATTTGAGGACAAAATCATGAGTAAGAAATTTACCAAAGACCATGAATGGATCAGTCTTGAGGGCGATTTAGCGCGCATCGGCATTACGGATTACGCCCAAGAACAGCTTGGTGATGTTGTTTTCGTCGAATTGCCTGAAGCAGGACGACAGGTCGAACAGGGTAATGATGCGGCTGTTGTCGAAAGTGTTAAGGCTGCGAGTGAAGTCTACGCGCCGGTATCGGGTGAAATTGTTGAGCCGAATGTAAAATTGGAAGATGAGCCTGCTTTGGTCAATCAGGACCCTGCAGAAGGTGGATGGTTTTTTACCATGAAAGTGTCCAACCCTGACGAGTTGAACGATTTGATGGATGAGGCAGCTTATGCCGATTATGTGAAGGAGCTAGGTTAATGCGTTATTTACCTCTAACCCCGACCGACCGAGGTGCGATGTTATCGCGTATCGGCGTAGATACCATTGATGATCTTTTTATAGATGTGCCTGAAGCCGCGCGTCTTGATGGCCCGATTAATCTGCCGCCGCACCAAACTGAGATGCAGGTTGAGCGCAATCTGCTTGCTATGGCAGCGCAAAACAAAACAGCCTCTACTGTGCCTTTCTTTTGTGGTGCCGGAGCCTATAAGCACCATGTGCCCGCCAGCGTGGACCATATTATTCAGCGTTCGGAGTTTTTGACTTCCTACACCCCTTATCAGCCAGAAATTACCCAGGGTACTTTGCAGTATTTGTTTGAATTCCAAACTCAGGTTTGTGAGCTGACTGGTATGCCGGTCGCTAATGCGTCAATGTATGACGGGTCAACGGCGACAGGTGAGGCTGTATTAATGGCGCACCGGATTACGCGCAAAAAACGTGCTGTCATTTCGGCACGCTTGCACCCCCATTATCGCGGTGTGATTGATAACCTCTCAGATATGGGCGGATTTGACGTCGCGTCACCTGCTGACTCCGTTAATGGTGTCGAAGATTTAGTTGCGCTTATTGATGAGGATACATCAAGCGTCGTGGTGCAATATCCTGATTTTTTTGGCAACATTATGGATTATTCGACACTCGCGAGCGAAGTCCAGTCACGTGGCTGTTTGCTGATAGTTGTTGTACCGGAAATTATTTCGCTGGGGTTGTTGAAGCGTCCCGGTGATATGGGAGCCGATATCGTGACCGGCGAGGGGCAAAGCCTTGGCAATGGACTTAATTTTGGTGGGCCTTATGTCGGGCTGTTTGCGGCCAAGGAAAAATATCTCCGCCAGATGCCGGGTCGTCTATGCGGCGAGACAGTTGATGCTGACGGCAAGCGCGGATTTGTGCTGACGCTCTCAACACGCGAGCAGCATATTCGCCGGGATAAGGCGACATCCAATATTTGCACCAATTCAGGTCTTTGCTCTCTGGCGTTTACCGCTCATATGACATTGCTTGGTGGTCAGGGGCTTCGACATCTTGCTGCATTGAACCATGCCCGCGCTGTGCATTTGGCTGACAAGCTAGAGGGCATTGCCGGCGTAGAGGTTGTGACACCGGCTTTCTTCAATGAATTTGCCATTCGCCTACCTGCCCCCGCCGAACAGATTGTTGAGGCTTTGGCTGAGAAGTCTGTTCTGGGCGGTGTGCCTGTATCGCGGCTTATGCCGGACTCGAATATGGATGATGTGCTTCTGGTGGCGGCTACCGAAGCAAATACTGAAGCGGATTTAGAAATTTATGAAGCAGCACTGCGAGATGTGCTGAAAGGGGTATCGGCATGAATGAGATGACACCTATGAAGCAGGACAGAAAGCAAACCTTTACAGGGCATCAAGCTCTGATACTGGAAGAAAAACTTATTTTTGAGATTGGCAGTGCCGATAAGTCGGGTGTTGACCTTGAGCCTGTGCCGGAAGTGAATACCAGACTGGGTGATTGCATGGCTCCTGCCAAGCCGGATCTACCCGGTTTGTCAGAGCCTGAAGCTTTACGCCATTTTGTTAGGCTCAGTCAAAAAAACCACTCAATTGATGCGGGGCTTTATCCTTTGGGTTCTTGCACCATGAAACATAATCCGCGTCTCAATGAAAAAATGGCGCGTCTCCCCGGCTTTTCAGATATTCACCCGCTTCAGCCTGTCTCGACTGTACAGGGTGCGCTGGAACTGATGGATGAGTTGGCGCATTGGTTGAAGACATTGACCAATATGCCTGCCGTTGCGCTTTCACCCAAAGCGGGTGCGCATGGTGAATTATGCGGCATGATGGCGATACGTGCGGCGATTGAAGCGCGCGGCGAGTTGGAAACCCGCCGCCGTGTCCTTGTGCCGGAATCCGCGCATGGGACCAATCCGGCGACAGCGGCTTTGTTGGGCTTTAAAGTTGATGAAATCCCTGCCAATGCGGACGGTCGTGTTGACCTTGCCGCTTTTAAGGACAAGCTGGGCGATGACGTTGCCGCGATTATGTTGACCAATCCGAACACATGCGGATTGTTTGAGCGCGATATCATTGAGATTGCCGATGCTTTGCACGAGGCTGGCGGCTATTTCTATTGTGACGGGGCGAATTTTAACGCCATTGTCGGGCGTGTCAGACCGGGAGATCTCGGCATTGATGCAATGCATATTAATCTGCATAAAACTTTCTCCACCCCGCATGGCGGCGGTGGTCCGGGGTCAGGGCCGACGGTTCTGTCCGACAGGCTGGAAGCTTTTGCGCCACTGCCCTATGTGGTTGCCGGCGAGAATGGTTTTGACCTGATTGAGCTTGAAGCGCAAAGTGCTAACCAACCATTTGGTCGGATGGTGGCTTTTCATGGGCAGATGGGCATGTTTGTCCGTGCTTTGTCTTATATGAAAAGTCATGGCTCTGATGGTCTTCGCCAAGTGGCGGAAGATGCGGTGTTGAACGCCAATTATGTTCTGGCGTCTTTGCAGGATGTGATGACGGCGCCATTTGCCGGACCCTGCATGCATGAGGCGCTGTTTGACGACGGCTTCTTAAAAGGCACGGGCGTTGAGACGCTTGATTTCGCCAAGGCCATGATTGATGAGGGCTATCACCCGATGACGATGTATTTCCCATTGGTGGTGCATGGCGCGATGCTGATTGAGCCGACGGAAACTGAAAGCCGCGACACGCTGGATTTGTTTATCGCAACCTTGCGGGATTTGGTACGCAGTGCCAATGCGGGCGAAACGGAACGCTTTACGAATGCGCCTGAGCTTGCCCCGCGTAGTCGTTTGGATGAAACCCGTGCGGCGCGTCAGCCGATTTTACGTTGGCAGGCGGCAGAGGAAACAGCCCAAGCTGCCGAATAAGAGGATACGCCATAGATATCGCGGCAGAAACAGCGCGAGGCTGGCCTGAAAAAAGGGTCGTCGGGGTCGATGAGGCCGGGCGCGGCCCTTGGGCGGGTCCGGTGGTTGCGGCGGCGGTTTATTTGCCTTCCGATTATGAAGCGCGGGGGCTTGTAGGCCTCAATGACAGCAAAAAACTCTCCGAAAAAAAGCGCGAGGCGTTGTTTGAGCTTATCTGCACCTTACCGCACGGTATTGGTATTGCCGAGGTTGCGGAA